>DATFWF010000042.1:0-35850 GCA_035259605.1 Thermoanaerobaculia bacterium
GACCCGCCCGATCCTCTCGATCGTGCGGAAGATCTCCTGCATCCGCGACCCCTTGCCGATGATGTTGGCGAAGGTGTACTTGGCCGCGAGCTCCTGCTTCAGGTAGATGTTCTCGTCCTGGAGCTGCTTCTCGCCGAGCGCCCGGTCCACCAGCAGGCCCAGCTCCTCGACGTCGAACGGCTTGGAGATGTAGTCGACCGCCCCGGCCTTCATCGCCTCGATCGCGTCCTTGGCCGACGTGTGGGCGGTGATCATGATGACCGGCGTCTTGGGGTTCTCGGCCTTGGTCTTGCGCAGCAGGTCGAGCCCGTTGCCGTCGGGCATCTTGATGTCGCAGAGGATCAGGTCGGGCGAGGAGCGCAGCGCCGAGGCGGACCCCTCGGCGTAGTTCGACGCGGTCAGGACCTCGAAGCCCCGCTTGTGGAAGAAGAAGGCCAGCATGTCGCGGATCGACGCCTCGTCGTCCACGATCAGCAGGCGCGCCCCGCTCAAGACGCGGCCTCCTGGAGGGTGGGCCGCGCGGGCGGGCCCTCGCGGCGCGCCGCCTGCCGCGGCAGCGTCACCGTCACCGTCGTTCCCTCGCCGGGGGTCGAGTCCGCTTCGATCGAGCCTCCATGGTCCTCCACGATCCTCCGAACGATCGCCATCCCGAGGCCGGTCCCGCCGTCGAAGGCGGTGGAAAAGGGCGTGAAGAGGCGGCTCAGCTCCTCCTGGTTCATCCCCCGTCCTGTGTCGATGAAGCGAATGCTATACCAGCCGGGGCTTTCCTGCCCCAGGACGGTCAGGGTCCCGCCGGCGTCCATCGCCCGGACCGCGTTCTTGGCGATGTTGTAGATGATCTGCCGCACCTGGTCGCGGTCTCCCGAGAGGGTCGAGTGCGGGGGCTCGACGACGACCTCGATGCGGTGGGAGTCGGAGACCTCGTCGGAGAGCTTGAACAGGTCCATGACCTCGGTCAGGGTGTTGGCGACGTCGAAGTTGGCGACCCGCCGCTCCTGCGGGCGGACGAAGCGGAGGAAGTCCTCCAGGATCTTGGAGAGGCGGTTGGACTCGGAGACGATGATCTCCATCAGCCGCCGCTCGGCCGACCCGACCGTCAGCTCGTTGGAGAGGACCTGGACGGACCCCGAGATCGAGGCGAGGGGGTTCCGGATCTCGTGCGCGATCCCGGCGGCGAGCTCGCCGACCGCCGCGAGCTGCTCGTTGAAGCGGGCGCGCCGCTCGAGTTTCTTGATCTCGGTCAGGTCCTGGAAGAGGATCAGGACTCCGAGCTCGCCGTCGGCGTCCATCAAGCCGCGCAGCGAGTAGCCGATGACGCGCCGCGAGCTCTTGCGGTTGATCTCGATCTCTCCGCGGAAGCTGTCCCAGCCGCCGTCGCGGTCCCAGACCGTCGTCCAGTTCTCCGGCAGCTCGAAATCGAAGTCCGAGAGAAGCATGCCGACCGCGTGCGCCGGGTCCACGCCGAGCAGCGCGCCCCCCGCGCGGTTGACGAACGTGATGCGCTGCTGGGAATCGGTTGTCATCAGTCCCGAGGACATCGTCGCGATGACGTTGCCGTGGAGGTTCTGGAGCTTCTGGAGGGCCTTTTGGCGCCGGGCGAGCTCGCTGCGCGTCGCGCGGAGCTTCTCGGAGAGGTAGCCCGCCATGAAGGCGACGCCGTAGAACCCGACTACCGAGATGCCGAAGTTGTAGCGGACCTGGCTGCCGGCCCAGTCGGAGACGGGCGTGACGGGCGGGGCGGGCAGGACCCCCTTGGCGAGCAGCTCGACGACGGTCCCGTAGGAGAGCGAGGCCACGGTCGCGATGACGATCGAGCCCGGCTTCACCAGCAGGAACGCCGACGCGCCGATGACGACCAGGAAGAGGAAGTTGAAGACGGAGTAGGGCCCGCCGGAGGCGTAGACGAGGAGCGTGACGAGCAGGATGTCGCCCAGCGACTGGACGTAGGCGCAGACCGTGTAGGGGAGCGACCGTCCCATCGTCCACTGGAAGATCCCCAGCGTCAGGGCCGCGCCGTTGAGCGCGAGGAGGAAGTACAGGAACGTCAGGGGCAGGTCTCCCGCCGAGCTCGTGTGGAGCAGGACGGCGGAGATCAGGATGACGATCAGGACGGCGAGCCGGATCGCCGTCTGCAGGTTCAGCGAGCGGGAGGACACCTATCCGATCTTGTTGATCAGCGTGAACATCGGCAGGTACATCGCGATGACGATCCCGCCGATGATGACGCCGAGAATGAAGATCAGGATCGGCTCGAGCAGCTTGACCAGGCCCGCGACCGCCGCGTCCACCTCATCCTCGTAGAAGTCCGCGATCTTGTTCAGCATCGCGTCCAGGGCGCCGGTCTGCTCGCCGACTCCGATCATCTGCACGACCATGTTCGGGAAGATGTTGGTCGCCCGCAGCGGCTCGACGATCGTCTTCCCGCCTTCGACGCTCTTTCGGGTCTCGTAGATGGCGTCCTCGACCACGGCGTTGCCGGCCGTTCGGGCGGTGATGTCGAGACTTTCCAGGATCGGCACCCCCGAGGAGGTCAGCGTTGCCAGCGTCCGGCAGAAGCGCGCGACCGCGACCTTCCGGAAGATCGGGCCGAGGATCGGGAACTTCAAGAGCAGTCCGTCGATGACGCGCCTTCCGCTGTAGGTCGCGTAATAGCGGCGTATGGCGTAGACCAGCGCGGCCACCGCGATGACGAAGAAGATGAAGTACCGGGCGAGGAAGTTCGACGCCGCGATGACCACCCGGGTCGGCAGCGGCAGCTCGGCGCCGAGGCTCGTGAAGAGGGCGGCGAAGGTCGGGATGACCTTCAGCAGGATGATCGCGACGACGACCGCCGCGATGACGATGACCGCGACCGGGTAGATCAGCGCCGAGCGGACCTGCGACTTCAGCTTGACGGCCTTCTCGATGTAGACCGAGAGCCGCTGGAGGATCGTGTCGAGGATGCCGCCCGCCTCTCCGGCCGCGACCATGTTGACGTAGAGGGAGTCGAAGGCCTTCGGGTGGCGGCGCATCGCGTCGGCCAGCGTGGAGCCGGCTTCGACGTCCTGCCGCACCTGGAGGAGGATCTTCTGGAAATTCTTGTGCTCCTGCTGGTTGGCCAGGATCTCGATGCACTGCACCAGCGGCAGGCCGGCGTCGATCATGACGGAGAACTGCCGGGTGAAGACCGCCAGCGTCTTGGGCGGGACCTTCCTTCCGACCTTGGTGAGCGAGATCTCCTTGCCGCGCTCCCGAATGCCGGTGACGACGATGTTCTGGCGCCGCAGGGAGGCCAGCGCGACTTCCTTGGAGTCGGCGGCGAGGACCCCTTCCTTGACCAGGCCCGCGCGGTTGCGCCCTTTCCAGGCGTAGCTCGGCACGCGCGGGATCCTTAGACTCGCCTGCCGGCGACGGCGGGCGGAGCGGCCACGTTCAGGCCCGCCCCGCGGCCGATGAGCTCCTGGAGCTCGTCGGGGTTGGAGGAGCGGGACAGCGCGGTCTCCAGCGTGATCAGCTTGCGGTGGTACAGCGTCGCGAGCGACTGGTTGAAGGTCTGCATCCCGAATTTGGACTGGCCCGTCTGCATCATCGAGTAGATCTGGTGGACCTTGTCCTCGCGGATGAGGTTCCGGATCGCGGCGTTGGGCACCAGCACCTCCATCGCCATGATGCGGCCCTTGCCGCTCGCGCGCTCGAGCAGCGACTGGCACAGGATCCCCTCGAGGACGAAGGAGAGCTGCGTGCGGATCTGCGTCTGCTGGTGCGCGGGGAAGACGTCGATGATGCGGTTGATCGAGGAGATGGCCGAGTTCGTGTGCAGCGTGGCGAGCGTCAGGTGGCCGGTCTCGGCGATGCGGAGGGCCGACTCGATCGTCTCGAGATCGCGCATCTCGCCGATCAGCACGACGTCGGGGTCTTCGCGCAGCGACGCGCGCAGCGCGTTGGGGAAGGAGTGCGTGTCGGCGTGCAGCTCGCGCTGGTTGACCAGGGACTTCTTGTGGCCGTGCAGGAACTCGATAGGGTCCTCGATCGTGACGATGTGGAGCTGCTTCTCGATGTTGATCTTGTCGAGCATCGCGGCGAGCGTCGTGGTCTTGCCGGAGCCCGTGGGCCCGGTCACGAGGATCAACCCGCGCGGCTTGTCGCAGAGGGTCTCGACGATCGGCGGCAGCCCCAGCTCGCGGAAGCCGAGGATCTGGTAGGGGATCTGCCGGTATACGCCGGCGACCGCGCCGCGCTGGTTGAAGTTGTTGGCGCGGAAGCGGGCGAGCCCCTTGACCCCGAAGGAGAAGTCGAGCTCCAGCGTCTCCTCGAAGCGGTGCTTCTGGCTGTCGGTCAAGACCGAGTACGCGAGGTGTTTGGTTTCCGACACCGTCAGAGGCGGATACGGAAGCGGGATCAGCCGCCCGTCCAACCGGACCATCGGCGGCGAGTTGGTCGTCAGGTGAAGGTCGGAAGCCCCCATCTCGACCATCTGCTTGAGGAGCTGGTGGAGTGTCGTGTCGCTGGGCATCGGTTCCCTAGGGAAGTACGTAAGTGTAGCCGCTCCCCGGCGGAAAGAAAAGCTACCGATTTATCCCCAAGGGGTTGGCCTAAAGGACAGTCTCCCGGAGGACTTCCTCGAGGGTCGTGACCCCCTGGCGGATCTTCTGGAGGCCCGAGGATCGCAGGGAAACCATCCCCTCCTCGATCGCCTTGCGCTTCAATTCGATGGAGGTCGAGCCCGAGAGGACCATCTCCCGGATCTCGTCGGAGAACTGGAGCACCTCGTAGAGGCCGATCCGCCCCTTGTAGCCGGAGTTCCCGCACCGATCGCACCCCCGGCCGCGCTTGATCTTCAGGGCCTTGACCTCATCGGGGGCGAACCCGACCTGGATGAGCATCTGGGGGGGAGTCTCGACCTCCTCGGTGCAGTTGGCGCAGACCCGGCGCACGAGCCTCTGCGAGCAGATGGCGTTGACCGAGGTCGCGACGAGGAAGGGCTCGATGCCCATGTTCATGAGCCGGGAGATCGTCGAGGGCGCGTCGTTGGTGTGCAGGGTCGAGAGCACGAGGTGCCCCGTCAGGGCGGCCTTGACCGCGATCTCGGCCGTCTCGAAGTCGCGGATCTCGCCGACGAGGATGATGTCGGGGTCCTGCCGGAGGAAGGAGCGCAGCGCCGAGGCGAAGGTCAGCCCGATCTGCTCCTTCATCTGGACCTGGTTGATGCCCGCGAGGTTGAACTCGATCGGGTCCTCGGCGGTCAGGATGTTGACGGTCGGGTCGTTCAGCTGCGCGATCGCGGAGTAGAGAGTGTTGGTCTTCCCCGATCCGGTCGGCCCCGTGACGAGAACGATGCCGTACGGCTTGTCGATCGCCTCGCGGAAGCGGCGCAGGGGCTCGGCCTCGAAGCCCAGCTGCGTCATGTCCAGCTGCAGCTTCGTCTTGTCGAGAAGCCGCATGACGACCTTCTCGCCGAACTGCGCCGGCACGGTCGAGACGCGCAGGTCGAGGTCGCGCGAGCGGTCCTCGACGCGCAGGCGGATCTTGATCCGGCCGTCTTGCGGGAGCCGCTTCTCGGAGATGTCGAGCTTGGCCATGATCTTCAAGCGCGAGATCAGCGGGTCGCGCGTGCGCATCGGCAGCGCCATGATGTTGTGAAGGATCCCGTCGATGCGGAAGCGGACGCGGAACTCCTTCTCGTACGGCTCGACGTGGATGTCCGAGGCGCCCGCCTTCAGCGCCTCGACGAGGATCAGGTTGGAGAGCTTGATGATCGGGGCGGACTCGGAGGACTTGGCCAGGTTGACGAGGTCGATCTCCTCGCCCTCCTCCCCCTTGATGACGTCCACGTCGGCGCCGGCCTCGACGCCCGTGATCTCGTCCATGTTGATCTCGCCGAGACCTACGGCGGCCATGTCGTCGGCGGTCAGCGCGGAGGAGGCCATGACGTCGTCGAGGCTTCCCCCCTCCGGGGGGGCGTAGGCGGGCGTGGCGGAGGTCGGCCGCGCCTTCTCCTTCAGCACGACGGACCGCGGGGTCCCGTAGTGGCGGTCGATCGCCTTGCGCAGGGCGACCTCGGAGGCCACGACCGGCTCGACGTTGTAGCCGGTCATGAACTTGATGTCGTCCATGGCGAAGACGTTGGTCGGGTCGCCCATGGCGATCGTCAGGGTCGCGCCGGTCTTGTTGACCGGAAGGACGCCGTACTTGCGGGCGACGTCGCCCGGCACGATCTTGATGACCGCGGCGTCGATCTCGAAGCTGCCGAGGTCGATCGAGGGCACGCCGAACTGCTGGGAGAGCGTTTCGGTGATGTCGTTCTCGGTGACCGCGCCCACCCGGACGAGCGCCTCGCCGAGCTTGCCCCCCTCCTCGCGCTGGGACTTCAAGGCCGCGTCGAGCTGCTCCTGGGAGATCAGCTTCGCCTTGAGCAGGAGATCGCCTAATTTTACGGCCATGGAAGCCCGTGATTGTACCTTAGCCGGCACCTCACTTCGTCTCGAGGGGCCTGGTCTCGATGGACTTGAGCTTCCCGACCAGCGTCCCCACCTTCAGCTTGGAGCGGAGCTGGACGGGAACCCGCTTCGCGTCGTCCGTCAGCCACAGGATCAGGTTCCGGCCGACGAGGCTGCTTCCCGCGCTCTTGGGCTCGACCCGGATCGTTTGGAATTTCCCGGCCGGGACCTCGATCGTCTCCTTTCCCTGGATCTCGACGGTCAGGATGTGCGGCTTGCCCGAGAAGACGTGCAGCGACGGCGGCTTCCCCGCGTCCAACGCGAGTGTCCGCAGGTAGTAGACCGAGGAGAGCGTGTCGAGCGTCGCGTCCTCCAGGGGCGCGGGCTTGCCGTCCTGGATCGCCACGGCCTTCTCGTAGTCGAACTCCGTCAGCTCGTCCCGTACGCGCTTGCCCTCGACCGCGTGCTTCTCGTAGCGCAGCGACCGGAAGGTGCCCGGCTCGATCCACGACACGATCGTGTCGCGCACGACGTAGAACTTCGAGAGGAAGTCGTTGGAGATGACCCCCATCTCGAACTTGTAGGCCGGCTTGCCCTCCAGCTCCGCCGCGGCGGCGGAGAGCGTCATTTCTCCTCCCGCCACGCCGAGGATCGACATCGCGAAGCGCAGCTTCTCGCCGAGGAACGGGGGAGGCTCGGGTTTCTCCTGCGCGGCGAGGGACGGTGCGGCCAGGGAAAGCGCCAGGAACAGTTTCTTCACACCTCGATCATTCCGGCGTTCTTCACCAGCTCGACGGCCTTGCGCGCGACCGCGTCGACGGACCCCGCCTGATCGTAACTCAAGGCGGCCCCGCGGTAAGGCCGGTTGCGCTCGGGGACGTTGCGGCGGTAGGCGTCGGGGCCGAAGATCGCGAGCGCCGGAGCTCCGACGGCGTCGGCGAGGTGGACCGGGCCGGTGTCGCCCGCGACGAAGAGCATCGCGCGCGCCATGACCTGCGCGAGCCCGCGAAACCCGAGCGCCGGCATCGTCGCCGAGTACGGCAGCAGCTTCGAGAGCCTCGCGGCGCGCCGCTCGTCGCCCGGTCCCCAGGAGATGGCGGTGTAGGCGCCGAGCTCCTTGCGCAGCCTGGCCGCCAGGTCCGCGTAGTTGCGCTCCCCCCAGGATTTCGCCATGCGGGCCGAGCCCGGGTGGTAGAGCACGAACGGCGTCGGAAGGGTCCGCAGAAAGGCCGCCGCCTTCGGGTCTTCCCGGTCCAGGAGGTAGCGGGCGTCCGGCGCCCGGCGCGTGACCGGCAGGCTCATGGCCGTCAGGAGGGTCAGATTTTGATCCACGACGTGCTCGGCCTCGGCGGCGATGTCCACCCCCATCCGCGCCAGCATGGCGGAGGAGGGCTCTCTTCGGGAGCCGGCCGAGAAGCCGATGACCGGCGCCCCCGCGAGCCTCGCCAGGAGCGCCGACTTCCAGAGCCCCTGCGGGTCGAGCGTCGCGTCGGGAGCGAACTCCTTGAGCTCCCGCCGAAGCTCGACGACCGCCTTCCAGTGGGTGATCGAGGCGAGATTGCCTCGCCAGCGCCGCGTGTCGGCGAGGAAGAGCTTCTCGACACTCGGGTTGCCCTCGAGGAGGCCTCCGTACCCGCGCTCGGTCAGCCACGCCACCGTCGCCCCGCCCATGCGGGCGTTCAACGCCAGCGGCAGCGCGTGGATGATGTCGCCGAGCGAAGAAAGGCGGACGATCAGGATCCGCATGTGCCGTGAATCGGAAACCGGGAATCGGGAATCGGGGCGCGCATCACGGTTTCCGGTTTCCGGTTTCCGATTTTCGGATCCGCTCGATCAGGTCGGTCGTGGCGTGGTCCTTCGCGTCGCCGACGATGGCGGTGCGGCCGCCGTAGGAGGCGACCACGTCCCGCTCGGGAACCGATCCCGCGGAGTAGTCGGTTCCCTTCGCGTGGACCGCCGGCCGCAGGGCGGCGATCAGCTCCGCGGGCGAATCCTCGTCGAAGAGCACGACGGCGTCCACGCAGAAGAGGGCCGCGACGATCTCGGCCCGCTCGTTCTCGGGGAGGATGGGCCGCCCCGGTCCCTTCGCGGCGCGAACCGAGCGGTCCGAGTTGACGCCGACGACGAGGAAGTTCCCTTCGTCGCGCGCCGCTTCGAGGTACCGGACGTGGCCGACGTGCAGGAGGTCGAACGCGCCGTTGGCGAACACGACCGTGCACCCGGCCTGCTTCATCTGGTTCGCCAGGAGCAGCACGGCGTCCCGCGAGAGGATCTTCGACGTCATCGATCCGACAGGATCGCCCGGTCCGAGCTCACCGCGTCCTTGAGCTCCTCGGGGGTCACCGTGGCGGTCCCCATCTTCATGACGACGATGCCTCCGGCGAAGTTCGCCAGGAGCGCCGCTTCGACCGGCGAGGCGCCCGAGGCGAGGGCGAGCGAGAAGGCTGCGAGCACGGTGTCTCCCGCTCCGGTGACGTCGGCGACCTGGTCGGTGCCGTGGACCGGGATCGTGAGCGGCGCGGCGCCGTCCTGGAAGAGGGCCATGCCTTTGGATCCGCGGGTGACGAGAACGATCCGCGAGGCGACGGCCGACTGGAGCGCCCGCGCCGCGCTCGCGAGCTCCTCGCCGGAGTCGCCGAGGGGCCGGCCGATCCATTCCTCGAGCTCCTCCTCGTTGGGGGTCAGCGCGTCGGCCCCGGCGAAGCCGGAGATGCCGTGGCGCGAGTCCACGAGGATCGGCGCGCCGGAGGGGAGGCTGCCGCGCAGGATCCCGGCGGCGTCTTTCGGGACCGCGCCGTAGCCGTAGTCGGAGAGCACCGCGGCGTCCGCTCTGGCGGCGCCGCGCTCGAGGGCGTCGGCGATCCGGGCGGCCAGGGCCGCGTTTTCGGGCAGGTTCGACTCGCGGTCGTAGCGCACGACCTGCTGCTTGATGCCGTGCGGCGCGCCGGCCAGGATCCGCGTCTTGGTCGGCGTCTCGTAGTTGCGCGCGCCGAGGAGGCCGTCGGTGTCGATCCCTCGTTCCCGCAGGACCGCGAGGAGCGTGCGGCCCGCCTCGTCCTTCCCGACCGCGCCGACCGGGATCGGGACTCCTCCCAGGGACCGGACGTTGGCGGCGGTGTTGCCGGCGCCGCCGGGGAGGTGCTCCTCCTTCCAGAACCGGAGGATCAGGACCGGCGCCTCGCGGCTGACGCGCTTGGGATGGCCGTAGAGGAACCGGTCGAGGACGTAATCCCCGGCGACCACGAGGCGGCGGCCGGCGAAGGCGTCAATGACGGAGAGGAGCCGTTTCCGCGGCACGCGCGAGGTCACGGGCGGGATTTCCTCACTCCTTTGACTATAATTGGCGTCTTCGAGAATGTCGCATGCTGGATAGTCACGTCCTCGTCCTAAATCGCGTCTTTCAGGCGATTCAGGTCACCTCGGTGCGGAAGGCGTTCTCGCTCTTCTACAAGGGGCACGTCCGCGCCGTGCTGCCGGACTACTCGACCTACGAGTTCGAGAACTGGTGCGACATCCCGGTCCAGCCGCAGGACGAGGTCGTCCTGACGCCTTCGATGGCGATCCGCGTTCCGCGCGTCATCGTGTTGAAGGAGTTCGACCGCCTGCCGCGGCAGGACGTGAAGTTCTCGCGCCACAACATTTACCTGCGCGACGGCAACCGCTGCCAGTACTGCGGCCACAAGTTTCCCTCCTCGGAGCTGTCGCTGGACCACGTCATCCCGCTGTCCCGAGGCGGGCGGTCCAACTGGGAGAACGTGGTGTGCGCCTGCCTCGCCTGCAACGTCAAGAAGGGCAACCGCAGCCCGCACGAGGCGTCCATGAGGCTGATCACACAGCCCCGGAAGCCCCGGTGGCACCCGGTCGGCCACTTCGGGTCGAACAAGGTCCACCCGGCGTGGCGCAACTTCCTCGACGTGGCCTACTGGAACACGGAGCTGAAGTAATCCCGAGCGCAGCGAGGGATCTACTCGCCCTCGCACCGATAGCGGTACTCGACCACCGGATTCCTCGATCGCTTCGCTCCCTCGCCTCCGCTACACCCTCGAGACTCGGCCCCTACCGGATCGTCACGGTCGGGCCAGACGCTCGACGGCCGCCAGCGCCATGTCCGCGGTGATTTCCCGCAGGCACTCGTGGCCGTACGGGCACTCCGTCAGGAAGCAGGGGGAGCAGAAGACGTAGCGGTCGAGGACCTCCGCCGGGGCGCCGGAAGGCGAAGTCCGTCCCGGATCGGTGGGGCCGAAGAGGGCAACGACCGGAGTTCCCACGGCCGCCGCGAGGTGCGAGGGCCCGGAGTCGTTCGCCACCGCGACGCGCGCCAGGGAAAGCAGCGCCGCGAGGCCGATGGGGTCGAGGTCCTGGCCCAGGGAGGGGAGGGGAAGGCGGGCGGCGGCGGCCGCCCGGCGGGCCAGCTCCTCTTCTCCCGGTCCGATGACCACGGCGCTGCCGTACCCGCGCTTCTCAAGGGCGTCGGCCAGGACCCCGAAGTTTTCCGCCGGCCAGCGCTTCGTCCATCCGAAGGCGGCCCCCGGGCAGAGCACGACGAGCGGCCTCCCGCCGGCGATCCCGGCGCGCTGGAGGGCCGCTCGCGCGCGCTCCGCGGCATCCCGGGGGACCGCCAGGCGCGGCGGCTCCGTATCGGGCGCGATCCCGCGGGAGCGGAGCAGCTCGTCGTAGTCGCGCAGCTGGTGCGCCGTCCGGGCGGGCTCGGCGACGGCTCGGTTGACGAGCGCGCCGCGCCGGTCCGTGGAGTACCCGATCCGCTCGGGGATCCGGGCGAGAAACGGCGCGACCGCCGATCGGAAGGAGTTGGGCAGGAGCCAGGCCTCGGCGAATTTGCCCCGGGCGAGAGCGCGAACGTCGGCCGGCAGGGAACCCCGCTCGAGGACCCGGTCCACGCTGCCGCTCGCGAGCAGGAGACCCCCGACGCCTGCCTTCGCCAGCATCGCCAGCGAATCCTGCGGGTGCGCCCTCCGGATCGCGCGAAGGGTCGGGATCGCCATCACGCAATCTCCCAGCCAGTTGGGCGCGACCACCACCCTCGCTTTGGACATCACCTCGGCCGGGTTCGCCAGCGGTTGTGCATCCAGAGCCAGGCGCCCGGGTTTCCGCGGATCGCCTGTTCGGTCACGGCCATGTAGCGCGCCGTCGCCGCTAAGACCCGATCCTCGCGGCCTCCTTCTCCGTCGAACTCCGCCGCGAGGATGGGCTTCTCGAACTTCAACCGGTATCGGCCGCCGCCCAGAGGCCACGTGAAGACCGGAACGACCGCGGCGTCGGTCTTCAGCTGCAGGAGCGCCAGCGACGGGGTCGTGGCCGCCGGCCGGCCGAAGAACGGAACGAAGATCGCTTCCTCCGGGATCACGTTCTGGTCCACCAGGATCGCGACGGTCTGGCGCTCGCGGAGCGACTTCAAGATCTCGCGGGCCGCCTGCTTCTTGCGGATCACCCGGTTGCCCAGCCGCGTTCGCCGGTACTCCAGCTCCCTCTCCAGCAGCGGGTTGTCCAGCGGCCGGACCACGGAAGCGATCGGCCGCGCGACGAGGCCCGCGCGGATCGCTCCCAGCTCCCAGCTCCCGAAGTGCGCCGACAGGAGGAAGACTCCCTTGCCCCGCTCTCTCGCGGCGGCGAAGTTCTCCTCGCCGTCGAGCACCACGCGCGAGAGGATGTCCTCCCTCGTCAGCTTCGAGGACCCGAGGAACTCCATGAACGCCGCACCGAGGTTCGCGACGCTCGCCTCGCCGATGGCTTCCCGCTCGGCCGCGCTCTTCTCGGGAAAAGCCGCCTCGAGGTTCTTGCGGAGGATCTCGCGCCGTGAAGGAGCGAACCGGAAGAAGAGCCGTGCGGCTCTGCGCCCGAATCCCGTCGCCGCCTCCCGCGGCAGCATTTTCAGGACTCCGAAAGCGCCCTTGAGCAGCGCGTATTCGAGCCGGTGCCGCGCGGCCGGCCTGCCCCCGTTCGAGTCGAGAGTTCCGGGTTCCGCGGACCCTCCCTCCCGGCCCTCGCTGTCTTCTTTCATCTCCCCGCCCGGGCCGCGGTCCGGGAGGGGCCGGAAGTGCGGGACGCGAGGAACGGGAAGAAGCCGGCCTCGCCGACCTCCACGCTGATGCGGACCGTCACCGTCGGAAGCGAGAGCGCTCCGCCCAGCTTGACCGCGTCCTTCTCCGTCGTGGCGATCCACGCCGCGCCGGAAGCTCTCGCCGCCCGCTCGATCCGGGCGAGGTCCCGCGCCGTGTACCGATGGTGGTCGCGGAAGGCGAGGATCTGCTCGGCGCCGATGCCGAGCTCGGCGAGCGTCGCCGCGAACGCTTCCGGCCGCGCGATGCCGCAGACGGCGAGGCACCTTCGCTCCTGGAGCGCCGAGCCTTCCACCGGCGCGCCGCTGTCGTCATACAGGCCGGACGCCCGCACTCGCGCCGTGAAGACGGGAGCGGCCGGGTTCCAGCGCCGCAGCGTCGCGAGCGCCTCCGCCGAGGGCGTGTCCGCCTCGGCGCGCGTGAAGACGAACGCGTCGGCTCGCGCCAGCGCGGAGAGGGGCTCTCGCAGCCTCCCGCGCGGCGGAAAACGTCCGCCGCCGAAGGGGTCCTTCGCGTCGAGGAGGAGAAGGTCGGCGTCGCGCTCCAGGGCGAGATGCTGGAAGCCGTCGTCCAGGATGAAGACGTCCGCTCCCGCAGCTTCCGCGGCCCGCCCCGCCTCCGCCCGGCGCTCGCCGACCGCCACGATCACGCCCGGCAGCCGCATCGCCAGCGCGACCGGCTCGTCTCCGCCGACGTCGGGAGTGACGAGCGGGCCGTGCCCCTCCGAGACGAGGAGCACTCCCCTGGAGGTCCGGCCGTAACCCCGCGAGAGAATCGCCGGGCGTTTGCCCTCGAACCTCAGCCGGCGGGCGAGGTGCGCGACGAACGGCGTCTTTCCCGTTCCCCCCATCGTGAGGTTGCCGACGGAAATGACCGGATGGTTCAGGCGCTCCGACGGGATCTTCCCGGAAGCATACCGGCGGGCCCGGGCTTCGAGGATCCGGGCGTAGAGCCGCGAGATCACGGGGCGGCCGCCCGCGCCCGCGGCCGGGCGGGAAGGAGCCCGGCGACGGCCTGCGCGGTCGCGTCCGCGGCGCCCCGGCTCCTCGCGACGAAGGCTCGCGCGGCCGCTCCCTTCGCGGCGGCCGATTCGGTATCTCGCGTCGCGGCCTGGATGGCGCGGGCGAGCTCACGGCCGTCGGCGGCCCTCTCCAGAATCCCCTCCCGCTCCCCGGCTTCGGTGATCTCGCGAAAGTTCTCGGTGTGCGGCCCCACGACGGCCGCGACTCCCTGCGCCCATGCCTCGATCGGGTTGTGGCCGCCGGTCGCGATGAGGCTTCCGCCGATGAAGGCGAGGACCGCCTCGCCGTAGAGGGAGGCGAGCTCGCCGACGGAATCCAGAAGATAGATTTGTGATTTGTGATTTGTGATTTGTGATTTGGGCTCCGGAAGCACGTTTGGATCAGAACGGCGGATTACGGAAAAGCCCCTCGATTCGATCAGGCCGGCGACTTCGTCGAAACGCTCGGGGCGGCGGGGGGCAATCGCGAGGAAGGGGAGCGGCTCGACCGTCTTCCAGGCGTCGAGGACGATCTCTTCCTCGCCCGGGCCGGTCGATGCGGCGACGAGGATCGGACGGCCGGCCGCGGCCTCGGCGAGGCGGACGGCGTCGGCGAACGGGGGAGCCGGCGCGAGGTCGTACTTGACGTTGCCGGTCACGAAGACCCGCTCCGCCGGGGCCCCGAGGGCGCGGATTCGCTCCGCGTCCTGCTCGCTCTGCATCGCGAAGAGGGACACCTGGCGGAGCGCCCGGGAGAACCAGCCTCGGACGAGACGGTAGCGGCGGAAGGAGCGCTCGGAGATCCTCCCGTTGACGAGGGCGACGCGGATTCCGCGCCGCGCGGCCCGATCGATCAGGAGCGGCCACAGCTCCGTCTCGGTCAGCACGAGGACCCCGGGCTGGACGGCCCCGAGCGCCTTCCCCACGGGTCCGGCCAGATCGAGCGGAAAGGAGAAAACCGGCGTCTCGCCGCCCGCGGCCCGTCTCGCCGCCGCGAGGCCCGCGACGGTCGTCACCGATAGGCCCATCCGTGTTCCGGGAACCCGCTTCGACAATGCGGTCAACAGGTTGCGAGCGACTCCCACCTCGCCGACCGAGACGGCGTGGACCCAGATCCCCCCCTCCAGGTCGGGATACGGAAGCAGTCCCAGCTTTCCCTTCAGGCTGCCCATTTGCTTCCGGCCGGTGACCGAGCGAAAGAGCGCCACCGGGAAGTACGCCATCAGGGCGAGGGTGGACAGGATTCTGTAGAGGAACATCTCACGCAATTATCGCCGTTTCCGGAAGGCTTGCCCCGGCGACCCCAAGGCCCTACCATTCAATGGCTTATGGACGGCAAAAAGCCTCCAACGCCGGACGATCCACCTCCGTATAAGGAGCGGATGGAACTCATCTACAGCGAGAACCGCCGGCGCGAGGAAGTCGGCCAGCTCCCCGACCGGGAGCTCGCCATCCAGGCGCGCTCCGGCGACATGGTCGCCTTCGAGGCGCTGGTGGTTCGCAAGACCCCGTCGGTCGTCGCGGTCGCCCGCCGGATCGTGGGCAACCTCGAGGACGCGCGCGACGTGGCGCAGATGTCCTTTCTGCGCGTCTGGGAGCAGCTCTCCCGGTACGACGAGACGTACTCCTTCAACACCTGGCTCTACCGGATCGCGACCAACCTGGCGATCGATTTCCTGAGGAGCGCGCGGAGCCGCGAAAAGGCGCACACCGCGACGCTCCACCTCGTGCAGATGCGCGAGAGCGAGACCGGCAACGAGACGACTCGCGCCGCCGAGGACGACTCCGCCTCGCGCCTCTTCCAGAGGGTCGCCGGCAAGCTGACCGGCAAGCAGAAAGCCGCGTTCGTTCTGCGCGAGCTCGAGGACCTCGAGACGAGCGAGATCGCGGCGATCCTCGACTGCGGCGAGTCCACCGTGCGCAACCACCTCTTCAACGCGCGGCGGGCCCTGCGCCGCGAGATCGAGCGGATCTCGCCGGGACTGGCGCGCCGCCGCGACAAGGAGAAGGAATGACCTTCTCCTGCGCCGAGACTCGGGACCGCTTCGAGGATTACGCCGCGGAAGCGCTGACGCGCGAGGAGCGCGCCGCCCTCCGCGAGCACCTCGCCTCCTGCGACCAGTGCCGGTCCGAGGCCGCCGCGGCCGACCCGCTCTTCCTCTTCGCGCCGACGGGCGCGGAATCCGCCTCCGTGGCCGCGTCGGACGTTGCCCGGGTCCTCGAAGGCGTCCGCGCCGGCGTCGCGCTGAAGCAGGCGGAACGCAGGATCGCGCCGCCCGCTTCCCGCCGGCGCTGGAGCGCGGCGGGGGCCGCCGCGGCGGCGCTCCTGCTGACGCTTCTCGCGCCGGGAGCGCCCGCGAGGCGTGAGGCTCCGGCGGCGGCTCCGCGCCAGGCGGCCGAGACCGGCTTCTCGCCGGCGGCCGCGCCCGCCGAGGCCCTTCCGGCCCCGCCGGGCGGCGCGCAGAAGTTTCCGGCGGACGCGACGATCTACGACTTCAACCCGGGCGCGGGGCAGCCGCGCGTGGTCTGGATCGTGGATCGCTCGATCGACATCTAAGCGTTCCGGGCGCCTCGGTTCCCGGGCGGGGTTTTTCATTCGGTGAGAAAAGGAATTCTCTTCGCGGCCCTCGTGGCCATGTCGCTCGACGCGCTCGCGCTGCCGGCTTCGCCGGGGCCCACCCCCGTCCCCGGCGGCTCCGAGGCGACCGTGCGGGTCTTCGTGCTGAAGTACAAGCGCGTCGAGGAGGCGGCCCTGCTGATCCGGCCGCACCTCTCCGACTCGGCCTCGATCACGCTGGCGCAGCGCTTGAACGCGATGACCGTCACGGATCGGGAGGAGAACTTGAAGACGATCGCGAAGGTCATCGCCGAGTTCGACGCGCCTCCGCGCGGCTTCACTTTCGCGGTCAAGCTCGTCCGGGCGCGGGCGGACGCTCCCGCCGGAACGATGGCGCGGGAGATCGGGGGGCTCGGCGCGAAGCTGAAGTCCATGTTCCAGTTCAACGACTACACGCTGATCGACTCGGCGACGATGCAGGGCGTCGAGGGGCGGCAGATCTCCTACCGCCTGGGCGACGAGTACATCCTGAACTTCACGATCGGCCCGGCGGGGAGCGGCGAGGAGCTGCTGCTCTCGCCTTTCGCGCTCTCGCGGCTGAAGAGGGACGACCAGGGGCGGGTGATCCCGACGCTCCTCTACCGCGCGTCGGTGCCGGTGACGCTCAACCAGACCCTCGTCGTCGGGGCGTCCAAGGAGGAGGGGTCGAAGAACGCGCTGATCCTGATCCTCCTGGCGCAGGAGACGGCCCGGCCGGGCGTGCCCGGCGGCAAGTCGGTGGAGAAACGCTAAGCGATGAGCCGGGAGTTCCGCGCCAAGGTCGGCTGGCCCGACGGGAGCGTCGCCGAGGAAGCCATCCAGGCGCCCGACCTGGCCGCCGCGCGCACCGAGGTCGAGCGGCGCGGGGGCCACGTCTTCGAGATCCGCCGCGAGGGCGGGCTCTCCTTCTCGGGCCGCCGGCGCCGCAGGGGCCACGTCAAGATGCGCGACTTCCTGATCTTCAACCAGGAGCTGATCGCGCTGCTGAAGGCCGGCCTGCCGGTGCTCCATTCCTTCGAGCTCCTGCTGGAGCGCCAGGAGAGCGCCGTCCTTCGCCGCGTCCTCGCCGACATCCGGGAGCGCGTCAACGCGGGAGCGGCGATCTCCGACGCGTTCGCCGAGCAGGGGGACCTCTTTCCGCGGCTCTACTGGACGTCGCTGAAGGCCGGCGAGAAGTCGGGCGAGATCGAGAGCGTCCTGCGGCGGTACGTCAAGTACCAGCGCACGATCATGGCGCTGACCCGCAAGGTCATCTCGACGCTCGTCTATCCCGCCATCCTGATCGCCCTCTCCATCGGGCTGATCGCGATCCTGATGACGGTCGTCATCCCGCGTTTCCAGGAGTTCTTCGGCGACTTCAAGGCGGAGCTGCCGCTCCTGACCGTCGTCGTCATCGGTACGGCGGGCTTCCTGAGGGAACACATCCTCGTCCTGCTCGCGGGTCTCGTCGTCGGCGGGTTCTTCGCGTCGAGGTGGTTGAAATCGCCCCGCGGCGCGTCCTGGGGCGACAAGATGATCCTGAAGCTCCCGGTCGTGGGCGGAATCTTCCGCCGCTTCTCGATCTCGCAGTTCACGCGGAGCCTGGCGACGCTCCTGGGCGGCGGCACGCCGCTCGTCCCGGCCCTGGAGAACGCGGCCGTCGCGATCGGGAACCGGCACGTTTCGGCGCAGATCGCCGACGTCATCCCGCGGGTCCGCGAAGGCGGCGAGCTCTGGAAGGCGCTGGAGTCCACGGGCATCTTCACGAACCTGACGATCGAGATGGTCAAGGTCGGCGAGGCCTCGGGCGCCCTGGAAGAGATGCTCTCCTCGGTGTCGGAGTTCTACGACGAGGAGATCGACCTGCTCCTGGCGCGCGTCATCTCCTTCGTCGAGCCGGCGATCCTCGTCATCATGGGAGGGGTGATCATGACGATCCTCCTCTCGGTTTATCTCCCGATCTTCCGGCTCATGTCGCAGATCAAGGGATAGGAGAGCAGGCCTATGGCAAAAGCGGTGGTCAACGGCGGCGCGCTGGCGTCGGAGTCGGAAGCCCAGGCGATCCGGATGGCGGAGAAGCTGGACCTGCCGTACGTGGACCTCTCGGCGTACCGGGTGGACCCGGAGCTTTTCCGGTCGATTCCCGTGGAGTGGATGCTCCGCTACGGGTTCATCCCGGAGAAGCGGACCGAGAAGTCGCTGACGATCGTCTGCTCGGACCCGACCGACGTCGTCAAGCTGGACGAGCTGGAGCTGCTGGCCGGGCTGTCGCTGAAGCTGAAGGTCGGGAGCCGGGCGGCGATCACCGAGATCCTCCAGAAGAGCGAGTCCTCCCAGCGGGTCCTCGACGAGGCGACCGAGGAGTTCCGCCTCCAGCTCGTCTCGGAGGACGAGGAGGGAGAAGAGACCCTCACGATCGACCGGATCACGCAGGATGCCTCGCCGATCATCAAGCTCGTGGACTCGATCGTCTTCAACGCGATCCAGCGGCGCGCCTCGGACGTCCACATCGAGACGCAGGAGAACGTCGTCATCATCAAGTACCGCATCGACGGCGTCCTGTACCAGGCGATGGACCCGATCGACAAGCGGCACCACGGCACGATCATTTCCCGCATCAAGGTCATGTCCGAGCTCGACATCGCCGAGAAGCGCATCCCGCAGGACGGCCGCTTCAAGCTGCGGGTGCGCGGGCGCACGATCGACTTCCGCGTCTCCATCATGCCGACGGTCCACGGCGAGGACTCGGTCATCCGGATCCTCGACAAGGAGTCGGCCAACGCCGAGTTCAAGTCGCTGAACCTGGAAATCCTCGGCTTCGACGCCGAGACCAAGAAGAAGCTCCGCAAGTTCATCCGCGAGCCGTACGGGATGGTCCTCGTCACCGGCCCGACCGGATCGGGCAAGACCACGACGCTCTACGCCTGCCTCTCGGAGATCCAGTCGGTCGAGGACAAGATCGTCACGATCGAGGACCCCGTCGAGTACCAGCTTCGCGGGATCACCCAGATCCCCGTCAACGAGAAGAAGGGGCTGACCTTCGCCCGCGGCCTGCGTTCGATCCTCCGGCACGACCCGGACAAGATCATGGTCGGAGAGATCCGGGACGAGGAGACCGCGCAGATCGCCGTGCAGTCGGCGCTCACCGGCCACCTCGTCTTCACGACCGTCCACGCCAACAACGTCGTGGACGTCCTCGGCCGGTTCCTCAACATGAAAGTCGAGCTCTACAACTTCGTCTCGGCCTTGAACTGCGTCCTCGCCCAGCGGCTCGTGCGCAAGATCTGCCCGCACTGCCGCGAGGCGGTCCCGGTGACCGCGGAGCTGCTGGCCGAGTCCGGGATCGAGCCGGAGCTGGCGGCGGGCAAGATCTTCTACGAGGGGAAGGGGTGCCTGGAGTGCGACGGGACCGGCTTCCACGGCCGGATGGCGATCGCGGAGCTCCTCGACCTGTCCGACCGGATCCGAGGGCTGATCCTGGAACGCCGCCCCGCGGCGGAGATCAAGAAGGCGGCCAAGGAGGAAGGGATGGCCTTCCTGCGCGACGCCGCCCTGGCCAAGGTTTTCGAGGGATGGACGACGTTGAAGGAAGTCAACAAGGTGACGTTCGTCGAATGAAGATCCCCTTCGTCAAGCCCGTCGTCCCGCCGCACGTCTTCTGCCTGATGCAGTCGGGCGTGACCTACGGCTACGTCCAGCGCGGCCAGCCGGCGGGGATCGCCTTCTCGCAGAGCTTCCCCTACCCGCCCAACACGCTCGGGGCGGGGGCCTCGGGAACCCCGCTTTTCTCGGCCGGCGCGCTCGCTCCCGCGGTGGACGCGGCCCGCCGCTTCGCCCAGGGGCGCCTGGCGCGCGCTTCGGTCGTCTTCCCCGACTCCTGGGCGCGCATCCTGCCGGTCGAGTTCGACTCGCTTCCCGGCTCGCCCGACGCCGTGCGCGAGATGGTCCTCTGGAAGCTGAAGAAGCTCCTTCCCGGGATCACGTCGGAGCTCGACCTGGTCTATCTCGAGATGGCCCAGGCTGGCGAAGCCAAGCGCCTGATCGTCGCCGCGGCCCCGGTGGGCATGCTGCGCTCGATCGAGGCGGCCTTCGAGGAGAGGGGAGTGCGGGTCGGCGCGCTCGCGCCGGCGAGCCTCGTGCTCTTCGAGGGGCTTGCCCCGCTGCTCGCCTCGAAGTCGGCGGGCGACTACGCGATCCTCCACCGCTCCTCCGGTTCGATCGCGTTTCTCGTGGCGCGCGGCGAGACGCCGATCCTGTTCCGCTACCGCCCGATGGAGGAAGAAGAGGGGCACGAGCAGGAGCTGCGCCTGTCGCTCTCCTATTACGCCGAGAAGCTCAACGGCCAGGGCCTGACGGCGATCTACGTCCACGACCAGGCGCCCGAGGAGGCCTTTCACGCGGAGATCCTGCCGGTGCCGCCGCAGAAGATCTCCGGGAAGCTCTTCGGGGCCGATTCGACCTTCGACGAGCGGATCTCTTCGCGGCCGGAGCTGCTGCCGGGATTCGCGGCGGTCTTCGGCCGATGAGATCCCGCCGGCTCGATTTCGCGCGCCGCCCGTTCCGAGACGAGCGCCCGGTCTTCCTGGTCGTCGGGCTCGCCCTGGCCGCCGCGCTGGTTTTCCTGGCGCAGAACGTCCTCCTGTACCGCGACTTCCACCGGGAGATCGAGGGCACCGGCCGCCAGATCGAGTTCCTCGAGCAGCGCCGCGCCCGGGCCTCGAAAGAAGCGGAGGAGTCGCGGACGGCGCTCAACAACTACAAGGTCTCGGCGCTGGCGCAGGAGAGCCGCGGGCTGCTCCGGATCGTCGGCGAGAGGCGCTTCTCCTGGACGGGCCTCTTGACGAGGCTCGAGCGCACGCTTCCGTCCGACGTCCGGGTCACGCGCCTGCAGCCGCGTTTCGAGGAGACCGGCGACACGACTCTGAGCATCGGGCTCCTCGGCAAGGACGGGGACAGCGTCGTCCGCACGATCGCGGCGTTCGCCAAAGACCCGGCGTTCGAGTCGATGGCCCTCCACACCGAGTCTTCGCCCGAGAAGGGAGTGCCGGAGGGGCACTCCTTCGAGGTGACCGTCCTGTACCGTCCGGGAGCGAGGTCGTGAGCGGAAGGCCGGGAGTCTGGGCGCGGCGCGCGGCGTGGCTCGTGGCGGCGGCGGTGCTCCTGGCCGCCAACGCGGGCTTCTTCTTCTGGTACCGCGGGACCGCGAGGGAGCGCCGGGAAGCCCTGGAGTCGCGGCGCGCGGCCCTCGAGAAGGACGTCGAGGCGAAAGAGGCCGAGGCCAAAAAGCTCGCCGGAGACCGCAAGCGGCTCTCCGAGGTCCGCGCGGCGCTGGACGAGTTCTACGGCCACCGCATCGGCGGGCAGCGCGAGACGCTCGCCTCGGTCGTGGACGAGCTCCACACCATCCTGCGCAAGGGCGGGGTGTCGCCGGGACAGATCTCCTATGCGACCGCCAAGGTGGAGCACGGCGCCTCGCTCGTGCCGATGAACGTCGCGTTCTCCTTCAAGGGCGAATACGGCCGGTTCAAACAGCTCCTGGACGCCTTCCAGGCCAGCCGCAAGTGGATCTCGGTGCAGGATGTGGGCCTCGCGAGGGACGCGGATATGCCGGGCTCCGTGCAGGTGCACGTGGGCCTCGTGACCTACTTCCTCGCGGAGGAAGAGGCTCCCGCGGCGCGAGCGAAGGTCGCCGGGCGATGAAGACGCCCTCGCCCTCGACCCGCCGCCAGCTCTACCTCCTGGCCGGCCTCGCGGTCCTGCTCATCCTCGCGGTCGTGAAGATGGGCGGCAGGGGCTCGAGCGGAGTCCCGGCCCGCGCGGCGTCTTCTTCGTCCCCGGCCTCCGCCCGGTCGAGCCCGGCGGGCGGCGTCGAAGAGGACCGGCCGGCGGCCCCGAGGCGCGCCCCGCGCGCCTCGCGCGAAAAGACCCCCACGGCGGAAGACGTCCCCTTTCTGACCAAGGACATGCTCAATCCGCCGCGGCCCCGAACCGGCGAGGCCGGCCGGAACATCTTCGACCCGCGACAGCCCACGCCGACGCCGGCGCCCACGCCGACGCCCCTCCCGCCGCCTCCGCCGGGTCCGGGAAGCGCGCTCTTCGTCGGGCCGCTCCCGCCGCCCGGGCCCACGCCGACGCCGGTGCCGCCGGCGATCAGCTTCAAGTTCATCGGCACGTTCGGCCCGAAGGACCAGCCCATCGCGGTGCTGCTCCAGGGCGACCAGCTCTTGAACGCCCGCGCCGGCGACGTCGTCTTCGGCCGGTTCATTCTCCGGAACATCGGATACGAGTCCGTGGACATCGGATACATCGGCTACCCGCCGGCGGTGATTCAAAAGCTGGGGATCACTCCATGAGAAGGACACCTCCTAATCGAAGGGGTAATCGCAGATGAAGCCAACGAGACTTCTTGCACTGCTCGCGCTCCTGTTCGCGACCGCCTGCGCGGGATCCCGCGCGTACTACGAGGCGCGCGAGGAAGAGACCCTCGGGCACTGGGACCTCGCGGTCATGAAGTACAGCCGCGCGCTGGAGCTCGACCCGGGCAACTCGCAGTACCGGATCGCCTACGGCAAGGCGAAGATGAAAGCCTCGCAGTTCCACTTCGAGAAGGGGAAGACCTACCGCGCCTCGGCCCAGCCGGAACTGGCCGTCATCGAGCTCGAGCAGGCCGTCGTTCTCGACACGAACAACAAGTACGCCGAGACCGAGCTGCGCAAGGCCCGGGAGGACGCCGCCAAGGCGGCCGCCGAGAGGAGCGGCGAGAGCCGGATGGAGGCCGCCAAGCGCATGACGCGCGGCGTGCGCGCCCGCGCTCCGCTGCTCGAGCCCGCGAGCGACCGGCCGATCAACCTGAACTTCCCCTCGCCCAAGCCGATCAAGCAGATCTACCAGTCGCTCGCCTCGGCCGCCGGCATCAACGTCATCTTCGACCCGCAGCTGAAGGATGACAACGTCTCGATCGTCCTGACCAACGTCGAGTTCCAGACAGCGCTGGAGACCCTGATGCGGCAGGAGAACCACTTCTACAAGGTCGTGGACGCGCACACGATGCTGATCGCCGCCGACAACCCGCAGAACCGCAAGACCTACGAGGACCTGGTCATCCGGACCTTCTTCCTTTCCAACGGCGACGTCACCGAAGTCTCCAACGCGCTGCGTTCGCTCCTCCAGACGACCCGCATCTCGATCAACAAGGCGGAGAATTCGATCACCCTGCGCGACACGGCGGACAAGGTCGCGATCGCCGAGAAGATCATCGAGCAGAACGACAAGCAGCTTTCCGAGGTCATCGTGGACGTCGAGCTGCTCCAGATCAACGCCACCAAGAACGTGGACATCGGCCTGCTGCTCTCCTCCTATGCCATCGCGGCGGCCGCGCCCGCTCCGGGCGGCGAGACTAACTTCGGCAACAAAGTCCCGGACGGGAGCTTCACCTGGGACCAGCTGAAGCAGATCTCGATCAAGTCCTTCGGATTCACGATCCCCTCGCTGACCTACACGTTCATCAAGAACAATGCGGACGCCGAGCTGCTGGCCAAACCGCAGCTCCGGATCTCCGAGGGGCAGAAGGCGCAGCTCATCATCGGCGACAAGGTCCCGATCCCGACGACGACGTTCAACACCTCGAACACCGTCGGCGCCAACATCGTCCCGATCACCTCGTTCCAGTACCAGGACGTCGGGATCAAGATCGACGTGGAGCCCCGCGTCCACCACAACCGCGAGATCACGATGAAGCTGACCGTCGAGGTCTCCAACCTGAACGGCTCGGTCAGCGGCCCGAATGGGCAGGACCAGCCGATCATCGGGACCCGGACGATCTCCTCCAACATCCGGTTGAAGGACGGGGAGACGAACTTCCTCGCCGGCCTTCTCCGGACCGACTCGGCCTACGGGACCGTGACCATTCCGTTCCTGGGCGACATCCCCGTTCTCGGGCGGATCCTGTCCCGCAAGAAGACCACCAAGCAGACGACCGACCTCGTCCTGACGCTGACTCCGCACATCATCCGTATCCCCGACGTGACCGAGGAGGACCTGACCCCGGTTTACGTCGGCACCGACTCCAACATCTCCTTCCAGGGCACGCCCCGGATCGAGTCGCCGGCCGGAGGCGGGCCCTTCGACCTGGGACGCCAGCCTCCGGCGGCTCCTCCGCGGCCCGGGGTGACCCCGGCGCCTCCTCCGGGAATCAACCTCGCGCCGGCCGGCCCGCCGAGCGACATCTTCCGGCCCGCCCCGCGTCCGACGCCGGGCCCTGGAGCCACGCCGGGGGCGGGCGCCTCGCTCGCGCCCCCGGGAGGGACGGACAGCGCCGCGGCCGCGTCCGCGAAGGCACTGCCCGACGTTTACGCGGGGTCCGTCTCCTTCGACTTCGACCCGTCGAAGATCACCCTCGCGCCCGGCGAGCAGCGCACGGTCGTGGTCCGGGCCGGCGGCAACCGGACCGTGGAGAACACAACGCTCGTCATCCGGTTCGACCCGAACGTCGCCGCCGCGATCTCCGTCCGCCCGGTCCTGACCGACGGCGGGTACGCCGATTCGCACATCGAGCCCGGGCGGGTCGTGATCGACATCCCAAGCGTCCTGAACGTTTCGACCACGCTTCCGATCGCCGAGATCGTCCTTCAGGGAATCGCGAAGGGCGATTCGACGCTTTCCTTCGAGAAGGCTCCCGACGGGGCCGGTTCGACTCCCGCCGCGGTGGAGGTGCGATGAGAGCTCGCCGGGAATCCGGGTTCACGATCGTCGAGCTCGCCGTCGTCGCGGCGATGATCGCGATCCTGAGCGCCATGGCCGTGCCGGTCGCCCGGTACACGGTCAAGCGCCAGGACGAGCTGGAGCTGCGGTACGCGCTGCGTCAGATGCGCGACGCGATCGACAAGTACAAGCTGTACTCGGACCAGGGGCGAATCCCGATCAAGATCGGATCGGAGGGCTACCCTCCCGAGTTGAAGACGCTGGTGGAGGGAGTCACCCTCGTCGGCCAGCTCGACAAGAAGGAGAAGTTCCTGCGCCGCATCCCGACCGACCCGATGACGAAGAAGGCCGAGTGGGGAATGCGCTCCTTCCAGGACGAGCCGGACACGCTGTCGTGGGGCGGGCAGAACGTCTACGACGTCTTCTCCCTCTCCGACCTTCGGGCCATCGACGGCACGTACTACAAGGACTGGTGAGATCGAAATGAAGTCAACAGTCAGCAGTGAACAGTCAACAGGTAAGCCCCGGCAGTTCCACGGCTGTCGACTGTCGACTGTCGACAGTCGACTCCAACGCGGCTTCACTCTCCTCGAACTGCTCGTCGTGATGACCATCATCGGGATCCTGGCGGCGATCGCCGTGCCCGCGCTGCGGGACTCGCCGCAGCGGGCGCGCGAGTCGGCGCTGCGAGAGGACCTCTTCACGATGCGGAGCGTCATCGACCAGTACCACGGCGACAAGGGCGCGTACCCGGCGGACCTCCAGACGCTGGTGGCCGCCGGCTACCTCCGCAAGATCCCGGTCGACCCCATGACGAAGTCCGCCGAGACATGGGTCACCGCGCTCGAAGAGGCCGCGCCGGACGCGCAGGGAAACATCGGCGACGCCCCCGCCAACCCCGGAATCATCGACATCCACAGCGGCTCGCCCGACAAGGCCCTCGACGGCACGCTCTACAAAGACTGGTGATGGGAGAGTCAACAGTCGACAGTCAACAGTCAACAGTGGGGCATCGCTCGAACTGTCGACTGTCGACTGTGGACTGTCGACGCCCGCCGCAGCGCCTCGGGCGCGAGGCGGGCTACACCATGGTCGCCATCGTCATCATCATGACCGTCATGGCGATCCTCCTGATGGGTGTCGCTCCTTCGATCGCGACCATCATGAAGAGGGAGAGGGAGCAGGAGCTGCTGTTTCGCGGAAAGCAGTACGCCCGGGCGATCGCCCTCTTCCAGAGGCGCTACGGGCGCTTCCCGACGGAGCTGAAGGAGCTCTACGAGAACCGGCCGCGGACGATCCGCAAGCTCTTCAAGGAGCCGTTCTGCAACTGCATGGACTGGCACGTGATCTACCAGAACTCTCCCGACGCCTCGATCGGAGGTCCGACCGGCCTGGGGCCACCGGGGGTGCCCGGGACGCGCCCGACCCCGGCCCCCACGCCCGGAGCGTTCGGGGTGGGCTCGACCAAGAGCGTCGGTCCCATCATCGGGGTCCGGTCGAACCTCCACGAGGAGGCCCTGACGGAGTGGCGAGGCCAGAAGTACTACGACGAGTGGCGTTTCATCATGGGAGACGCCGACCGGGACACGCTGTCGGGGGTGCCGGGTGGGATGCTGGGGCCCGGAGGGATTGGCGGGCCCGCGCCCCAGGCTACCCCCGGGAGAGGCCGCTAGTAGAAATCTAAACCGTTCGCCATCAGCATTTAGATCAATTTTCCCATGGCGCCTGTCCCGGCCGGCAAGGTATTAGAATAGCTGCGCCCGCCGGGCCCTTTTATGGTCAAGAAATCCATCCTCGACAACGGCGCCACCGTTTTGATCGACCGGATGCAGGACGTCCGCTCCTTCTCCCTGGGCTTCTTCGTGGGAGCCGGCTCCGGCGACGAACCGGCGCCCAGGCAGGGGATCTCTCACTTCCTGGAGCATGTCCTCTTCAAGCGGACGCGCCGGCGCTCGACCGTCCAGATCGCCAGGGAGATCGACCGGCTGGGCGGCGACGTGGACGCCTTCACGACCAAGGAATACACGGGCTTCTACGTCCACACGCTCGATTCGAGGTTCCCGGAGGCTCTCGACCTCCTGGGCGACGTGGTCCTCTCCCCGGCCTTCGAATCGGTGGACATCGAGACGGAGCGCGGGGTCATCCTCGACGAGATCCGGGAGGCCAACGACAACCCGGACGACGTCGTCCACGAGCTCTTCGTCCGCTCCTTCTGGCGGAGCCATCCGCTGGGCGCCCCGATCCTCGGGACCGCCGAAACGGTCGGCTCGATCACTTTGAGCGATCTGTACCGGTACTACGGCGAGCGTTACCGGCCGGAGAACCTGATCATCTCGGTCGCCGGGCACGTTCCGGCCCGCGAGGCGCTGTCGCGCATCGAAGCGCTCTTTTCGAGGCGGCGCTCCCGATCCGCGCGGTCCGGGGCTCCCGCCCGCCGGCCCCAGAGGCCCCGCGGGCACCAGGAGCTGCTCCTGAAGTCCCGCCGCGGGCTCGAGCAGGCGCACATCTGCCTCGGCGTCGAAGGCCCCGCCCAGGCGTCGGAGAGGCGGTTCGCCGCCAACCTCCTCGACATCGTGCTGGGAGGCGGGATGTCCTCGCGGCTCTTCCAGGAGGTGCGGGAGAAGCGCGGGCTGGCCTACTCGATCGCCTCGTCGCTCAACTCCTTCCGGCTGGGCGGCTACGAGACGATCTACGCCGCCTGCGCGCCGAAGAACCTGGGGAGGCTGCTCGAGGTGACGCTGCGCGAGCTGAAGCGGTTGAAGCGGGAGGGGGTCCGCCCGAGGGAGCTCGCCTGGGCCAAGGAGAACCTCAAGGGCAACATGATGCTGTCGCTGGAGTCCACGGTTTCCCGGATGTCCATGCAGGCCCGCCACGAGTTCTACTTCGGGAGGCCCGCCTCTTCCGAGGAGATGATCTCGAGGGTCGAGGCCGTCTCTTCCGACGACATCGCCGGGGAGGCGGATCGTCTTTTCGACGGCCGCATGATCTCGATGGCGGTGGTCGGCAACGTCGCCCGGCTCCCCATGACGGCGCCCGATTTCGCCACCTCCCTCAACGCCTGAGAGTGCCCTGTCTTTGGCGCGGGGTACGATCGCCCCGTGGCCGATATCGTTGTGTCCATCAAGGTCCTGTGGCATGGGGAGGGGCTGGATCTGCCGCGATACGCGACGGCGGGCTCGGCGGGATGTGATCTGAGGGCGGCGATCGAGGCGCCGCTGATGATCCTTCCGGGAGGCCGGGCGAGGGTGCCCACGGGGATCGCCGTCGCGATCCCGGCGGGATACGAAGGACAGGTCCGGATGCGCAGCGGCCTCGCCCACGACAAGGGCCTCGCGACGTTGAACGCTCCGGGCACGATCGACAGCGACTATCGCGGCGAGATCCAGGTGATCATCGGGAACCTGGGATCCGAACCGGTCACGCTCGCGCGAGGAGAGCGCATCGCGCAGCTCGTTTTCGCGCCGGTCGTCCAGGCCCGCTTCGAGAAAGTCGAGGAGCTTCCGGCGAGCTCGCGCGGCGAGGGAGGGTTCGGCTCCACCGGACGGTAGCTTTCCTGCTAATCTAGCCTCCGATGCGCGTGTCCATCCTGGCGTCCGGGTCCGGCGGCAACGCTTGCGTCGTCGAGTCGGGGCGGACGAGGGTGCTCGTGGACGCGGGACTCTCGGCGAAGGAGATGGAGAGGCGGATGCTCGCGCGGGGGATCGAGCCGGAATCTATCCGCGGCATCTTCGTCAGCCACGAGCATCTCGACCATTCGAGCGGCGCGCTCGTCTTCTCGGCCCGTTGGGAGTGCCCGATCTTCACGACCGCCGGCACCGCCGACGCGATCGGCCTGGAAGGCGACCTCTTCTCCCCGTTCGTCCGCGTGGACTCGGGGAGGGATTCGCGGATCGGCGACCTGGCCTTCCGGGCCTTCGCGACCCCGCACGACGCCAACGAGTCCGTCGCCTACGCCTTCGAGGCCGACGACGCCCGCGTCGTCATCGCTTCGGACCTGGGGCGCGCGGAGGAGGACTTCATCGACTTCCTGAAGAGGTCGACGACCCTTCTTCTCGAGTTCAACCACGACGAGGACATGCTGCGCGACGGGCCCTACACCTGGCCGCTGAAGCAGCGGATCTCGGGCGGATGGGGGCACCTCTCCAACCGCCAGTCCGGAGAGGCGATCCGCCGGGCCGCGTGGCAGGGTCTGCGGCGGGTCGTCGCGACACACATCTCGAAAGCCAACAACATCCCGCCGCTCGCCATGGCCGCGCTCGCCGAGGCGCTGGCGCGCGCGGACACGGGCGCCGCCCCCGGGATCGCCGACCAGGTCGCCGGCTTCGAGACGTTCGACGCGTGAAGGTCGAGATCCGGGTCTACCCACGCCACGACGTCCTGGATCCCCAGGGCAAGGCGATCGCCGCCGCCCTCGCGCGGCTGGGCCACCGGTCCGTCGTGGACGTGCGCGCCGGGAAAGTCTTCTTCGTCGAGGTGGACGGCTCCGACGCCGCCGCGATCGAGCGCGACGCGAAGAGGATGGCTGAGGAGCTGCTCGCCAACACGGTCATCGAAGGCTACGACGTGAGGGTCGTCGCGTGAAGTTCGCGATCGTCGTCTTTCCGGGCTCCAACTGCGACGCCGACTGCCTCCACATCGCCCGCGACCTGCTCGGCTGCGAGGCGGACTACGTCTGGCACAAGGAGACGGACCTGAAAGGCACCGACGCCGTGATCCTGCCTGGCGGATTCGCGTACGGCGATTACCTGCGCGCCGGCGCGCTCGCCCGCTTCTCCCCGGTCATGGACGCGGTCGCCGACTTCGCGAAGGGCGGCGGGCCGGTGCTGGGAATCTGCAACGGCTTCCAGGTCCTCCTCGAAGCGGGGCTCCTGCCGGGAGCGGTCCGGCCCAACAAGACGCTTCGCTACATCTGCCGCGACATCTTCATGCGGGTCGAGAACACCGACACGGCCTTCACCCGCCTCTACGAGCCGGGCCAGATCGTGAAGATGCCGATCGGCCACGGCGAAGGCAACTACACGGCGCCGCCGGAGACGATGGAGGATCTGCGCCGCGAGCGCCGGGTCGCCTTCCGCTACTGCGACGAGCAGGGCCGCGTCAACGACGCCGGCAACCCCAACGGCGCCGCGGAGAACATCGCCGGCATCGCCAACCGCGAGGGCAACGTCGTCGGCCTGATGCCACACCCAGACCGCTGCTCCGAAGGCCTCCTCGGCAACGACGTCGGCCGCAAGATGTTCGAGTCCGTAGTCATGGCGCTTGCCGTGACCGGAAGACGGTAGACGGTAAACGGTAGACGGTAGACGTGACGGGGTCCTTCCTCTTCCGTCTTCCGTCTTCCGTCTCCCGGCTCTCACGATGATCACTCCCGAGCTGATCGCCGATCACAACCTGTCCGAGGAGGAGTACTCGCACATCCTCATGATCCTGGGGAGGGAGCCCAACATCGTCGAGCTGGGGATTTTTTCGGCGATGTGGAGCGAGCACTGCTCCTATAAGTCTTCGCGGGTTCACCTGAAAAAGCTGCCGACGTCGGGGCCCAGGGTCATCCAGGGGCCGGGCGAGAACGCCGGGATCGTGGACATCGGGGACGGGCTCGCGGTCGCCTTCAAGATGGAGTCGCACAACCATCCCTCCTTCATCGAGCCGTACCAGGGCGCGGCGACCGGAGTCGGCGGGATCCTGCGCGACATCTTCACAATGGGGGCGCGGCCGGTCGCCTCGCTCGATTCGCTGCGGTTCGGGGCGCTCGACGCTCCGCGCATGCGGCACTTAGTCGACGGCGTCGTCCGCGGCATCGCCGGCTACGGCAACTGCATGGGCATCCCGACGGTCGCCGGCGAGACGACGTTCCATCCCGCCTACAACGGGAACATCCTCGTCAACGTCATGAACGTCGGAATCGTCGCGAGGGACCGCATTTTTCTGGGCCGGGCCGAGGGCGCCGGCAACCCGGTCGTGTATGTCGGGTCGAAGACCGGGCGCGACGGGATCCACGGCGCGACGATGGCCTCGGAGGAGTTCGCCGGAGACGAGACGAAGCAGAAGAAGCCGACCGTGCAGGTCGGCGACCCGTTCACGGAGAAGCTGCTTCTCGAAGCGTGCCTGGAGCTCTTCGAGACCGACGCGGTCGTCGGGATCCAGGACATGGGAGCGGCCGGGCTGACCTCCTCCGCCTTCGAGATGGCGGGGCGCGCGGGGAGCGGCGTCGAGCTCGATCTCTCGAAGGTGCCCGTGCGGGAAGCGGGGATGACTCCGTACGAGATCATGCTGTCCGAGTCGCAGGAGCGCATGCTCCTCGTCGCGCGGCGGGACCGGCTCGACAAGGTTTTCGAGATCTTTCGCAAGTGGGACCTCGACGCCGCCGAGATCGGCCGGGTGACGAATTCCGGACGGGTCGTGCTCTTCTTCGAGGGAAAGATTGTGGCCGATCTGCCAGCCGAGCCCCTCTCCGCGCAGGCGCCGCTCTACGACCGGCCGCGCTCCGCGCCGCCGCCGCCGCCCGCGCCGCGCTGGCCGTCGGAGCCCGAGCCTGCCGATTACGGCGAGTGCCTGCGCCGGATCCTCGCGTCGCCGAACATCGCGGAGAAGTCGTGGATCTGGACGCAGTACGACCACATGGTCGGGACCAACACGGTCGAGCGTCCCGGCGGAGATGCCGCGCTCGTGAGGGTCAAGGGGACCCGCAAGGCGCTGGCCATCAAGAGCGACGTCAACCCGTTTTTCTGCGCGCTCGACCCGTACGGCGGCGCGGCCATCGCGGTCGCGGAGGCGGCACGCTCGATCGCATGCACGGGCGCGAGGCCGCTCGCGATCACCGACTGCCTGAACTTCGGGAACCCGGAGAAGCCCGAGGTCATGGGGCAGTTCGAGGCGGCCGTCCGGGGGCTCGCCGACGCGTGCGGCGCGTTGGAGATCCCGGTCGTCTCGGGCAACGTCTCCTTCTACAACGAGACCGACGGCCGGGCGATCCCGCCCACGCCGACGATCGGAATGGTCGGGCTCCTCGAGGACGTCGAGAACCGCGTCCCCGTGCCCTTCCGCCGCCCCGGCGACGTCGTGGCGCTCTTGGGTACGACCCGCGACGAGCTCGGCGGAAGCGAGTTCCTTCGCGTCGTGAAGAAACGCGACGAGGGGCCTTGCCCCGAGCCGGACCTGGAAGGGGAGAAGGAGCTGCTCGAGCTCCTGCTCGCCCTCTCCGAGCGGAGAATCCTCGCCTCGGCCCACGACCTGTCCGAAGGAGGCCTCGCGGTCGCGGCGGCTGAATGCGCGATGAAGTCCGGCGTCGGCGCGGACATCCGCCTCGAGGAAGGGCTTCGCCCGTCGGCGCTTCTCTTCGGCGAGACCCCGGGCCGGGTTCTCGTCACAGTGGATCCCTCCGGCCGCGGCGCCCTCGAGGATGCGGCCGGGAAGTTCGGCGTGCCGTGCCGGATCGTCGGGACCGTCGGTGGCGCGTCGCTGCGAATCGCCGCCGGGCCGAAGGTTCTCCTCGAGGAGAGCGTCCCGGCCCTCGCGGCTCTCTGGACGACTTCCTTCGCGCGAGCGATAGAGTCGGCCGACGTCCTCTAGGCTTCCGGCGCGAAAGAGCGGGAGCCGGTACCCGTAACGGTCCGACCGGTACAGCTCCACGTAACCCTTCCCACTCTCGAGCAAGCCATCCACCTGCTGCTCGGACAGGCTGCGGCTCGGAGGGCCGCCGACCTTCCTACGGGGGCGAGGTCACTGAAAAGGCTGTGTCCGCTCCGCCGCAGAGGCGGATGGGATCCGACGGATCGTTCTGGTAGATCTTGACTGCGCCCGTAACCGAGTCTGTGACCGTGAGCGTGTAGCGCAGATCGGTCAGGCCGGTGTGGAAGAGCCAGAAGTCGCCGCCGGGCAACGAGGTCGCGTCGATCATCTTGACGAAAACCTCGGGGAAGTTCGGGTCGTCGGTGAAGGCGGGCAGGCTGAAGTAGCCGAATCGGTCGCCCTGCGGGATTGCCATGCCTGGCGCCGTCGTCCCGCCGCGGGGATCGGTCGCGGTCAGGGTGGCCTGGAAGCGGTTACCGAGGAGCGACAGCGTGTCGCCTGAAGCCGAGAGCGTCGTGCGGACCGTGGAGGGCTTGTTGGCGCCGGCAGCGGCTCCGCCCGGGAACGCCGATGTGTCGGCCCCGCCGCAGAATCCATCGCTCCAGTAGGTCCTCACCTGGCCGGTTGCCGTGTCGGTCACGGTGATCTCGTAGGGCAAGCTCGTCAGGGCGCTGTAGAAGACCCAGAACCAGCCGCCGTCCGGAGAGAGCGAGGTCGCGTCGGCCATCTTGACTACGACTTCGGGAAGCGCGGAATCGCCGGTCAGTTGGGGGAGGCTGAAGTAGCCGAACTCATCCCCCTGGGGAACCGCTTCGCCGATGGCAAGCACGCTTCTGTCTGCGTCCGACGCCGACATGCTGATCTGGAATCGGCCGCGCATGAGACTCAGACTACAAAGATGATCCAGAGCGGGAACACAGGGATAGAAGACCGGCGCGATCTCGAATGCGTAGACCCCCGATCGCGTTCCCGCGTACAGGCGCCGGCCGGTGGCCTCGATGGCGAGGCTGAGCACGAACCGGTTCGGGCCGCCCTCGTTGAACGCGGACCAGTGCGCTCCCCCATCGCGGCTGATCTGGACACCCTGGCCGAGGGTGCCGGCATAGACGATCGAGGGGTCGGTCGGATCGAGGACGACCACGCGGGTCGGCGTCTGGAGCGCGAGAGTCCACGAGGAGCCGCCGTTGTTGCTCCGCCAGAGTCCCGCGCTCGAGGCGGCAAGAACCCTCGCCGGGTTCGTCGGATCGACGGCGAGCGAGTACACGCTCTGTTGTTGTGGAAGCCCGTCGGATCGTTGCACCCAGGAGTCGCCCGCGTTGTTGCTCTCGAAGATGCTCTCGTGTGGGTAGTCCATGTCGGACCCGGCATAGATCGTCGAGGAGTCGCTTCGCCCGGCGGCCAGGCTGATGATCGCGAGCGAGTCGAATATTGCGTCCGAGGAGGAATAGACGATGCTCTCTTTCCACGTCTTCCCGCCGTCGGCGCTGGACATGACTTCGTGGTCGAGGCCGACGTAGACGCGAGAGGGACTCCTGTCGGCGACCAACACCGAGCGAGCGCCGCTGCGGCCCAGAGAAGACCAGGTCGCCGCGCCGTCGGTGGATTTGTAGAGCAGGAATTGGGAATTCACGCCATCGACCGCGTAGAGGGTGTCGGGCCGCGTCTGGTCGACTGCGAGCGCGGAGACCGCCGGCCACGGGAGCCCCGACGACGCGGACGTCCAGGTCTCGCCTCCGTCGGCGCTCTTCCAAATCCCCTCCACGCTGCCGTCGTAGCCCGCGGCCGCGTAGAGCTCAGCTTCGGATCCCAGGACAAGGCAACCGACCTCTCGATTGTCGAGTCCCAGGCGCGTCCAGGCGTTGTAGCCGGCCGCCGCGGGCTGCGCCAGCAGCAAAGCCGCCGCGGCGAGGGTGAAGGCGAAGAAGGCTCGCAAGCGACTCGGACCGGTCATGAGAACCTCCTTTGCTCCTCGGCGAATGTTCGTGATCCAGTTCATGTCACCCTCCTTTGCCGAATCCAGCCCGACGTGACCGGGTCGATCCTTCCGGAGCCAGCTCTTGAGGGTCAGGCTCCGGCGATCAGCATGGAGACAAAGTCCTAAGGGGCGCTTCGGAAGTTTCTAGGCTTTTTCTAAGCTGAGTCCGTCGAGCTGTGGGTAAGATTCCGGCAATGCGGATTCGCTTCGAGGACTGCGTCTTCGACTCGGACACGCACGAGGTGCTGCGGGGAAGACGTGCCCTTTCCGTCGGGCCCAAGGCCTTTCAGATGCTGGAAATCCTGATCCGGGAGCGGCCGAAAGCGGTTACCAAGCGCCAGCTTCGCGCGGAACTGTGGCCCGGAGTTTTCGTCACCGAAGCGAACCTTCCCAATCTCATCACGGAACTGCGAGCCGCGTTAGGAGACCGCGCGCGTCGCCCGCGGATAATTCGAACTGTGCGCGGCTTCGGATACGCGTTCAGCGCTCCGGCTCAGGCGGTAACTTCGGTTGCACAATCCCCGGCCGATGGGCCCCTCTACCGGCTGATCTGGGGAAACCGCGAGATCGCGCTGGCGCCCGGGGAGAACGTGATCGGGCGCGCGACCGACTCCGCTCTTTTCATCGACCACTCTTCCGTTTCCCGCCGGCACGCTCGGATTCTGGTCAAACCCTCGGGCGCGGTCCTCGAGGATCTGGGAAGCAAGAACGGGACGCTGCTCCGCGGCAAACGGATTACCCGCGCCGAACGGCTTTCGGACAAGGATCCCATCGAGATCGGGCCAGCCGCTCTGGTCTTTCGAGTTTTCAAGCACACGGAGTCCACCGCCTCGACCACCCGCTGAGAACGCGTCCGAACGCCGCGGCGTTCGGGCGTAAGCTAGTTCCAGGTATTTCGATGCCGTTGGCGGCCGGTTCGCGACTCGGCCCCTATGAGGTCCTCGTTCCGATTGGGGCGGGAGGGCTGGGGGAGGTGTACCGGGCGCGTGATACGCGTCTTTCGCGCCCGGTTGCGTTGAAGGTTCTGCCCGAGAGTCTCTCCGTCGAGAAGAAGCGCCTGCAGCGTTTCGAGAAGGAAGCGCGGGCGGCCTCGGCACTGAATCACCCCAACATCGTGACGATCTACGAGGTGGGGAGCTCGGACGGTACCTCCTACATCGCCATGGAGCTTGTAGAAGGCAGGACGTTGCGCGAGCTGATCCACACGGGATGGCTGCCGCTGCGCAGGCTCCTGCCATTGGCGGCCCAGTTGGCCGACGGCCTGGCCAGGGCTCACGAAGCGGGGATCGTGCACCGGGACTTGAAGCCCGAGAACGTGATGGTGACGAAGGACGGGCTGGTGAAGATCCTGGACTTCGGACTGGCGAAGCTGACGCAGGCGGGGGAGGAAGCGGCGGCGGAGAACGAGCTTTCGACGATGGCGGGGGCGACGGAACCCGGCATGATCCTTGGGACGGTGGGCTACATGTCGCCGGAGCAGGCGAGTGGTCGCATTCTCGACTCCCGGTCGGACCAGTTCTCCTTTGGATCGATTCTGT
>DATFWF010000043.1:0-3477 GCA_035259605.1 Thermoanaerobaculia bacterium
GCGATCACCGCCACGGTGGGATTCAACTTCTTCTTCCTTCCCCCGATGTACACGCTGACCATCGAGGACCCGCGCAACGTCGCGGCCCTCGTCGTCTTCCTGATCTCAGGGCTCCTGATCGGACGGTTGTCCTCGATCAGCAGGCAGCGGCTTCGCCTCGTCGAGGCGGAGCGGAGCGACCTCGCGCGGCTGACGAGGCTCTCCGAGGCGTTTCTCTCCGACACGAACCGGGAGTCGCTCCTCGGCGTCGCCGCGAGCCGGCTCCAGGACGCCCTCGTCGCGCGCCACGTCTCAATCCTGCTGGCGGCGGAGAATGGCGAGCTGACGGCGGCCGCCGCGACGTCGGACGAGAAGATCCGCCATGACCTCGCCGAGCTGGCCTACCGGCAGGGCAACTCGGCGGCTTTTCCCTCGCCTCAGGGGGGCACCGACATCTACCTGCCGATTCCCATCGGCGTTCAGCGCGCCGGCGTCCTGGTGGCGCACGGTTTGCGGTCGAGCGAAAGGATGGCGGAAGGGTGCGCGGCCCTCCTGGGGCTGGCCCTGGAGCGGGAGCGGTTCCTGCGAATCGCGCGCGCCGCCGAGGAGACCAAGACCAGCGACCAGATGAAATCGACTCTCCTGGCGGCCTTGGCGCACGACCTGAAGACGCCGGTCGCCGCCGCGCGCGGGGCGGTTGAGAACTGGGCTGCGGAGTCCCCGCCGTCGGAGAAGTCCCGGCTCGCGCTGGAGCAGCTCCAGACGCTGACCCGCCGTATCGGCGAGCTGATGGAGGTCGTCCGCCTCGACTCGGGAATCGCGCGTCCTCAGCGGGAAGTCGTCAGCGCCGCGGAGATCGTGGAGGCGGCGATTGCCAGGTTCGGCGACGCCCTGGAGAATCATTCGCTGTTCGTGGACTCGCCGCCGGCCGGCGCGCTGATCGAAGCGGACCCGGCTCAGGTGACGGAGGCGTTCGGCCACGGCTTGGAGAACGCCGCCCGCTACTCGCCGGCGGGAGCGGAGATCCGAATTTCCGTGGCGGCTGAAGGGTCCGACGTCTTTCTCAGGATCGCGGACCACGGAGACGGCGTCCCGGCGGAGGAGCGCGAGCGCGTGTTCGAAAGATTCGTCCGGCTCGACTCGGCGCGGAGCGTGCCGGGCACCGGCCTCGGGCTCTCGATCGCCCGAAGCCTCGTCGAGTTGAACGGCGGGAGCCTGAAGCTCTCGCGGGCGCCCGGAGGCGGAACCCTCTTCGAGATCCGGCTGCCGAGGGTCGAGCGTTGAGCCGGATCCTCGTCGTGGACGACGAGCCCGGGATCCGCAAAGTCGTGCGCGACGGGCTCGAGCGAGCGGGCCACGAGGTCGAAACCGCGGTGGACGGGACCGAAGCCATCGGGGTTTTCGAGGACAAGGAGTTCGACCTCGTCGTCACGGACCTTTCGATGCCCCCAAAGGGCGGCCTCGACCTGGTCCGGGAGATCCGGCGATCCTCCGCGGTCCCGGTTCTCGTTCTGACCGTCAAGCACGAAGAGAGGGAGAAGGTCCGCCTCCTCGATGCCGGCGCCGATGACTACGTCACGAAGCCCTTCGGCGTCGAGGAGCTCCTCGCGCGGGTCCGAGCGCTGCTTAGGCGCCGTGACCCGCGCCAGGGGGTCGCCGCGCAGGTCCGGTGGGCCGACATCGTCGTCGATTTCGAAGGACACACAGTCTCGAAGGCCGGGAGGCTCGTCCATCTGACGCCGACGGAGTTCTCGCTCCTGGAGAAGCTCGCCCAGAAGCCCGGCGCCGTCTTCACCCACAGGCAGCTTCTCGCCGCCGTATGGGGAACGACCGCGGGAGTCACCAACGACACGCTGCGGGTCCACATGGGAAGCCTTCGGCGGAAGCTCGAGGACGACCCGAACCGGCCCCGGTGGATCCGCACCGAGCCCTGGGTCGGCTACCGCTTCTCGCCGGGCGACTGAAGCCCTTCCGATCTTCCGAAACTCTTTCGGACTTCTTGCGGACTTCTTGCCCGCGTCCGTTCGACCCTCCGGCCGAGGGGGAGAGATGCGAATTCGCTCCTTAGCCGTCGCGGCCTCGCTGGCCATCCTGGCCGCCCGAAGCGTCTACGGGCAGGAGGCGACACCGACGCCCGCGCCGGCGCCGCCCCCCACGCCGCCGGCCGTCCGTTTCTACGGCTGGGTCCAGCAGGGTTTCACGGCGAACTTCGACAGCCCCCGCGACCGGGTCAACTTCGGCGTCTTCTTCAACTGGCGGTCGAACGATTACCGGTTGAACCAGGTCTACTTCATCGTCGATAACGTCCTCGAGCACGAGAACGCCTTCAACATCGGCTACCGCGTCGATTTCCTCGTCGGTCACGACGCGCCCTTCCTCGCCGCCAACGGCCTCTTCAGCAGTTTTACGGGGTTCGACCCGACCTCGGGCTTTGGAACCAACGGACCGGAGAGTTTCCGTGACGTGAATCGGATCGGGATCGACCTTCCGCAGTTCTACGTCGAAGTCCACGTCCCGGGTCTCCTCTCCGGCATGGACTTCCGGCTCGGCAAGTTCTACACGTACGTCGGGCGGGAGGTTTATCCCGGCGGGGACACCGACTTCTACTCCCGGACTTACGAGAACATCCTCGGGACCCCGTTTACGCACACGGGTTTTCTCGCGACCGCCCACGTCTCGCCCGAGTGGGACGTCATAGCGGGGATCGTCGTCGGGGCGGACGTCTTCAAAGACAACAACAGCGCGCCGAGCTTCCACGGCGCCTTCATCTGGAATTCCGCCGACAAGCGCTACAACTGGACGACCGCCTGGATCACCGGCCCAGAGCAGCCCCACGACAACCACGACGGCCGGACCACGGTGTCGAGCTATCTCACCGCGAAGCTCGACCGGGAAGGAAACTGGCTCCTCTCAACGGGCGGCCACTACGGCTTCGAGCAGAACGCGGCGGTGAATCCCGTGACCGGCGCGAAGGAAGACGCGGACTGGTACGCGCTCGCCGCCAACCTCTTCTACACGGTCAACGAGAAATGGCGTCCGGGGTTCCGGTTCGAGTGGTTCCGCGACGACGAGGGAACCCGCACGGCCGTCCTCGGGCGCCCGGGCTTCGCGGCGAGCTTCTACGACGCCACGCTCGGGGTGACCTGGAAGCCGTGGGGAAGCCTCTCGATCCGGCCCGAGATCCGGTTCGACTGGGTCTCCGGCGGCGCCCGCCCGTTCAACGACCAGACGGCGAAATCCCAGCTCACGGCAGCCGTGGACGCGATCTGGCGCTTCTGATCCGGTCCCGTCTTTCGAACTTCTTTCGGACTCCTTGCGGACTCCTTTCCCCGGAAGGTTGTGGAATTCCTGCTGGCTCGGGAGGCTTGCCATGAACGAGGACAAAGGGATCGAGAGGGTCGGAGGCGAATCCGGGAGCGGCGGGGCAACCCGGTCCGTCGCGTGGTTCCTGGCGGCGTTTGGCTTCCTCTTCGCCGGTGTCATTCTCGGAACGGTTCT
>DATFWF010000044.1:0-15653 GCA_035259605.1 Thermoanaerobaculia bacterium
CAAACACGTCGAAGAGCGTCTGGAGGAAGCCCGTCGCCATGAGCATCCGGCTCGTGACGATGTCCACCGTCGCGATGCCTCCCTTCGAGGCGATCGAGCGGACGGCCGACGGGCCGGAGGGAGCGTCGCGGCGGATCTCCGTGCCGGGAGGATCGGGGTCCCGCGAATTGCGGATTCGCACCGGGATCCCCTTCTCGATCGCCGGGGCGAGTGTGAGGGGATGGAGGACCCGGGCGCCGAAGTAGGCCAGCTCCGAGGCCTCGTCGAAGGAGATCGTGTCGATGACCCTCGCGTCGGGCACGACGCGAGGGTCGGCGGTCATCATCCCGCCCACGTCCGTCCAGATCTCGACGAAGGACGCTCCGAGGGCCGCGCCCAGGAGAGCCGCGCTCCAGTCCGATCCGCCGCGGCCCAGGGTCGTCGTCTCGCCGCGCGGCGTCGAGCCGATGAAGCCGCCGACGACCGGGATCTCCCCGCGGCGGGTCACGGGCAGGAGGATCTCCGCCGCGCGTTTCTCGATCTCCACGGGGTCCGGCCTCGCCCGGCCGAAGTGATCGTCGGTGATCACGACGCCGCGCGAATCCACCGCGACAGCCGGGAGCCCGCGAAGCTTCATCGCCCGCGCCGCGACGTTCGAGGAGATGCGCTCGCCGTGGGCGAGGAAGTTGTCGCGGCTGGCGGCGGGAACCGACTTGAGCACCGCGATCGCCGAGGCCATCCGGCGCAGCTCCTCGAAGTTCTCCGTGATGTCCCGGCAGACGCCCGGCGCCTCCCGCCCGAAGAACTCGTCGAGGATCGATTTCGTGTCGCTCTCGAGCTTCTCCAGCGTCTCGCGGGCGGCCGCGTCGTCGCCGCGAACCGCGTGGTCGACCGCCTCCACCAGGGCGTCGGTCGTGTCGCCCATCGCCGAGACGACGACGACGGGATGCTCCGAGGCCGAGCGGCCGACGATCTTCGCGAGCCGCTCGAGCGCCGGCGCGTCCTGGACCGAGGTTCCCCCGAACTTCTGGACGATCACTCGAATCAGTCGAGGAGCCCCTTGATCGCGGCGAGCTCGGCGTTCAAGACGGAGGCGCCGGCGGCGCCCCGGACCGTGTTGTGGCCGAGCACGGTGAACTTCCAGTCGAAGATCCGGCACGGCTTCAACCCGCCGACGAGCGTCGCCATGCCCTGTTCCGTGTCCACGTCCCTTCTCGGCTGGGGGCGGTGGGTCTCCGGCAGGTAGTGAATCGGCCGCTTCGGGGCGGAGGGAAGCGCGGCGACCTCGTCGCTGCCCCGGAATTCCCGCCAGGCCCGCTCCAGGTCCGGCGCGGAGACCCGGCGCGACAGGGCGACGGAGACCGACTCCATGTGACCGTCCTCGACCGCGACGCGGTAGGTCATCGCGGAGACCGGGAACGGCGCGGCGACCACCTCGTCCCCTTCGGTGCGGCCGAGGATCTTGACGACCTCCCGCTCCATCTTGGCCGCCTCCTCGGGGATGTCGGGAATGACGTTTCCGAGGATGTCGAGCGACGGCACGCCGGGATAGCCGGCCCCGGAGACCGCCTGCATGGTCGAGACGAAGCATTTCTCCACTCCGAACTCGCGGTCGAGCGGGGCGAGCGCGATCGCCAGGAACATCGTCGAGCAGTTGGAGTTGGTCAGGATGGCCCCGCGCCAGCCGCGCTCCCGCCTCTGCCTCGCGATGAGCGAGATGGAATCCGGGTTGATCTCCGGGATCAGCAGCGGGACGTCCTCGTCCATGCGGTGCGCCGAGGCGTTGGAGAACACGAGCATTCCGCGCCGCGCGCACTCCGGCTCGACCTCGCGGGCGACCGAAGCGTCGAGCGCCGAGAACACGATCGCGCACGGCAGCTCGTCGGTCACGGAGGCGACGGTCATCGAGGCCACCGGCTCGGGCAGCTTCGACGGAAGCCGCCAGCGCGACGCCTCGCCGTAGGGTTTGCCGCGCGAGCGGTCCGAGGCGGCGACCGCGGCGAGCTCGAACCACGGGTGCCCGGCGAGCCTCTCGACGAACCGCTGGCCGACCGTCCCGGTCGCGCCCAGGATCCCGACGGGCACGCGCCTCCCGTTTCCCATCCGTGTCATGACTCGCTTGACAGCATACAGAAGATCAGTTCATCGTTCCCCGCGCGATGAGCACGCAGCCTCCCCTGCCGTCGTGCCCCGAATGCGGCCGCCGGATCGCCGCCTGGAAGAAGGACCACTGCGTCTACTGCGGCGCGGCGTTTCCGCCGGACTTCAAGCAGGGCTTCGCCGAGCCGGAAGCGCTCAAATGGGTGGACCGCCCCGGGATTCCCGCCGACGCCGAGCGCAAGCTGGAGATGATGAAGGTCGTCCCGATGGAGGGCGCCGGCCGCGGGCGCTCGATCTCGACGATCATCGGCCTGCTCTCGGTCCCGGTCTTCGCGGTCATCTTCTATCTGGTCTCCTCGACGCTTCGGCGCCTCTCGCCGCTCGCCGGTTCGGCGGTCCTGGCCGCCGGGGCCGCGTTCCTGGGCTACATGATCTGGAGGCTCCAGAAACTCCGGCGTGGCTGAAGCGGCGTCAGGCGGCGCGGCCCTGGATCAACCGGATGATCAGAACCGCGATCGCCGCGACCAGGAGCAGGTGGATGAGCGCGCCGACGTGCCAGATGGAAAAACCGAGGAGCCACAGGATCAGGAGAATGACGAAGATGGTCCACAGCATCCCTCTCCCCCTTTCTTCACCCCGGCGAGGGCGCAAGGGATGTGCCAGCCGGCGCGGCGCCCCGTGCTGACGTGAGCGGCGCCGCGCTCAAGAACCCCGCGGAGCTTCCCGCGCGCCTCGACCTGGTCCGCCCCGGGCGCGTGCTGATCGTGGACGCGCCCGCCGCCTTCTCCGATCTCCTCGCCGCCGCGCGCGGCAAAGAGTTCGTCACGGAGAGCGTCGGCGAAGAAGATCTCGGCTCGATCAAGGAGACCTTCGACGCCGTCCTCCTGTGGCGTGAGAACCGGGTCGGCTCGCGCTCGGCGATGGACGCGGCGCTTCGCCGGCTCTCGCCGGGGGGCGTCTTCTGGGCCGTCATCGCGATGAAGAAAGTCCGCGGACCCGAGACTCCCGCCGCCCACCGGCTCGAGCTGCCGGACCTCGCCAGGGGCCTGGAGAAAAACGGAATGGCGAACGACAAGGAGGTCCGCGTCACTTCGTGGCACGCGGCCTATCGCTTCGCGGGTTACTCGACGTAGGGGAAGAATCGGCCGTCGATGCGGAAGTAGCGGACCCCTCCCGGCTCGAGCGTGACCTGGCACCGGGTCACTTCCAGCGTCGAGGAAAACGTAACGCCGGGCGCGGTCAGGCTCACCGGGTACTTGACTCCGACCTTCAAGGCCGTGTCGAAATCGAATTTCGCCCCGGTCGGGGAGACGGCGACCACGCGGCGCGCTTTCTCCCAGCGCACCTTCATCTCGTACTGGTCGGGCCGGGGCCGCGGAGCGCCGCGGCCCGGGTCGCTCGTCCTTCTCGGCTTGTCCGACCCGCCCGAAGGCTGATCGGGTTTCTTCTCAACCATCGGACACGCCGGATCGCCCCGGCTCAGGAATCGATCTTATTCCCACCGTGACCCCGTAATCCGCCGCCCGGGCGGCGGTGAAAGCGGCCGACCCGCAGGCGCAGATTATGACTTGGCCAGGGACCGCGCCAGCTTGATCGCGGCCAGCATCCCCTGTTTCTCGCGGACCGAGCGCACCCGGGCTTTCTCGGCGGCCTTCAGCCGGCGGACGTAGCCCATGTATTTTCCCTGCAGGCGGCGCAGGGCCCGGACCTTCGGAGACAGCGCGGCCCGGCGGATGCGGCGGGCCACGGCGCGGCGGACAGCACGGCGGCGGCGGCCTCTCAGGGCCCGGACGCCTCCGGAGGAGAGCTGTTCGAGCGAGGCAAGCCGCTCCCGCAGCATCCGGATCTCCTGTTCCCGGCTCTTCAACGCGTTCCGGACGTGGCCCGCGCGGATCCTGCCCTGCGAAATCAGGATTCCCAGGACATAGTGGGATTGGCTGGGCGTGAGATTCATTGTTCTTCCTTTCTTCATTGTTGAGTCGATCCCGGTGGCGGCCCGACGACCGGACGGAGGGAGTGTATACCGTGATAACGCCCCTTGTCCGAGGCTTGTTACAAGCCGCCCGTTACTTCTTATGAGCCTTCGCGGCCGGGGCTCTCCGCGCCGGGCCCTTGGCGGATGGAGGCTTCGCGTTCTTTGCCGGGCGCCCGGCCGGGGCGGCGCCGCGCGAGGAAGGAAGCAGCGCAGCCACGACGTCGGGCCGGATGATCTTGCCTTCCGTCATGACATACGCGCGGTGAACGATGTTGCGAAGCTCGCGCACGTTGCCCGGCCACTCGAAGGAATTGAGAATCTCCAGCGCCGCCGGGTCCCATCCCGTGACTCCCGCGCGCTCCTGCTCCTCGATCAGCTTGCGGAAGTGCTCGGCCAGGAGCGGGATGTCGTCGCGCCGGTCGGTCAGCGCGGGCAGCGCGATGGGAAACACGTTCAAGCGGTAGAAGAGGTCCTCGCGGAGCTTCTTCTCCTGGATCGCCTCGCGCGGGTCCCGGTTGGTCGCGGAGACCAGCCGCACGTCCACCTTGATCTCCTGCGAGCCGCCGACCCGGCGCAGCGTCCGGTCCTCGAGGACTCGCAGGAGCTTGACCTGGAGCTCGGGACCCATCTCGGTGATCTCGTCCAAGAACAGCGTGCCGCCCATCGCCTCCTCGAAGTACCCGACGCGCCGCTTGTCGGCGCCGGTGAAGGAGCCGCGCTCGTGGCCGAAGAGCTCGCTCTCGATCAGCGTCGGGGAGATCGCTCCGCAGTTGAACGCGACGAAGGGCTTTCCCGCGCGCCGCGAGAGGCGGTGGATCGTTCGGGCGGCCACCTCCTTGCCGCTGCCCGAGGCGCCCGTGATCAGGACCGGCGCGTTGGAGCGCGCGACGCGGCGGATGATCTCGAAGATCCTCGTCATCGGCTCGGAGCGTCCGACCAGGTCCCCCAGCCGCCCCGTCTCCTGGAGCTCCGCTCGCAGCGTCTCGACTTCCGACTCCAGCCGGCGGCGGTCGGCCAGCCGGTTGAAGACGACTTCGAGCTGGGCCGGGCGGAGCGGCTTCAACAGGTAATCGAACGCGCCCGCGCGGAGGGCCTCGATCGCGTTGTCGATCGAGCCCTGCCCGGTGATGACGACCCCTTCGCGGTCCGGGTCCTTCTCCCGGGCCGAGCGCAGGACTTCGATGCCGTCTCCGTCGGGCAGGTGGATGTCCACGATCAGGAGGCGCGGGTCGAACTCCTCGAGCGCCTTCGCGCTCTCCTTGCAGGTGCCGACCGAGCGCGGGTCCATGCCGAGGTCCCGGATCGATTCTTCCAGGCCCCGCCGGGTCGCCAGGTCGTCTTCGACGATCAGGACCTTCACGGCCTATCCTCGGGGACGCGCACGGTCGTCGCCACCCGGTCGCCGGACTGCTCGACGCGGACCGTTCCTCCCGACGCGGCGCACAAGAGACGCGCTCTTGCGAGACCCATGCCCCAGGCTTTCCCGGGCGCCGCGACGCGCGGCGAGAAGAGCGATTCGGGGTCTCCGGCCGGGAGCCGGCCCGGGTTCTCGACGCGCACCTCGAGGCCGCCGTCGGACCGGGCCACCGCGACGGAAACCGCGCCCGCGGAAGAGGCTTCCAGGGCGTTGATCAGGACCGCCGACAACGCGTCCGCCAGCGCGCGCCGGTCGGCGCGGACGAAGCCTCCCGTCCGGCCCTCCACTTTCGCCCCGCCGGCGCCGGATCCGCTCACGGCGGAGAGAACGAGGTCGTCGAAGGCGACCGACTCCTCGGAAGAGGGCTCGAAGAGCAGCAGCTCGCGGCCGCGGTCGAAGAGGTCGAAGGCCCGGGCGATCTCCGCGCGGGCGACTCCGAGCGATTCGGACGGGTCCGCTCCGCGCTTCACGCGGCGGTCGGCCGCCTCCAGGTGCAGGGAAACAGCCGACAGGGGTGTCGCGAGATCGTGCAAGAATCGCCGGAGGAAATCGCGATGCGCGGAGCGCGCCGACATGTTCTCGGCTTCCACGGCATCGGCATCCTTCTTGCTCGATCTCATCTTTCCGCCTCGCGGATCGTATGACAGCTGAGACCTCGAAATCCCGAACCGTCCAGAGAACACGAGTCCCTCCCCCGGGATTCCGGACTTCTCTGCGGGCCCGCCTGCGCCTGTCGGCGCTGATCGGCATTGCGATCCTCGGGGTGTGGCTCGCCTACACCGTCAACGCGGTGCTCGCCCTTTACGGCGTGACCCTTACGATCCAGCGCACGACGGACCTGCGGGAACGCGTGCAGGATGCCCAGGCGGGGCTGGCCGAGGCGCAGGAGGCGCTCGACCGCTACGTCGTGTCGGGCCAGGGTTACGACCTGTCCCGCCACAACTCGGGGCGGACGACGCTTCACATGGCGCTGGGCGCGATCAGCCGCCGCGTCCTGACCGAGAGCTCTCGCGGCCTCGTCCAGCGCGCGGAGGCCGCCGAGGAGATCTACGCAAAGGCGGCCGACTCGGCCCTGAAGGCGTTCCGCGCGGACGATCCGTCCCGCGCTCGCGCGCAGCGCGATTCCTCGGTGACGCCGACGGCCGAGAAGCTTCGCGACGTGCTCGGCGAGCTGCAGGCCGTCTTCACGCGGACCGAATCGCTCGCCGAGGAGCGTTTGAAGAACAGCCGCGACGCCGCTGCGACGGCGCTCGTCCTGCTGGCGGTCCTGATCCTCGCGGGGATCCTGTGGCACCTCTCGGACCTGAACCGGCGCGTGCTGATCCCCTGCGGAGCGGCGGCCAAGGCTCTCGAGGACCTGGCGGAGGACCGCGCGCCGCCGCGCCTGTTCGACCAGTCCGAGGACGAGATCGGCGAGCTCGGAAGGAACTTCAACCGGGCCGCGCAGCTCCATGCCGAGCGCTCGCGGGCGCTCGCCGAGCGCGACATCCAGGCGTCGGTCAACGCGGTGCTGGCGGCGGCCGCGATGGTCAACGACCTGGCCGGCTTCGGGTCCAAGGTCCTCCCCGAGATCCTCCGCGTCTCGGGCGCGTCGAGCGGCGTCCTCTACCTTCCCAGCCCCGACGGCGGCTTCGCGCCGGCGGCGTCGCTCGGCGGCGGCGAGGCGGAGGGCGTCGTGGGCCGCGAGGAAGCGAAACGAGCGGCGGAGGAGCGCCGCACGCTCTTCGTCTCGGTCGAGCCCGCGACGCCGACGATCAACCTCTACGACGGCCGCATCCTGCCGCGCGAGAGCCTGACGATCCCGCTAGTGTACTTCGACCACGTGGTGGGCGTCCTCGCGCTCGGCGCGGCGCAGTCCTTCACGGCGCCGGCTCGCAACGCGCTCTCGGCGATCGCGCCGTCGCTCGCGGTCGCCGTCGCCAACGCGTCGGCCAACGAGCGGGTGGCCGAGCAGTCGCGGCGCCTGGCCGAGCAGAACGAGCTGCTCGAGGAGCAGAGGAGCCGCATCGCCCGCACGGCGCGCGAGCTCCAGCGGGCATCGGAGCTGAAGGACCGCTTCCTCGCCTCGGTCTCCCACGAGCTGCGCACGCCGATGACCGTCATCCTCGGCTTCACCGGGGCGCTCCTGCGGGGCGGGCAGGGGCAGTTGACGCCGCCGCAGAAGGAGAGCCTCGAGCGGGTCCAGAGGAACGCCAGGATGCTTCTGAGGCTCATCAACGACGTGCTCGACATCTCCCGCATCGAGGCGGGCAAGATGGAGGTCTCGCCGCAGGGGGTCGAGGTCGCCGGAGTGCTGCGCCAGGTCGAGGCGGACTTCTCGGAAGCGGCGGCGCGAAAGGGATTGAAGCTGACGACGAGGGTGGCGCCGGGCCTTCCCGCGGTCACGACCGATCCGGCGAGGCTGACCCAGATCCTCGCCAACCTCGTCGGCAACGCGCTGAAGTTCACCGACGCCGGCTCCATCGACGTCGTCGCCGAGCCCCGCGGAGAAGAGCGCTGGGCGCTCGTCGTCTCGGACACCGGCATCGGGATCCCCGACGACGAGCATGAGGCGGTCTTCGAGGAGTTCCGCCAGGGCGAGCCGGAGGAGCACCAGGGGCGCGGAGGCACCGGCCTGGGTCTCGCCATCTCGCGCAAGCTCGCCCACGCGCTGGGCGGGACGATCTCGCTCGAGAGCGCCCGCGGCAAGGGATCGCGGTTCACCATCCTGCTTCCCCGCGAGTGGAAGGAGGAGCACGACAGGCCGAAGGCCGATCCGATCGCGCTCGTCTCGCCGCGGCCAGGGCAGAAGAGCGTTCTCATCGTGGATGACGACGAGGGGGTCCGCGAGCTCCTCGCCTTCGAGCTGAAGCCCCACGGCGTGCGCATCCTCCAGGCCGCCGACGGCGAGGCGGGGGTCCGGATGGCGGTCGAGGAGAAGCCCGACGCGATCCTCCTCGACGTTCTCATGCCCAAGGTGGACGGGTGGCAGGTGCTGCGGAGGTTGAAGGAGAACCCCGAGACAGGCGACATCCCGGTCGTGATCGTGTCGGTCGTCGAGAACCGCGCCTTCGGAATCTCGCTCGGGGCCTTCGATCACCTGGTCAAGCCGGTGGACCGGACCGCGCTCCTGCTGACGCTCTCCCGCGCCGGCGCGCTCGCCACGAAGGGCCCCATCCTCGTCGTGGACGACGATCCCGACGTGCGCAAGCTCCTCGACCACGAGCTCGTGTCGGCGGGCTACCGGGTGCGCGCTGCGGCGGGAGGCTCCGAGGCGCTGGAGATGCTCCGCCGGGAGAAGCCCGCGGCGATGCTGCTCGACCTCTCGATGCCGCCGCCGGACGGCTTCGAGGTTCTCTACCGCATCCGGCAGGACCCGGCCCTCGCCGACCTGCCGGTCATCGTCGTGACGGCCCGCGAGCTGTCCCGCTCGGAGCAGGAGGCGCTCGAGCGCTCGACCTCGCGGATCCTGCGCAAGGGCTCCGACGCGACGCTTCTCGTCGAGCAGATCCTCCGGACGATCGAATCCGAGAGCGCGGGGGTCGCCTGATGGCGCGCATCCTCGTCGTCGAGGACTCTCCCGACATCCGGGCGCTCGTGCGGATGCTCCTCGAGCCCTCGGGCCACCAGGTTCTCTTCGCCTCGGACGGCCGCGAGGGAGTCGAGGCCGCCAAGCGGGAGAAGCCGGACCTCGTCCTGATGGACCTCTCGCTGCCGGTTCTCTCGGGCTGGGAAGCGACGCGGCAGATCAAGACCGACCCCGAGACTTCGGAGGTCACCGTGATCGCGGTCACCGCCCACGCCATGCAGGGGGACCGGGACCGGGCGCTCGCGGCCGGCTGCGACGGGTTCCTCTCCAAGCCGATCGACGAGGAGACCTTCGAGACCGAGGTGTCGCGCTGGGTGTCCCGGCCGAGGGTCTCCTGGTCGCGCCCGCCGGTCTTCGCCGCGGCCGCGGCGCGAGGCGAGGACGAGCCGGCGCCGGGACGCATCCTGATCGTGGACAACGAGCCGGACGTCGCGGACCTCGTTCGCATCCACCTCGAGGAGGACGGCCACGAGGTCCTTCTCGCCAGGAGCTCCGCCGAGGCCGCCGGGCGCTTCAGCGACGAGAGCCAGTTCGACCTGGCCGTCGTGGACGTGATGCTCGGAGGAACGTCGGGCTACGACCTGACCGGCGAGCTCATCGCCCGGTCGGCCGAGTACCTGCCGGTGCTCCTGATCTCGGCCGGCACCATCGACCGGGAGCGGGGGTACGCGGCCGGGGCGGACGATTTCGTCGCCAAGCCGATCGACAGCTCGGAGCTCCGCGCGCGGGCCCGGTCGCTCATCCGGATCGGCCGCGCGATCCGCGAGCAGGGGCGCGCCATCAAGGAGCGCGCCGAGGCTTACGACAAGCTCGCCGAGCTCGACCGCCTGAAGTCCGACTTCCTCTCGACGGTCTCGCACGAGCTGCGCACGCCGTTGAACACGATCATCCTGCTCTCCAACGTCATCGCCAGGGACGGCCCGGCGCCCGCCGACGAGGAGCGGCGCCGCCACGACATCGGGGTCATCCGGGAGAGCGCGGAGACGCTGCTGCGGATGATCAACAACATCCTCGATCTCGCCAAGATCGAGGCCGGGCAGCGCGACCTGCATCCGCAGCGGATCGACCTGCGCGCCTTCCTGCGCGAGACCGGAGACCTCCTCGAGCCCCAGGCGCGGCAGAAAGGAATCGCGCTCTCCGTCGAGCCCTCGCCGGATCTTCCCGAGAACGCCGTCCTCGACCGCGAGAAGCTCTCCCGGGTCCTGATCAACCTCCTCTCCAACGCCGTCAAGCACACGGCGAAGGGGAACGTCGGCCTGCGCGCCGCGCCGTGGCAGGACTCGATCACTTTCGAGGTCCAGGACACCGGCAGCGGGATTCCCGCGCACCTGATCGCGACCGCATTCGAGCCGTTCCGCCAGATCCGCACCGGCTCCTCCGAGTCGGGGCGGGGCACCGGGCTGGGGCTTCCGATCTCCAAGCAATTGGTCGAGGTCATGGGCGGAGACCTCCTGCTCGACAGCGTCGAGGGAAAGGGCACGAAGGTCTCCTTCACGCTCCCCAACCTGGAGGAGGGCGAGGAAGCCGCGCAGCCGGCGGCTGCTCGCGAGCCGGAGGCCGCGGCCGCCGGCCGCGATCCGGCCCGTTCCGGCCGCAGGCTCCTCGTGGTGGAGGACGACGAAGCCTCGCGCTACGGCTTGAAGAGCCTGCTCGAGTCGGAAGGCTACGAAGTCCTGGAGGCGGGCTCCCTCGCCGGCGCCAACGAGATCCTGCGCGGCCGCCCGCCCGACGCAGTGATCATGGACATCACGCTGCCCGACGGCGACGGCGCGGAGTGGGTCAAGCTCCAGCAGAAGAAAGGGCCTCTCCCCTTCCCGATTCTCGCTTTGACCGGCGTCACGGCCGACGAGGACCGGCGCCGGATCGAGCAGTCCGGCGTCAAGACGGTCCTGCAGAAGCCGGTGGACATCCCGCTGCTCCTGGGCGCGCTGGAGGAAAGCCTGGCGGTCAGCCAGCCTCTAGAGTCGGGGGCTTGGGACTCGGGACTCGGGACTCGGGACTCGATTACGCGAGGACGTCCCGACGGGTGAAGACGAGGAAGGCTGCGGCGATCGCCGCGGCGGCCCAGATCGCGAGAACCGCCACGGCGAAACCCACGGTGATCCCGGGGATCGGCGGGGGTGAGCCGGAGTAGTAGTCGGGAAGCGGAAGGTTCGTCACGAAGAGGTACTTCTGCGCCTCCCACGACGGAGCGACCCGCGGCAGGATCGTCCCCGCGATCAGCGCGGCGAACATCGTTCCCATCGCGGCGGCCGTCGAGCGAAGCAGGACCGAGGTCAGGAGCGCGAGCGCTCCCACCGTCTGCGAGGCGAACCAGGCGAGCCCGAAGACCAGGATCGTTTCCTTCCAGAGAGGCAGCGCCCGCACGGTCGCCACGTCGAAGGCGTCGCCGCTGAACCGGAACCCGGTCAGGACCGGCGCCTCCCATCCCCGGTATCCGAACGCCGCTCCGCCGAAGACGTAGGCCACGACGCCGCCGGTTAAGACCATCAACGTGATCGCGAGGGACAGGGCGAGAAGCTTCGAGGCCAGGACGCTGGCGCGCGAGACCGGCCGCGTCAGGAGGATCTTGATCGTCCCCTGCGAGAACTCCGAGGAGACGATGTCGGAGCCGAAGACGAGAGCGAGGAGCGGCAGCAGCAGGTAGCTCGAGGCGTTGGCGAAGATCCGCACGAAGAGCGGGCCCGTGATCGCGTCCGGGTTGATGTCCCGGTCCACGTGGTACTGCAGGCGGGCGATCTCGAAGCGCGTCCACCGCTCGGCGGTCTTCGGCATCCGCCCGGACCTCACGCCGTTCTGCATGCTCGCGACCCGCTCCTGCACCCGGACGCGCCAGTCCTTCCCCCCGAGAAACCTCTCCCTCCCCTTGACCTGCGCGAACACGATCAGACCGATGAGCGCGACGAGGATCAGGAAGACGACGCGGAAGCGCCGGCGCTTCAGGAGCTTCAGGACCTCGTTCTCGACGAGCGACAGAAACCTCATACCGTTTCTCCGCCCGTGACTTCGAGAAAGACTTCTTCCAGAGAAGAGCCTCTCGGCTCGACGGAGTAGATCTGGATGGATTGCCGCGCGAGGGCCTCGACCGCCGCGGGCACCCGATCCCTCGGGATCCGCGCGTCCACGGTTTCCTCCTCCACCGAGGTCGGCGGCCCCTCCGAGAACGGGGCGAGCGATTCGATCGCTCGCTCGACGGGCCGCACCCTCCAGCGGGTCCATCCCGAGGAGGAGCGGTCCAGCAGCTCCCGCACCGGCCCCGTCGCGAGCGCCTTGCCTCGGTGGATGATCGTGACGCGGTCGCACATCTGCTCGACTTCCGAGAGCAGGTGGCTCGACACGAAGACCGCGATCCCCCGCTCGGCGGCGAGAAGGCGCACCAGCCGCCGGATCTCGCGGATGCCGGCCGGGTCGAGCCCGTTGGCCGGCTCGTCGAGGATCAGGAGGTCCGGCGCGCCGAGCAGCGCCTGCGCGATCCCCAGCCGCTGCCGCATCCCGAGCGAGTAGGTCTCGACCTTGTCGTCGAGGCGCTCCTCGAGGGCGACGAGCCGGGCGAGCTCCGGGATCCGCTCCCTCGCGCCCGGCGGCAGCATCCGCGCGAAGTGGAGGAGGTTCTCCCGGCCGGTCAGGTACCCGTAGAGATCCGGCGACTCGACGATCGACCCGACGTGCGCCATCGCCCTCGCGAAATCACGCGACAGGTCGATGCCCCGGATGCGCACGGTCCCGCGGTCGGGCTTCGCCAGCCCAACGAGCATCCGGATGGTCGTCGTCTTGCCGGCGCCGTTGGGGCCGAGAAAGCCGAACACCTCGCCGGCGTACAGCTCGAAGGAGACGTCCGCAACCGCCTGGCGCTTGCCGAAGCTCTTGGTGAGGTTCTGAGCGGAGAGGACGACTTCGGGAGAATCCAATATCACCTCCGGCAGGCGCTTATTATCTGAAAGGTGAGACGCGCGACTTCCCGTTGGCTGCTGTGGCGCCTCCCGGCCGTGGTCGGGACGCTCGCGGCGGCGACGTTCGCCGCCGGGTTCGTCTTCGCGTTGAGGGGGTCGCTCGGGGAGCCGATGGGAGACGCTCCGCCGGCGCCCGCCGTGAAGAGTGCTCCGATCAAGAAGACCGGGCGACGGTTCCTCCTCGTGCTCGGCGATTCGATCTCCCGCGGAACCGGCGATGAGGGCGGGAAGGGATACGCCGCCGACGTCGCCGACGCTCTCCGCAAGCGCGGCGCCACCGACGTGGCGAACCTCGCCGTCAACGGAGCGGAATCCGCCGACGTCCTCGAGGTCCTGAAGTCCCCGAACACCGCCCGGCTCGTCTCCTCCGCCGACTGGATCGTCTTCTCGGCCGGAGGCAACGACATCTCCCACTCGATCCCGCGCATCGCCTCCTCCGCAGGCACGCCTCTCGACGCCATCGCGGCCTCGCGGTCCGCCTACGTCGCGAACCTGCGGGAAATCCTGGCCCGCATCCGGGAGTTCAATCCGTCCGCGCCGGTCTACGTCATCGGCCTCTACGATCCCTTCGGCAACGTCGGGCCGCAAGGCCGCGTGGGCTCCTCGGTCGTGCGCGCATGGAACTCGCTTCTCGAGGAGACCGCGCTCTCCTTCCCCGACGTAACCGTCGTGCCGACCTTCGACCTCTTCTACGGCCGCCCGGACCGGCTCGCCGCGGACCGTTTCCACCCCAACGCGGCCGGGCACCAGGCGATCGCGGACCGCGTCGCGCAATTGATCCGTTGAGGCCAAGAAAAAGCCCCGGACTCGCCGGGGCTTTTCGAGGTGCAATTCGACGGGATCAGTGCCAGTAGCCGTGGTCCCAGTACCGGTAATGTCGGTAGTAGCGTGGATATCCATATCCGTAGACCACCGGCCGCTCCACGACGATGTAGCGGTTCCCGTACGGCGACACCGGGACCCACGCGTTGCCGTAATAGAAGCCGTAACCGTAACCCGGCCTCACGTAGACGTGGCGAACATAGGGATACGGGACGTAGACGCCGGCGGGAAACGCCGGGCTGCCGATCCCGATGGAAAACTGGCCATGCGGCCCGGCGAAAGTGCCCTGAAACGCCACCTGGCCCTTCGCGCTCGACGGCACGGAGAGCAGAAGCGCCGTCATCGCCGCGGCCGCCAGGGTCCAATCCGTCATCTTCTTCATGACCGAACCTCCTGCCCGCGTTTCCTTCGCGGACACCCCTCTTCATCGCAACGGGGATGCCAACCCATTCAACAGAAAACAAACAACTTATACGCCATCCACTGTCCTCTCAAGGAGGCGATCTTTGACCCGACAGTGACAGTGGCCTGAGTTCGCCTCAAAGGCTGATTCGCTCGCGGCGGCAGGAGTCTCCGAGCGAAGGCGAGGAGGAGCCTGCCGCCGCGGGAGCGAAGCGCTTTCGCGGGATCAGGCGGACGGTCGAGCGCGGATCCGCGCGAGCCGACCGCCGGTGCGCCGAAGGCGCAGATCTCGCGAAAGCGCGGAGCGACGGCTTACCAGAAGCGCCGGATCTTGCGGAATCCCCGCGCGAGGCCGATCACGAGCGATGCGGCCGTGGCGATGCGCGAGAGCCTGGCCCCGAGCGACGCTTTTCCGAACACCCGGTAGGCGACGGTCGCCGCGATGGCGATCGACGTGGCGATCATGCTCGCGGCTTTCCACTGCGCGCGGCGCCGCTCGATCTCCTCGCGGCCGTCGGAGACCGCCATCGCGAGGTCCTCGCGCTCGGATTCCCCTCGCCGCAGGAGCGCCGCGATCCGGTCCGCTCTCTCGCTCATTCCGAACCCGCGCGGAAGCGCGCCTCGAAATCGTCGGCCGCCGGCGTGGAGGCGCGGGGCGCGGCGGGCGGCGGCGCCGACGGGGCAGAGGGAACCACCTGCCTCTCCGACGGGGGCGCGGGGGGCGGCTCGGGGCACGCCGCGGCCTTGATCGCCGCCACGTCCTTGCGGACCTCCTCGGACGTCACCGGGAACTCGAAGGGCTTGACGCGCGACATCTGGCGGACGCCGACGTAGCCCACGATCGCCGCGATCAAGACGTGGAGGCCGAAGGCCGCCGCGATGCCCGCGACCGGCCCGCCGAGGAGGGTCGTGAAGAGCGCCGCGATGAAGGCGGTGAAGAGCAGAAGCGCCAGGAACACGAACGCGGCGGCGAGAGAAATTCCCGCGCATCCCTTTCCAAGGAAGCCGGCCTTGACCTCGAGCTCCTCGCCAAAGAGCGACGCGCGGGTCGAGACGAGCCGCCGGCCCGCCTCGACGAGGCCCGCGACCTTGCGGGCGAGCGTCTCCGCATCGGCCTCCGCGGCGGCGTCGCGTCGCCGGTTATCCTCCATCGCGCCGCGCTATTCCTGGACCGCCGCCCGCGGCGAGGGGAGAAGCGGCGCGACGGCGATGCCTTCGCGATCGAGGCTCTCGCGGACGCGGCGGGCGATCTCCGGCGCTCCGGGCGTGTCGCCGTGGAAACAGAGGGTGTCCGCCTCGACCTCGACGCGCGCCCCGCCCCTGGCGATGACGAAGCCGCGGGCGAGCGAGACGGCCTGGCGAGCGGCTTCCTCCGGGTCGGTCAAGAGGGCATCCGGCTCGGCGCGCGAAACCAGGCGTCCGTCGGGACGGTAGCGGCGG
>DATFWF010000045.1:0-28700 GCA_035259605.1 Thermoanaerobaculia bacterium
GAGGGTTGTGCGAGCTGACGGTCCGGGTCGCGCGGGGAGAGCTTCGCAACGGGCTGGCTCTCCTGCGGCCTCCCGGCCACCATGCGGAGCGGGACCTCCCGATGGGCTTCTGCCTCTTCAACAACGTCGCCGTCGCCGCCCGCGCCGCGCAGGCCGCCGGGGCGCGGCGGATCCTGATCGCGGACTGGGACGTCCACCACGGCAATGGAACGCAGCACTCCTTCTGGAACGATCCCGAGATCCTCTATTTCTCGACCCACCAGTTCCCCTTCTACCCGGGAACCGGCGCGGCCGACGAGATCGGCGGCTCCCACGCTCGCGGTCTCACGATCAACGTCCCCTTCTCCCCCGGGATGGGCGACGCCGACTACCTGGCGGCGTTCGACCGGGTCCTCCTGCCGGTCGCGGAGCGGTTCCAGCCCGACCTCGTCCTCGTCTCGGCCGGGTTCGATGCCTCCGACGGCGACCTCCTGGGCGAGATGCGTGTCACGCCGGAGGGCTTCGCGGCGATGACCCGGAGGCTCCAGTCGCTCGCCGGCGGACGGCTGATCCTCGCCCTGGAGGGCGGTTACAACCTCGACGCGATCTCGCGGTCCGCGGGCGGCTGCCTGCGCGTCCTGCTCGGGGAAAACGGCTCGCACGATCCGGGAGGAACGGTGTCCTCATCCGGGGAAAGGTCGCTGGCCGAAGCGATCCGGGCGCAGGCGCCGTTCTGGCCCTCCCTCGCCGGCCGGTAGAGACGATTCATTCACGGTTCATTCACGGCGATGTAAAATCGCCGTAAACATGAACAGAGTGTCTCTCCCGCGCCGGGGGTGGCGCATCGTCCGGACCGCGCTGCGCGCGTGTGCCGCGGCGTTGATGATCCTCCCCTCGTACGCTCTGCTCGCCTACGTCCTTCTGCCCGCTTCCTGGTCTCAATTCCAGAAGAGGCTCCCGCGCGAGGGCAACGGGATCAGCTACACCGCGGAAGGGATTCCCGCCGACCCCTTGAACGTCGCCCTCGTCGGTACGCGCGAGGAGGTCGTCGAAGCGATGCGCGCGGCCGGCTGGGTCGCCGCCGACCGCATCACGCTTCGATCGGGCTGGAGGGACGCCCACAGCGTCCTCTTCAACCGCTCCTACCCCGCCGCGCCGGTGAGCACCCACTACCTCGGCGACCGACCGCAGGACCTCGCCTTCGAGCAGCAGGTCGGCAAGAGCCCGCGCCGGCGCCACCACGTCCGCTTCTGGCGCGTGGAGGATCCTTCTCCCCGCGGCTCGGACCGCCCGCTCTGGATCGGCGCGGCGACCTACGACGCGGCGCTCGGCGTGAGCCGCTTCACCGGCGAGGTCATGCACCACATCGACCCGGAGGTGGACCGCGAGCGCGAGCGCCTGCTCGCGGATCTCGAAGCCGGCGGCGTCGTCGAGCGCGTGACGCGCGCGCAGAACTTCCGTCCGGCCGGGGACGGACGCAACGGAGGCGGCGACCCCTACCGGACCGACGGCGCGCTCGCGATCGCCGTTCTGCGGCCTTCCCCGGCCGGCTCCGCCTGCTATTCCGCTCCGGAGGCGCCCGCTCCGAGCAGGTCCGACAAGTCGTAGGACCCGCTCGCGAACTGGAGCGTCAGGGCTCCCTTCTCGAAAACCGTCTTCTCCAGCGACAGGTCCATCCCCGCGGGGAGCCAGTCGTTCAGGTTCACGACCATGATGCGATCCGCCGAGTAATACGTCAGGAGTCCCGCCGGCGCCTTCTGCACCAGGTAAGTGAGCAGCTGGTCCGGGATCGGGATGAACGAGAGCGCCTGGACCCTGTCCAGCACGAAGGCCAGGAACCCGTCCTTCAACCGCAGCTGAGTCAGGATCGCCTTGGCCGACAGCGGCACACCGAACCGGTGGATCACCGCGGTCGCGGCGAGCTCTCCCGGCGCGACCTGGATCTTCAAGTCCTTCAGGTCGGGAATGCGCTCCACGAGCTGTCCCACGATCGCGTTGAGAGTCTTCTCGTCGAAGGTCAGAGACAGTCCGCTCCAGGCAACGCGGTATCCGTCCGATTCGAAACTGGGTGGAACGAGTTTCGCGGCAGGTTGCGGGGGCACGGCCAATTTTACCACTTAGAAGAGGTAAGCGAGCGCGAAACCCGCCTGCGCGCTCATCAACTGGAGGTACATGTGCGTCCAGGTCGGGTGGTTCTCCGTGCGGGCGAGGTCCTGCGGATTGGAGAGCAGCAATCGGGCGGCGTAGGCGCCCCAGGCCGCGAGCCCCAGGCCGAGGATCGTCAGGAGGGTCCTGTTCCCGGTCAGGAGGGGGGCGGCGGAATTGGCGGGATCGGGAAGCCACGCGAAGAGCGGGATCAAGAGCCACGGCAGGACGAAGAAGGGCGCGATGATTTTCGCGGCGCGCTCGACCCCGAAGTGGATCGGGAGCGTGTCGCAGCCGTGGGCTCGGTCGCCCTCCATGTCGGAGAAGTCCTTCGTCGAGGTCGTCCCGAGGAGAAACAGCGCGAACACCGACCCGATCGCCCAGGCCTCCCAGCTCGCGACGGAGGCGACGAAGGACCACCCCGCGACCTTCAACAGGCCGCCCCTCGTCACCGCGATCGTCAGGTTGGCGGCGAGCCAGTGGCGCTTGGTGCGCCCGAAGGCCGGGAAGGAGTAGACGAACGTCGCCAGCGCGCCGATGCAGTAGATGAAGAACGCCGCGTGCAGGATGACGGGCGCGTGGAGCCTCTCGGAGAAGGAGACGTAGGGATACGGAACGACGAGCCACGTCGGCGCGATCGCCAGGACATAGAGCACCGCGGCGAGCCTCCAGGCGCGTCCGATCGCGACCTCGCCGGTGACGAGAGGACGCCCCGGCTTGTTCTTCCGGTCGATCTCCAGGTCCGCGATCTGGTTGACGATGTTGGACGCCGCGTTCATGGCCGAGGCGCACAGCGAACCGATCGCGACCGTCAGGACGACGGCCCACGTCACCCGCCGCGCCGGGTCCGGGTTGTGGGCGGACCCGAAGGCGCAGACCGCGCCGGAGACGATCCCCAGAAGAGGCGGGAAGAGGGTGAAGGGGCGGGCGAGACGGATGTAGCGCCTCATGATCCGGCGACGGGAGCGAAGAGGCGGCCGACCTCGAGGGAAAGCGTGATCTCGAGCGCCGCCATCGCCCCGACGAAAGTGTTCAGGGCGTTCGCGAAGTCGTGGTCCAGGCCGGCGGCGCCGGATCCCGCGAGGTCGAAGGCGGCGCTCTCGGCCAGCGAGCCCGCCAGGCCCGCGGCCGCGACGACCGCGACCGCGGACGCCGGGAGGATTCCCGCGACGAATCCCACGGCGCCGACCAGGGCCGCGCCGGCCGCGCCGCCGGCAATTCCCGGCAGTGACACGGCCCCCCGGTCGCCGACGGAGCGCCGCGAGAGGCGAAGAAGCGAGAAGGGGCGGCGCCCGTAGAGACTCCCCAGCTCCGTCCCCAGCGTATCGGCGAGCGCGGCGGCCAGCGCCGCCACGAAGGCGACCGGGCGCACACCGAGGAGGAGCAGCGCGGCCGGCAATCCGACGTTGGCGGCGACGTGCGCCGCGCCTCGCCGTCCGCGGTCCGCCTGGGCGACCCCCGAGCGAGCCTTCCGCGCGTAGCCGAGCTTCGTCGCCAGCGTCCCGGCCAGGAAGAACGTCCAGAGCACCGCGTAGGCGCCCCACCCTCCCGCCGCGAGGACGAGAAACCCGGCCAGCGCGCCGGCCACCGCCCCCGAGCGGGCCACGACGCCCAGCCTCCAGGTGACGAAAGCGACCGCCGCGTTGACCGCCGCCGCGAGCGCGAGCGGTCCGGCGGAGAGATGCCGCGCCCATTCCGGTCCGGCGCCTCCGATCAGAGACCCGAGCTGGAAGACGGCCAGAGCGGTCGGCACCGCGGCCACGAGGTTGTCGTCCACGCCCGCCCGGAGGGATTCCAGGAACGCGTAGATCGCCGATCCGGCCATGAGGATCGCCGCCGCGCCCGGCACGAGCGGGCGGTCCGTGACGAAGGTGACGACGAGGACCGAGGCCAGGCAACCGACCGCCCAGTTGCCGAGCGTTCCCGACCAGGTCTTCCCGGGGTTCCACGGCAGCCGCGGTCCGCCGATCCGCTGCCCGAGGATCGCGGCCGCGGGATCACCGAAGGCCATCATGGCCCAGACGGCGGCGGCGATCGGAAGGTAGCGGTCGCGGAAGAGGAGGATCAGCACGAGGACCATCGCCGCGTACGACACGATGCCCGTGTCGCGGGCCTTCGCCGGATCGCGGTAGATGCCCCGCCCGATCCTCGGCATCGCGAAGAGGTTGAAGAGGAGCGCGGCGAGGGCGACCGCCGCCGCCGCCTTCCAGTCCAGCCAGCGCAGCGTCAGCGCGAGAAGGCCCATCCCCGCGTGAACCGCCTTGCGGCGACGGTCGGAGGGAGTCAGATCGACGTCAGGCCTCGGGCCGGCGGCGCGCGGCCAGGTATTCGACGAGCGCGTCGCGGTAATGCCGGATCGGGCGGCCCGTGACCCGCTGATACCGCGAGGAATCGAGGACCGAATAGGCGGGACGCCGCGCCGGCCGCTGGAGTGTCGCCGAGTCCGCCGGCGCGACCTCGACGTCGCCGCGCTCGGAGAGGTGGAGGATCTCGCGGGCGAAGTCGAACCACGTGACTTCCCCGCGGTTGGCGAAGTGATAGACGCCCACCGCACCCGCCTCGATCAGCGCCAGGATCGCCTCGGCGAGGTCCGGCGTCGCGGTCGGCTTTCCGGTCTGGTCGTTGACGACCGTCAGGCGCTTTCGACCGCTCTCGACCTGCTTCAAGATCGCCTCGACGAAGTTCCAGCCGCCCGATCCGAAGAGCCAGGAGCTGCGGACGACGAGCCCCGAGGGAACCCGCAGCGCTTCCTCCTCTCCCTTCCTCTTGCCGCGCCCGTAGGCCGAGAGAGGGCGCGGCGCGTCGTCCTCGACGTACGGCGCTTTCTTCGTTCCGTCGAAGACGAAATCAGTCGAGACCTGGACCAGGTCGGAAGCGTGGCGCAGGCAGCTCTCGGCCAGGACCCGGACGCCGCCGGAGTTGACCTGCTCGGAGCGGGGGTCGGACTCGCAATCATCCACCTTCGTGAAGGCGGCGCAGTTGACGACGACGTTGGGCTGGACGTCGCGGAAGACGCGAGCGACGTCCGGCGCGCTCGTGATGTCGAGGTCCGCTCGGGGGCGCGCGTAGACCTCGTGGCCGGCGGCGATTAAGACCGGAACGAGGTCGCTCCCCAGCATTCCTCCCGAGCCCGTGACCAGGATGCGCCGGCGGAGCCGGGGCACCGGACCGGGCGAGGCCAGGACCTCCGGAGACGACTCCTCGGTGGCCATGGCCGCGTCGCTCATCAGCGGGAATCGGGAGTCGGAAACCGGAAATCGGAGGAACCGGGCGACGCGAAACTCACGTTCGATTCCCGATTTTCGATTGCCGATTTCCGGCTATCCGGGTTCCTTGGCGGTCGACGAGCTGGTGGCCAGGCGGTCGCCGTACTGCGAGCGGTAGAACTCGCGATACGCGGCGTCCTTTTCCTTGATCGGCCGCCACCAGTCCTCGTGCTCGCGGTACCACGCCACGGTCTCGGCGAGGCCGCGGTCGAACGGGGTCTGCGCCCGGAATCCCAGCGCCGCGAGCTTACTCGTGTCGAGCGAGTAGCGCCGGTCGTGCCCGGGCCGGTCGTCCACGAAGCGGATCAGGCTCTCCGGCCGCGAGAGCTCGCGCAGGACCCTCTTGGTGATCTGGATGTTCTCCGCCTCGTTGCCTCCGCCGATGTTGTAGGTCTCCCCCGCCACGCCCTCCTCCAGCAGGAACGCGATCGCCGCCGCGTGATCCCGGACGAAAAGCCAGTCGCGGACGTTCTTCCCGTCGCCGTAGAGCGGGAGCGGCTCGCCGTCGATCGCGTTGGTGACGAAGAGCGGGATGAGCTTCTCCGGGTACTGGTACGGGCCGTAGTTGTTCGAGGCGCGCGTGATGACGACCGGCATCCGGTACGACGCCCAGTAGGAGTACGCGAGCCGGTCTCCCCCGGCCTTCGACGCCGCGTAGGGGTTGCGCGGGTTCAAGGCGGCGTCCTCGGTGAACGATCCCTCGGCGATCGTCCCGTACACCTCGTCCGTCGAGATCTGGATGAACTTGCGCACGCCGCGCCGCTTCGCCTCCTCGAGCAGGACGAAGACGCCGCGCACGTCGGTCTCGATGAACGACGCGTCGCCCAGGAGCGACCGGTCCACGTGGGTCTCCGCCGCGAAGTTGACGACGTCGGTGCACCCCTCCATCGCCCCGCGCACCGCCTCCGGGTCCGCGATGTCTCCCTTCACGAACCGGTAGCCGGGCCGGTCTTCCAGGTCGGCGAGGTTGGCCGGGTTGGCGGCGTAGGTCAGCTTGTCCAGGTTGACGATCGAGAGATCGCCGCCCCGCGTCTCGAAGAGATGCCGGATGAAGTTGGATCCGATGAACCCGCACCCGCCGGTGACGAGGACCTTCATACGATGCCGATCTCGGAGTTGTCGCCGATCAAGAACCGGTGGACTCGCGGCCTCTCCAGGCCCGGGTGGATCCGGACGTTGGTCCCGATCAGGGAGTCCGCTATGCGGACGGGGATGCGCTCGAGGCGCGAGCCCTGGAGGACGATCGAGTTCTCGATCTCGCACCGCTCGACGAAGCAGCCGGCGCCGATCGAGGTGTACGGACCGACGAACGCGTCGCGGATCTCCGCGCCCGGCCCGAGGATGGCGGGGCCGCGGATCGTGGAGTTCACGAGCTTCGCTCCCGGCTCGACGACGACCTTTCCCTCGACCCGGCAGCCGGAATCCACGGTCTCCAGGCCACGGGCCGTGAAGGTGTCCAGGATGATCCGGTTGGCCTCGAGCATGTCCTCGATCTTGCCGGTGTCCTTCCACCAGCCCGAGACGATGTGCGGGTGGACGCTCTTGCCGTGGTCCACCAGCCACTGGATCGCGTCGGTGATCTCGAGCTCCTGGCGCTGGCTCGGGCGGATCGCCCGGACCGCCTCGAAGATCGTGTCGTCGAACATGTACACGCCGACCAGGGCGAGGTCGGACTTGGGCTCCCGCGGCTTCTCGGTGAGCCGGACGACGGTCCCGTTGGCGAGCTCCGCCACGCCGAACTGCTCCGGGTTGGCGACCCGGGCGAGCAGGATCTGCGAGTTGCAGCCGATCTTGCGGTAGTCGTCCACGAGGGCCGTGATGCCGTCGGCGATCAGGTTGTCGCCGAGGTACATCACGAACGGGTCGCCCCGCAGGTAATCCTCCGAGATCAGGACGGCGTGGGCCAGGCCCCTCGGCGCGTCCTGCTCGATGTAGGTGATCCTCGCCCCGAACCGCGAGCCGTCGCCGAGCGCGCTCTGGATCTCCTCGCGGGTGTCGCCGACGACGACCCCGATCTCCTCGATCCCCGCGGCGACGATCGCCTCGACCCCGTAGAAGAGGACCGGCTTGTTGGCGACCGGCACGAGCTGCTTGGCGCGCGTGTAGGTCAACGGGCGCAGGCGCGTGCCCTTGCCGCCGGAGAGAATCAACCCTCTCATTTGCCCGGAATCATATCGAACGCGGTCACTGCCCGAAGATCTTGTCGAGCGAGCCGTTGACGTCGAGCAGCGTGCCGATGTCCTTGAGGTTGACGACGAACCGGTAGTCGCGGCGGTTGTTCGGGGGCACGCGCAGCTCCCGCACTTCGAGGAAGAGCGTGTAGCACGAGCCCTTGAAGGTTAGCAGCGAACGGTCCTCGAGGAGCTTGCGGTTGGTCGCGTCGTAGTTCAACTGCGTGTCCAGCCGGAAGGCCTTCGAGATGTCCACGCCCGCCGAGAGCCGCATCTGGTCGGTGTTGGGCGAAGGCGACCCTTCCGGGAGCGGCGCCGTCAGGACCGGCCGGCTCTCAAACCAGGTCGCGTTGACGTAGTTGCTCTTCCAGGTGACCGACGCGGTCGCGGAAGCCCCGGTGAACTGCGACGCGTGGATGTCGTAGTCGAGCCTCCCCTCGAAGTGGAGGTAGGCGCCGGGGGTCAGCCGCAGGATTCCCTGGATCGGGCCGTCTTTGGACGTCGCGACCGGGAGAACCGACGTCGTGATCGTCTGGGGGAATTCGAAAGAGTGGGTCTGCCCGATCTCCAGCGACGCGATCTCCTCCGCCGAGCCCTTCTTCGGATCGGCGGGCCGCGCGAGCAGCCGGTTCACGATCGCGTAGCGGATGTCGTTCCGGCCGAGCGCGACATCCACCTCGTCGAAGGCGGGGATCCGCTGGGGGTCGCCCACGTTGGAGACGTACGTGTAGTCCACGCGCGGCTCGATGATGTGCTTGAACTTGCCGAAGCGCCCGATCTCGCCGTCGTAGATCCGCGAGAAAGACGGGCCGACCAGGGAAACGCCGGCCTCTCCGTAGGACCGCGTGATCGAGGTCCCGAGGAACTTTGTCTGGGCGTCGTCGGTCGAATCGGTGTAGCCGGTCCACCGGCCTCCGACCCTTCCCGTGACCGAGAGCCAGGGAACGGTCTTCCAGGGAAAGGAGAGCGTCGGGTGAATGTCGAACCGCTCGTAGTCGCCCCGGGGAAGATTGGGGCCGCGGTTGATGTAGAGGTAGGACAGGGACGACTCGGCCGCCAGGAAGAGGCCGGTCGAGCCGATCTGCGAGGTCCGCCGCGAGAACTCGAGCGACGGGAGGCGCTCCTGCAGGACGGTCGTCCCGAAGAACGACTCGATGCGCTCGAACCGGAGGTTGAAGGAGTTGTCGCCGTAGTTGCGGGTCAGGAAGCCGCGGGACACGATCTGCCGCGCCGACGCGAGCGCGAAGTTGCGCTCGAGGTCCTGGAGGAACTCCTCGTCGGAGTAGTCCCGGATCGTCAGGACTCCGCGGAACCCGTACGGCAGGTCGTCGGAGACGTGCTCCAGCCGCACCTTCCAGCGATTGAGCGTCCGGCGCGTGAAGACGCCGGGCGTGCCGTTGGGCTGCAGGCACGGGCCATCGCCCCCGGAGGGCTCTTCGGAGAGCGGGACGCAGACGGTCGCCTCGGTGTCGTGGATCGCGTAGCCCTGGAAGAACCCGGCCGACTCGGGGCTCGGCGTCCATCGGAATTCCTCGCCCAGGCCGTAGGAGCCCTTGGTCGTCAGGTCCACGTTGGTGGTCAGGTCCGTCGAGCGGCCCGTCACCCAGTAGTAGGTCAGCCCGAGGTACCCGCCGCGCCGCGAGTTGTAGCCGATGCCCGGAACGAGGAATCCCGAGGCGCGGTTCTCCTTGGTCGGCCAGATGAGGTAGGGCGAGTAGAGGAGGGGGACGCTGCCGGCCCGGAAGGAGACGTTCTTCATCCGCGCGTAGTCCTCGAGCGTAACGGTGGCCTCGGACATGTAGAAAGACCAGTCGGGGTCGGGGACGTCGCAGGCGGTGAAAATCCCGTGGTGGACGCGGTAGGTGGCCTCGCCGATCTTCTCGAGCCACTCGGCGATGATGTGGTAAGTCGGGGCGAGGTCCGCGGTCGCGTCGTCGAGGCGGCCGGTCTTGGTGTCCAGGTGGAAGGTGGCGCGGCTGCCGGCCATCCGCGTCGGCCCCTGGTCGATGATGACGTGGCCCTCGAGGACCGCCGTCTTCGTCGGGAAGTCGTACCGCCCCTTGTCCGCCCGGATCTTGATGTCCTGGTACTCGATCTCGACGTCTTCGGACCCCTCCCACGAGACGTCCTTCTCGTAGTGGACCGGGTTCCGCGTAGTGAGCTTGACCTCTCCTCCCTTCTCCGGCGCCCGGAACCGGATCTGGAAGTTCGGCTTCGCCTTGAACCGCGACTCGAACGGATCCACGTCCTGCCCGATCGCGACCGATGCCGCGGCGACGCCGATGAGTATCGAGGCGAGGAACCGGCCTCGGATCCCGCGTCTTCCTGGGAGGGTTACGGAGAGTCCTGGTGAGTCAACGGCTCTGGAACCACGCACTCTCAAGCATTCATTGTCTTCAACGTCGGGGGGACGCGGAAGGCGGCTTCGGTCTTGGACCGGACTTCTTCCTCGGTGACTCCGGGGGCGAGCTCCACGAGGACGAGCTCCCTGAGAGAGGGGTCCACGTCCAGGACGCAGAGGTCGGTGATGATCCGGTGGACGCAATGCTTGCCGGTCAAGGGAAGCGTGCAGGCCTTGAGGATCTTGGGCTCCCCGGATTTCGAGGTGTGCTCCATCGTGACGACGAGGCGGCGGGCGCCGGCGACCAGGTCCATCGCGCCGCCCATCCCTTTCACCATCTTTCCGGGGATCATGTAATTGGCGATCGAGCCTTCCTGGTCCACCTGCATCGCGCCGAGGATCGAGAGGTCGATGTGGCCGCCGCGGATCATCCCGAAGGAGTCCGCCGAGGAGAAATACGAAGCTCCGGGGCGGATCGTCACGGTCTCCTTGCCGGCGTTGATCAGGTCGGCGTCGAGGTCCGCTTCCGTCGGATAGGGCCCGACGCCGAGGATCCCGTTCTCCGACTGCAGGATGACCTCGATGCCGGGCGGGATCGCGTTGGCGCAGAGCGTCGGCATCCCGATGCCGAGGTTGACGAAGTCGCCGTCCTTCATCTCCTCGACGGCGCGCCGGATAATCCCTTCGCGAGGCAGGGCCATCGCCTTTCTCCTCCTAGGCCTTGCACATCGTCCGGCGCTCGATCCGCTTCTGGCGGGGGGCCACGACGACGCGCTTGACGAAGACGCCGGGCGTGTGGATGCACTCCGGGTCGAGGGAGCCGACTTCGACGAGCTCCTCGACTTCCGCGACGGAGATCCGGCCGGCGGTCACGGCCATCGGGTTGAAGTTGCGGGCCGCCTTCCGGTACACGAGGTTTCCCATGCGGTCCGCCTTCCACGCCGCGACGAGCGAGAAGTCGCCCACGACGCTCCGCTCGAGAAGGTAATCGCGGCCGTCGAAGTTGCGCGTCTCCTTCCCCCGGGCGACCAGCGTCCCGGCTCCCGCGGGCGTGTAGAAGGCGGGGATTCCCGCGCCCCCGGCGCGCATCCTCTCGGCGAGAGTTCCCTGCGGCACCAGCTCCACGTCGAGCTCGCCGCTTAAGAACTGCCGCTCGAACTCGGCGTTCTCTCCGACGTAGGAGGAGACCATCTTGCGGATCTGCCGGGTTTTCAGCAGGAGCCCCAGGCCCCAGTCGTCCACCCCGCAGTTGTTCGAGAAGACCGTCAGGTCCTTGACCCCCTTTTTTACCAGCGCCGCGATCAGGTTCTCGGGAATGCCGCAGAGGCCGAAGCCGCCGACCACCAGCGTCGCGCCGTCGCGCACGTCGCGGACGGCCTCCTCGGCCGACGCCACCACCTTGTTGATCATCGCGGGGATGATACCCGAGCGACCACGACGAACTCCGCGGCGGTCAGGTCCGGCGAGGCGCCCGGAAGCGCCTTCAGCAGCTCCAGCTTGCGCGAACCTTCCGGGGAAAGATCGAAGGTGACCGTGTCCACGCTTTCGACGCGATAACCGCAGGCCTCGAAGAGCTCCTCGACGGTCCGGCGCGTGAAGAAGCGCACGTGCGTCCCCGACAGGATCGAGTACGGAACGTAGTCGAAGCGCCCCTCGAGCAGGTCGGCGACGACCGACCAATGCCCGAGGTTGGGCACGGAGGCGACGACGACCCCGCGCTCCGAGAGCCAGGGGCGCACACGCGCGAGGGCCTCGGAAGGGTCGACCAGGTGCTCGAGGACGTCGCCGAAAAGGATCGCGTCGAACTCTCCGGGGAACTCCTCTTCGATGTCCTCCAGGCGCCGCGCCAGGACCCGGTCGCAGAGCTTTTCCGCCTGCGCGGCGTCGCCGGTGTCCGGCTCGATCCCCACGACCCGCTCGACTCCGGCCTTGCGCAGGGCTTCCGCGGTCCGGCCCCGCGAGCAGCCGACGTCCAGGACCGATCGGGCGCCCGGCGGGATCCTAGAGACGAGATCGTCCCGGGATTGCCCGTCCATCTCGCCGTAGCGGTGGAGATAGGCGCCCGGATCGATCGAGACGGTCTCTCCGATCCGGGCGGCGGCGGAGGGGACCTCCTCGAGCGGCGTGTCCGGCGCGAGCCGGCGGAGCACCTGCCGGCGCGCGGCATAGACCGCCGAGCGCGGCGCCGCGGCCGCGCGCAGGGACGGCGGCGACGATGCGAAGTACCGGACCGCTTCCTCGAGGAGCGACGGCGTGTGGTACGCGAACGGAGGCGCGGCGCGGGCCTCCTCGCACCAGGGCTCGTTGGACACGGGCAGGGCGACGGCGGTCGCGCCGCCCACGCAGGCGTGGACCAGGCGCCGCGCCGCGTCCGGCAGCAGGTATGCCTCGAAATCGAGCTGGACGAGGACGATCGGCGAGTCTCCGGCGGCGTCGGCGACCGCCGCGCGGCCTCCGCGCGCGTCCGTCCTCACGCGGTAGGGCAGTTGTCTCGCGTAACGGTCGACGATCCTCTTCGCCCAGGGAGCTTCCGCCGCGAACCGGGGCGTCCCGCCGAGAACGAGATCGAATTCCAGGGCCGTCAATCGGAAATCGGAAATCGGAAATCTCCAGATCCCACTTCGATTCCCGTTTCCCGATTCCCGATTCCCGGCTCGGGGGTTAGGCGGTCTCCACCATCATCGCGGTGGCCTCGCCCCCGCCGATGCAGATCGCGGCCACGCCGCGCTTCTTGCCTTCCTTGCGGAGGGCGTGGACGAGCGTCGTCAGGATGCGCGCGCCGGAAGCGCCGATCGGGTGGCCGAGCGCGACCGCGCCGCCGCGGATGTTGACCTTCGCGGGATCGAGGCCGAGCTCGCGGATCGCGGCCATCGCGACCGCCGCGAACGCCTCGTTGATCTCGAAGAGGTCCACGTCGGCGACCGAGAGGCCCGTCTTCTTCAGGAGCTTCTGGATCGCGCCGACCGGGGCGGTCGTGAACCACTCGGGCTCCTGCGCGACGCCGGCGTAGTCCACGATCCTCGCGAGCGGCGCCTTGCCGAGCTCGCGCGCCTTCTTCTCCGAGGCGATCACCAGCGCCGCGGCGCCGTCGTTGATCTTGGAAGCGTTGGCGGCGGTCACGGTCCCGTCCTTCTGGAAGGCCGGCTTCAACGAGCCCATTTTCTCCAGCGGCGCGGCGAACGGCTCCTCGTCGGTCTCGATCTTCAGGGGATCGCCCTTCCTCTGCGGGACCTCGACCGGAACGATCTCGGCTGAGGTCAGGCAGGTCTTCGACGCGTTCTGCGCTCGCTTGTAGGACTCGAGCGCGTAGGCGTCCTGCTCTTCACGGGTGAAGTGGTATTTCCCCGCGCACATCTCGGCGCAGTTGCCCATGTGGACGTCCTTGTAGGGATCCCAGAGGCCGTCCTTGATCATCGAGTCCACCAGCGCGGCGTTGCCCATCCGGTAGCCGCTGCGCGCCCGCTCCAGCAGGTACGGCGCGTTGGACATGGACTCCATCCCGCCGGCCACGGCGAGCTCGTACTCGCCAGCGATGATGGCGTTGGACGCGTCCATGACCGCGCGCATCCCCGAGCCGCAGACCTTGTGGAGCGTGATGCACGGAACGCTCACGGGGATCCCGGCGCCGAGCGCCGCCTGGCGTGCGGGCGCCTGGCCGATGCCCGCCTGGAGGACGTTGCCCAGGATCACCTGCTCGACCTGCGAGGCCTCGACGCCGGCGCGGTCGAGAGCGCCGCGGATCGCGATCGACCCGAGGGCCGGGGCCGAAAGAGAGGACAGTTTTCCGAGAAACGACCCGACCGGCGTGCGGGCCGCCGAAAGAATGACCGTGTTTTTCATGGCGCTTCCGATTCTAACCCCGGCACTGCTACCCTGCTCGGATGCGAATTCTGGCGGTGGACTTCGGAGAGAAGAGGATCGGGCTGGCGACCTCCGACGCGACCGGGCTGCTCGCGACGCCGCGCAAGACCCTGGCGCGGAGGTCCGACTCCGATGCCGCGGCGGAGATCCTCGCTTTCTGCGCCGAGGAGGACATCGAGATGATCCTCCTCGGGATCCCCCGCTCGCCCGAGGGGCGTGAGAGCGAGTTCGCGGCGCGGATCCGCTCCTTCGCGTCCAGGCTCGGCGCGGGGACGGCGATCCCGGTCCGGTTCCACGAGGAGACGCTGACCTCGAACGAGGCCGCCCGGCGCCTTCCGCCCGGCGCCGCGCGGGAAGACCTCGACAAGACGGCGGCGGCCGTCCTCCTCGAGGATTACCTGCGCCACACCGCATGAGCCGGGCCACGAAAGTCCTGCGGCTGGGACTCTTTCTTCTCCTGCTGGTTCTCGCGGGAGCGGCGTACCTCTACTACCGCCTCGAATACCCGTCCCGCCCGGCGACGCCCTCGCAGGTCACGATCGTCTTCGCCGCGAAGACGCCGACGGGCGAGATCTTCCGAAAGCTCGCGCACGCCGGGGTCGTGCCGGACGCCACGCTCGCCGAGATCTACTACCGCATCTACCGCTCCCGGACTCCGCTCCAGGCCGGCGAATACCGCTTCGACCGGCCGACCCCGATCGACGACGTCATCAACCGCATGGGGCGCGGCGACGTGGTCAAGTATTCGATCGTCGTGCCCGACGGCCTGACCGCCGACGAGACCTTCCAGCTCTTCTGGAGCCGCGGGATCGGAGGCCCGGACGGTTTCCGCCGGTCGCTTCAGGAAACGGAGCTGATCCCCGGACTGACGAGCGGCGTCACGGACCTCGAGGGCTATCTCTTCCCCGACACCTACGTCGTGACGCGCTCGACGCCGGCCCGGACGATCGTGGACCTGATGGTCGCCCAGTTTCGGAAGAACTTCACCCCCGAGATGCGGGAGAAGGCCCGCACCCTCGGCCTGACCGTCGAGCAGTCGGTCACGCTCGCCTCGATCGTGGAAAAGGAGAGCGGCGTCCAGAACGAGGGACCGACGATCGCGTCGGTCTACCTGAACCGGTTGAAGCGCGGGATGCGGCTCCAGGCCGACCCCACGGTCATCTACGCCATGAAGAGGGACGGCAAGTGGACCGGGACTCTCTACCGCTCCGACTACAACTACGCTTCCCCGTACAACACCTACGCCAGCGACGGGCTGCCGCCGGGCCCGATCTGCAACCCGGGGCTGCCGGCTCTGAAGGCCGCGGTCTCACCGGCGAAGACCGACTACCTCTACTTCGTCGCCGACGCGACGGGAGGCCATCGCTTCTCCCGGACCTTCGAAGAGCATCTGATCGCCATTGCCGCCGCCAGGCGCCAGCGCGCCGCCAACGAAGCCGCGCAGGAGGATTCCCCCCAGAATTAGGGAAGACGAAGCACGACCGGGCAGGAGGGCAAGCACGTCTCCTATGACACCGGGTTACGCCGGGATGTGAGGGCGGGCGGGTGGCGACGCACGAGGCCCCACCGCCAGCGCGCAGGGCCGGCGAAGAAAGCCATCGCCAGCGTATTCGTTCGCCCCGGCCCGAGCACTGCCGGGGGGAGTGCGGCGACAGGACCCGCCCGCCCGGATTTTTGCGCCGGGCACGACCAGAGGCGGGAGGGCGCAAGGCCCCCCCTGCGGCGTGTAACGGAACCGGACGCTACTTTTTGGCGGTGGGCTCGTAGGAGACGGAACGGATCTTGGGGAAGAGGGTGCGGAGGTAGTCCTCCATGACGTGGTCATCCACCCAGGAGATCTCCGTTCCGTCCACGAAGTAGGTCGGCGTGGAGTTGATTCCCAGCCGGTATCCCTCTTCGAGGTCCTGGCGCACGTGCGACAGGCTCCCCTCCTTCAAGTAACAGGAGAGAAAGTCCGCGCTCGAGACTCCTTCCGCCTCCGCCGTCGTCAGCGCGAGCTCGTCGATCCCCGAGAGGTTCAGCGATTCCTGGCGCGCGTAGACCTGCTCCTTGAACCGGAACAGCGCCGCCGGGCTGCCGAACTTCGCGAGGCAGTCTCCCGCCGAAGCCGCCTTCATCGACCAGACGTGCCCCATCCAGAGCGGGAAGAACTTGTAGTGGCGCCGCACGTTGACGATCCCGGAGTTCGCGGCGAGGAGCCGGTCCATCTGGAGCCCGCGGAACTTGCAGTAGCCGCATTCCATGTCGGCGAACTCGACGACGTTGATCGTCGCGTCGGCGGGGCCGCTCGCGCGGTTGGCCGCAAGATCGATGCGCCGGCGGCGCTCCGCCCGCGGGTCCGCCTTGAAGTCCCAGACCGTCCCCTGCAGAAACGTCTTGCCGTCGGGCGTGACGTAGCCGGGCATGCGCACCGGCATGTAGCCGGTCTCCAGCTGCAGCGCGATCGCCTTGAGCGTCCCGGCGTCCTTGTCCGGCGTCAGGACCGAACGGACGTTGGTGTGGTACAGCTTCGCAAGCTTGTCGTCGAGCCAGGCCAGGTCGCCGGCGTTCCGGACCGGCCGGGGGGTCGGGTTGGCCAGGGTGTCGCCCGCGAAGAACCACTTGCCGTCGTCGGAGACGTAAACGACCCGGTCCACGTTCAGGCGCTCGTACTTGGCCGTCCGCTTCACCTTGAAGGCCTGGAACCCGGCGACGGTCTCGGTGGACCGCGTTACGGCGACCTTGGATTGCGGGTCCCACGGAAGGAACTTCTGGGCGTAGGCCTCGACCTGCTTTTCGATTCCTCCGGCGCCGGCCGCGGGCGCCCTGGACGGTTCGTCCCGGGGGGCCGCCGCCGCGATGGAACAGGTCAACAGGAGGATCGAGAGGATTCGCTTGCTCATCGTTTCCTTTCGGTTTTTCGAGATCTTCACTTGCCCGCCGCGGGACCTTCCCGCAGGATCTTCAGCGACTGGATCGCCCCCGGCTGGCCGGGATTGAGCGACAAGGACTTTTCGAGCAGCAAGATAGCATCGTCCCGCCTGCCCAGGCATGTCTGGATGAGCGCGGCCGTGTTCAGGGTCGCCGGGTCGGAGGTCTTCGCCGCGAACGGTCCGACGGCGTCCCAGGCTCCGGGGCAGTCCTTCCGGCGGAACCGGGACAGGCCGAGCATGCGGGCGTAGACCTCGTTGCCGGGCGAGGAAGCGACGGCGGCCTCGAGCAGCGGGGCGATCTCGGCGCGAGCCCCGTGGTCCTCGTACCAGTTGATCCAGCCCAGAAGCGTCCCCTCCGGGTCCGCGTGGCCGGCGGCGAAGGACTTGAAGAGCCACTCCCGCGCCTTCGCGTATTCCTTCTGCTGCCGGTAGAGGATCGCCAGGTTGAACATCGGCGAGTGGTAGCCGGGCCGAAGCTCCAGCGCCTTCTCGAAGGCCCGCCTCGCGGCGGCGAGGTCCGCGACGGTCTCCCTCTCGTACAGGCCGAGGTTGTTCCAGGCCCCTTCCGTCATTCCCGGCTTGTCGCCGCCCGTCGGAGCGAGGGGCTTCGCTTCGCTCCCCGAGAGATACCCGAGAGCGAGGAGCTTCTTGGTGTACTCGCTCTTCTCCGCCTCGGACATCTGCTCCGCCGGGACGCGGCGGATCGTCACGCCGCTCCAGGAGTCCGCCCGGGCCGGGACCTTCAGGTCCTTGAACGCGGCGGCAATCGGCCGCCCGGTCATCTTCTTGTCCGCCGGCAGACCGAGGAGCGCGAGCACGGTCGGCGCGGGATCGAACATCGCCGGCTTCGCGCCGCTCCCCTTGCCCGGGCGCACGCGCGCGCCCCACGCGGCGAAGACGCCGTCCAGACGGTGCCAGTAGGCTGCCGTGCTCCAGTTCAGCGATGAGCGCTCGCACGGACGGTCCGCTCCCCACTTGAACCCGTGGTCGGACTGGACGATCAGAGTCCCGCCATCTTCCTCCGCGCGGCGCATCCACTGACCGAGCATCCGGTCCACGACGGAGTAGTAGACGTCGGCGGCCTTCTGGTACTTCGCGAAGTCGGCGTCGGACTCGCAGGAGAGCTTCGGAGGCGAGTCCGGCGCGAAGACGTGGCCGATCTCGTCGGTCCCTTCTAGGTAGAGCATCATCAGGTCGGGGAGCTGCTTGTCGTAGAGGTCGCGCGCGGCGCGCTGGTAGACGCGGGTCGCCGAGAGGATGCGGGACAGCGCCACGTAGCGGTTCTCCATTCCCTGGCTGCTCGCGAGAGCCTGCGAGATCTCCGAGGGCGGCGCGTCCACGAAGGCGGCGAGCTCGCTGCCGGCGACCACTCCATCGCGCGCGACGACCTGCGCCACGCCGGCCGAGAGCGACGCGGGGTACGCGACGCCCGACAGCGGCAGCTTCTCGTAGAGGATCGGGCTCGCGTGGTCGGAGATGAAGAAGCCCTTGACCTCCTCGGCGGGGTGCGTCGCCCACCAGCCCACGACTCCGACGCTCCGTCCTCCGGCGGAAGCCAGGTTCCAGACCGCCGGCACGGCGCGCGAGAACCCGGACACGGGCGCCTTCTGCCCGGTCTTCGGATCCACCTCCTGGAAATCGAGGACGCGGTGCGTGTCGGGGCCGACTCCCGTCGCGACCGTCGTCCAGACGACCGGCGAGAGGATCGGGACGAAGCTCGTGATCCGCGTCGTGTAGCCTTCCGCCGCGAGCCTCTTCCAGTTGGGCATCTTCCCCTCGGCCGCGAGCCGGTCGAGGATCTCGAAGTCGAGGCCGTCCATTCCGATCCAGAGGACCGGGGCAACTCCCCCCGCCGGGCGCTTCGTGCGGGTGGCGGGGTCCTCGTTCTCGACGGGAGGCGCCGGAGCCGGGACCTGCGCCGAGGCGGCCGGGGGCGCGGCCTGCGCCGCCGAGGCGGATTCTTTCGACTCTCGCCCACAGCTCGCGAGAGCGCAGACCGCGAGCGCCAGGGCAAGAGTCCCGGGAAGGCGGCTCCGTCTCACGGGTTTCGTGTCGTCGGTTTCTTCGCCGGCGCGGGGACGCTCTCCCAGAGGAAGGTCTCGAGGGACCCCTTCTCGCCCGGCACGTACGTTCCGCGGTACACGAAGGACGGCGTCGAGATGATCCCCAGGCGCATCGCGAGGGTCACGTCGCGCGCGACGCGCGCTCGCGCCCGTCCGCTCGACAGCTCCGCCGAGAACGCGTCCTTCGCGCCGCCGGCCTCGGCGATGTCGCTGGCGAGCTCGCGGGCCGCGGCCGGCGTCATTCCCTCGCCGCGCGCGAACATCGCCTCCTCGTAGTGGCGGTAGAGCTCCGGCTTGATCGCCGCGAGAGCCGCGGCGGACTCGGCCGCGGCGAAAGCCCACTCGTGGGTCTTGACCAGCGGGAGGAAGCGGATCTCGACGGCCCCTCCCTTCTGCTCGACCGCGCGGCGCACGTCCGGGGTGCGGATGCGGCACCGGTCGCACTGGAAATCCAGGAACTCGGTCACCAGGAAGCTCCCGCTGGCCGTCCGGACGCCCGGGCTCTCCGCGATCAGCTTCTCCCGGTATGCAGCGGCGCTCCCCGAGAGAGGATGGAACTGGCCGAGGAGCAGCGCGGAGCCATCCTTCGAAACGAAGCCGGATCGTGTGAAGGAGGTCTCGCTCCCCTTCTCGAGCCGAACATTCACCGTCAACGGAATCAGGGCGCCGCGGGGCGTGCTTCCCAGCTCCACCTTCAGGGGAAGACCGAACATCTCGGCGAGCGAGGCCTCGACGTTGGGAAGGTCCTTGCCCGGGTCGAACGGCTTGCTGGCGGCGGCGCGGTCCGGGTCGCCGAAGGCGTCGCCGACGAAGACCTCGTCGGTGGAAGGGTCGTAGAGAGCGAGGCTCGTCTCGTTGCGGCCCTTCGCCGGCGCGGTCCTCTCGACGAGCCAGGACTCGAGTCCCGCGACCGTGACTTCCTTCGTCGGCTTCGCCGTCACCTCGCTGCCGGGGACGTGGGCGTACCAGCCCCGGAAGTAGGCGACGATGCGGTCGTGGACCGGCGCCGGCGCGGACAGGCAGAGCGCCGCGCCAAAAAAGACGGAAATGCCCTGGAGGACTCTGCGCACTGTCCGGATTCAACACCCCGGCCGGGCGCCGGATTCCGATTATCCGAGCTTTCCGTTCAGCTCACCGGGAGGCCCTGCCGGCGCTCCGGTCCACGACGATTCCCTTGCGGGCGGCGTCCAGGGCGTTCAGGCAGTTCGGGTCGCGCTGGAGGACATTTCTTCCGTAGCCCGTATGCGTGATGAACTCGAAGTCCACCTGGTGGTACGGGACTCCGCCCGGCAGAGCCTCGCGGCGGTAATGCCAGACTTCCCGCCAGCGGGCGTTGGCGTCGGGCATCGCGTTGGCCGGGCCGGTCATGTTGTCGATCTTGACGTTGGTCGCAGCCGAGCTGCCCGAGGTCTTCTCGACGGCGGTAACGTCGTTGCGGGTGAAGCGGACCATGCCGGACGGGTCGCTGGTGTCCTCGCCCGTCCGGATCGGCTTTCGTCCGACGTAGGTCGGCGGACCGAGCAGGACGAAGACCATGCCGCGGTCGGTGACGCTCCCCCGAACTTCGTCCTCGGTGAAGTGCTCGTCGGCGAACGCGGCCCGCTTCTCGAACTCCTCGCGGAATTCGTTCTCCGGCGTCTCCGGCCGGGGATCGCGCGACTTCCAGAAATTCGCGACGAACTCGGAGCGGGAAACCGGGTCGGAGAGCTGGCTGAAGGAGCGGCGCTCCTCCGGCGTCATCAGGAAGCGCACGGGACCGTCCCCCCACGCCTCCGAGAGCAGCGGCTGGTTCGCGCCCTCGTTCTTCCGGTATCCCTTGTAGGCGAGCGCGATCGAGCTCTCCTCGGGAGCGTCGGGTTTCTTCGGCTCGCGGGGATTCTTCAGGTCGCGCCGCGTCTCTTCCAGCACCGTGATGACCTTCTTCGGAAACGCGCCCGGATCGAGGTTGGCGTTGGGAGAGAACGCCAGGAAGACCTCGAACTGCTCGCGCGCCTCCTCGTCCCGGTTGAGCATCGCCAGCGACGCACCGCGGTAGAACGCCAGCCCCGGGCGCAGCGACGGGCGCAGTCCCTGGTACTCCTCACCCTCGCTCGCCTTCTCGATCCGGGAGAGCGTGTCGAGCGCGCCCGCGTAGTTGGCCATTCGGAATTGTTCCTTGGCCGATTGGAAGAGTCTCGGAAGATCGTCGGGGGCGGCCAGGGCGAAAGAGGAGAGAAGCAGGACCAACGCGGCGGGAAGAAGAGTTCGACGCATGGGAACCTCCGGGGCCATGCGGGATTTTACGCCTCGCGGAACTCCGGGGCGCAACTTCGATGAGACGAAATGCCGATCCGGGGGGACGAGGCTTTCGGGGATGGGGAGACGCCCCTCACCCCGGTCCTCTCCCGTGGGGAGAGGGAAGAAAAGAAAAAGGGGGCGGCGCAAGCCGCCCCCGATGAGAAACCGAGGTCAGGACCTTAGAAGGAGACCTTGAGAGCCGCCCGGAAGAGGCGCGGCGAAACGCGGGTCGTCGCCTTCCGGTAGTCCACGTTGTCCGAGCACGGAGCCGTCGCCGAAGCCGGGCAAGTGACCTTGCTGACCGGATCGGTATCCCCGGGCTTGATTCCAGCCTGGCCGTAGAACGGGCTGGTCTTGTCCGTGATGTAGTTGCCGAAGATGTTGAAGCGCTGGTCGATGCCCGTCACGGTCTGCCGGTTGATCAGGTTGAAGATGTACGCCTGCGGGGTGATCGTCACCGGCCCGATGTTCCAGTTGTAGGCAAGCGAGATGTTCATCTCGTAGTCGGTCGGGAGGCGTCCGTTGCTTCCGCGCTGATCGAGGTACAGCAGGTCCGGATAGAAGCTGTTGTAGTAGCCCAGGCGCGAGGTCGGCACGCCGCTCCTCACGTAGAACTGTCCGCCGACCGAGAGGCCGAACGGCGCGTTGTAGACCGCGTCGATGCGGAACTGGTGCGGCCGGTCGAGCTCGAGCTTGCCGTACGCGTTGACGTTGAACTGCCAGTAGTCGTAGTCGGCGTTGATCCCGGGGTCCGTCTGGCCGGAGGCCTCGCGGATGGCGCCCGAGTAGTTGCCGCGGAGAGAGGAGTACAGGTACGAGGCCTGCGCCCACAGGGTCTGGGAGAACGCCTTGCGCGCCGTCAGCTCGATGCCGCGGAAGATGCGCTTGGCGTCGCCGACCGGAACGCCCGGAAGGCCGCACTTGCCCCCCGGCGCGTAGTCGGGATCGGTCGGGTTCGCCGTGGTGTTGCAGGTCTTGATGATGCCGTTGGCGATGGGGCCGTCGCTGCCCGGGTTGAAGATGCCGCAGGTCGAGCCCTGCGCCAGCGGGTCGTTGTAGTCGAGGTCGCACCGGTCTTCGACCGTCCGGCCGAGGGTCCGATACGTCCCCTTGATGCCCATCGAGAAGGTCGGATCGAGAGCCTTTTCGACGCCGATCGTGTACTCCGTCTGGTAGGAAGCCTTCAGGGGCGTATCGCAGTTGGGGATCGTCGTGTTGAAGCACTCGACCGGCTCGCCCTCGAAGGATCCGACCTGGATCAGGCGGGGACGTCCGCCGAAGTCCTGGTTGGTGGCCGTCGGGCTGTAGTTGTAGTTGCGAACCTGGGTGTTGGCCGAGAACACGCGGGCGTTCAGGTCTGTCGGGATCGCGAAGAAGAACTTGCCGTACGAGCCGTACAGCTTGCTCGTCCCGTCGCCCGTGAAGTCCCACACGAACCCGGCGCGGGGGGCCCACTGGTTCAAGAGCTTGAAGGCGACGTGGCCGTCACCCGCGAAGTAGTGCTCCTGGTCCCACCGCACACCAGCGTTGACCGTCAGGGTGGGCATGATCCTCCACTGGTCCTGGACGTACGCGCCCCACCGCTTGGTCGGCGTCTCGAAGGGCGCCGAGACGAGGGGCGTCAGGTCCGTGGCGTTGGCCGTGAAGATGCGGTGCTCGTAGTAGACCTTGAACGTCTTGCCCTGGGAGTTCGTGAAAGAGGGGGCTCTCGACTGATCGCAGAAGCTGGGCGACGTCGGGTTCGTCGAGCAGGGCCGGACGAAGATCTGCTGGCCGCCCGTGTAGTAGGTGGCGCCCTCCGTGTTGTCCTTGGAGTAGTCGCCGCCGACCTTGAACTCGTTGGTGCCCACGTAGCCGGTGAAGCTGCCCGAGTAGAGGTCCCGGTTCGACTTGTTGTTGATGGTGGGCCCGAAGACCTGGCCGAAGCCGCCCGTCACCTCGTTCGGAGACTGCGTCGCGTCGGTGACGCGCTGCAGGTCGAGGTTCTGCGGCTTCGTCTCGAAGCGGTCCTTGTGCTGGCTGTACTGCCCGGTCAGGATTCCGAACGAGCCGAACAGCTGGTTCAACCGGACCGCCCAGTCCACGCCGCCGACGTCGCGCCGGCCCTGGTAGGTGTTGGGATTCACCCCGGTCGGGACGATCAGCGGTCCCTCGTTGACCTGCGGGTCCGCGAAGGCGGTGCCGACGATCGTCGTGCCCTGGAAGACGTTGAAAGTCAGCTTCGCCGCCCAGAGGTTCGATGTGAACTTGCGGTCGAAGTCCTCGCCGGCGCGCTTGCCGGTGATCGGCTGGAGCACGTCGTCGGTGAGCACGCGGTCGTAGGCGCCGTAGAACCAGATGTGGTCCTTGAGGAAGTAGCCGCCGAGGTCGACTCCGAACTCGCGCCGCTTGACGTCTTTGATGATCGACCCGGCGGTGTTGACCGTTACGTCGCCGGTCTGCGTTCCGGGGTCCGTCGTTTCGAACTTCTGCTCGGCCTGCGAGGCCGGCCAGTTGTAGTAGCCGAACACGTCGCCGTGAAACTCGTTGCCGCCCGACTTCGTGATGACGTTGACCACGCCGCCGGTGTTGCGGCCGTACTCGGCCTGGTAGCCGCCCGTCTTGACTTCGACTTCCTGGATGAACTCGGTGTTGATGTTCTTGCCCTGGAACCCCTTGATGACGTTGGTCGTGTTGACGCCGTCGATCAAGAAGAGGTTCTCCGACGAGGTCGAGCCGTACACCGAGAGCGCCAGCGACCGGCCCTGCGTCTCACCGGAGTCCGTCTGGACGCCCGGCTGCGAGAGAACGATCGAGGCGTAGTTGCGCTGCACCGGCAGCTTGTCGATCACCTTGGCCTGGTAGTTGGTCCCGGTCGTGGTGGCCGCGGTGTCCACCAGCGGAGCCTCGCCCGTGACCGTGATGGCCTCCTTGGCCGAGACGGTCATCTGCATGTTGACGGTCAGGGTCGAGTCCAGGGTCACGTTGCCGGTCTTGGCGACCGTGCCCATCCCCGACAGGTTGGCCGTCACTTTGTAAGCCCCCGGCGGGACGCTGACGAACCGGAAGCGTCCGTCATTGCCCGTCGTCGCGACGCGCGTGCCCTGAAGGTTGGGACTGGTGATCTCAACCGTGACGCCGGGCAGCGCCCCGCCGCTCTGATCGGTCACCGTACCCTCGATCGTCCCGGTCGTCTGGGCGACGACTAACGGAGCGAGCAAGAGCAGGCAAACCGATAGAACGAGAGTAAATCGGTATCCTGACTTCATTCCTGCCTCCTTAAAAAATCGACGAAACGAGTCCAACTACTCAAAGACGCACTTCAAAGCCCACTCACGTAGAGCAATGTCATTGCCAGACTCAGGCGTCGAAGTTGAGACTTCTAAGTTATTGTCTTGAAAAGAGAAAACCAAACATGAGACTACCCTCCCGGCGCGGTTCGGGCCGCTTTTTTGGAGAAAAATTCAAAGGATTGAATCTAACCGATGGGTCAGATATTTTCTGACCGGATAGATAGGAGGAAAGCTCCTCCCTCGACCGTCTGTCCCGCCTGCGCCTGTGCGCGCTCGACGATGCCCGCGCGAGAGGCGCGGATCTCGTTCTGCATCTTCATCGCCTCGAGCACGAGGAGAAGCGCGCCCTGCTCGACGCGGTCTCCCGCGCCGACGCGGACCTCGACGATCCGGCCGTGCATCAGCGCCCGAACTTCCTCGACCCCGCCTTCCGCGCCGGCGCCCGCGAGCGGCCGGCTCGCGGGGCGGCCGCGCGAGATTGCGACGGGCGAGGACTCTCCCCGGCGGATCACCCGGACGCCGCCGGAGGTCTCCAGCGCGCGCCCGGTAATCTGGCGGCCGTCCTCGAGAATCAGCGAGTAGCGGCCGTCGGGGAGCCGGACGGCGTCCACGTCGTCGCGGCGATCCCGCTGCGCGACGCGACAGCCGGCGCCGCGGCGCTCGACGAGGACCTGGATGGGTTCGCCCTCTCCCGCCTCGAGGAAGAGCACCGAGCGGCGCATCAACGGGGCCCTCCGCGGAGCGACTCTCGCCGGCCGCTCGCGCGCCACAGCGAGGCGGGCGCGGACGAGGACGCCGCGGCGGCCGGCGCCTTCTCGTCGGAGAGAGCGGCCGCGGCGAGGAGGACATCTTCGGGCGAAGCCTCACTGCCGTCGAGCAGTCCGGCGGCAAGGCGCCTCTCCAGCCATTGCACGTCGAATTTGCCCGAGAGGAAATCCGCATCGCGGCACAGCCGGCGGAAGAGCGGCAGCGCCGTCTCGACCCCGGCGATCTCGTACTCGGACAGCACCCGCGCGAGGCGGCGGATCGCCCAGGAGCGGTCCGGGCCCCAGACCACGAGCTTGCCGAGCATCGGGTCGTAATCGATCGGCACCGTGGAGCCCTGCTCGACGCCGATGTCGTGGCGCACGCCGGGCCCGGCCGGAAGGCGAAGCGACGTGATCGTGCCCGGAGACGGCGCGAAGTCCCGCCGCGGATCCTCGGCGTAGATCCGGCACTCGATCGCGTGGCCGAGGCGCCGCAGGTCGCCCTCGCTCCACGACAGGGGCTCGCCGAGCGCGATCGCGATCATCTCGGCGGCGAGGTCCACGCCGTACACCTCCTCGGTGACCGGATGCTCGACCTGGAGGCGGGTGTTCATCTCCAGGAAGTAGAAGGAGCCGTCCGGGGCGAGGAGGAACTCGACGGTGCCGCACGAGACGTAGTCCACCGCGGCGGCCGCGGCGACCGCGGCGGAGCAGAGCCGCTCGCGCAGGTCCTCGTCCACGACAGGCGAGGGGCACTCCTCGACGACCTTCTGGTGGCGCCGCTGGAGGCTGCACTCCCGCTCGCCGACCGCGATCCGCCTGCCCCGGGAATCCGCGACGACCTGGACCTCGATGTGTCGCGGCCCCTCCACGAGCTTCTCGGCGTACACCGCGCCGTCGTTGAAAAACGCCTTCGCCTCGGAGGAAGCGCGGGCGAAGGCCGCGTCGAGGTCGCCTTCCGAATCCACCCGCCGCATCCCCTTGCCGCCGCCGCCCGCGGCGGCCTTGAGCAGGATCGGATATCCGGCCTTGCGGGCGAACGCCTTGAGCTCCGAGGCGTCGGCCGCCGGCTTCGTCGTCCCCGGCACGACCGGGACCCCCGCCGCCTCCATCATCCGTCGGCTCCCGGTCTTCGACCCCATCGCCTCGATCGCGTCGGGAGAAGGCCCGACGAACGTGAGCTCCGCCGCCGCGCAAGCGCGCGCGAAACCCGCGTTCTCCGCGAGGAAGCCGTACCCGGGATGAATCAAGGAGGCCTTTGTCTTCCGCGCTGCTTCGAGGATCGCCGGAACGTTGAGGTAGCTTTCCCTGGCTGGCGGCGGCCCCAGCCGAACGGCGTAATCCGCCATCGCGACATGCGGAGCCTTCCGATCCGCGTCCGAAAACACCGCGACGGTCTCGATCCCCATGTCCCGGCACGCGCGGAAGATCCGAAGGGCGATTTCGCCGCGGTTGGCCACGAGCAACCTCATGGCCGGTAGACGGCAGACGGTAGACGGTAGACGGGAAGAGAGCTCATGTTGCGTCAGAGCGACGAATCAGGCCACTCGTCATAGCGAAGATTCGGTCCAGTTTCTGTTCGCATTTCTGGAACTCACCTTCACAGAGACTTCCAGTCTCATGGGCGATGTCCAGGAGTAACCTCAGTTCGGTCGCTGACCCTCGGGCTGTCAACAGGAATCTTGAGAATTCGCGCTTAGATCTTCTTGCGGCTCCCTCCGCGATGTTCGCAGGAATGGCGACCGCGGCGCGGCGTATCTGCGAGGTCAATCCGAACCTTTCGTCGCGGGGAAACTTTGCCGTAGCCCGGTACAGATCCAATGCTAACTCGCGAGAGAGCCGGAATACGTCGAGCTTCTCGTGTGCTTGTTGCTCTCGCGCCATCCCTGTCGTCTACCGTCTACCGTCTTCCGTCTTCCGTCTTCCGTCTTCCGTCTACCGTCTTCGGGGTCATAGCGGGATGTTCCCGTGTTTCCTGGAAGGGACCGGGGCTCTCTTGTTCTCCAGGAGCTTGAAGGCGGCGATCAGCTTCTCGCGGGTCTCCGAGGGCTCGATGATCTCGTCGATGTAGCCGCGGCGGGCGGCGACGTAGGGGTTGGCGAAGTTCTCGATGTACTCGGAGACCTTCTTCGCGCGCTTCTCGGGAGGAGCGTCGGCGGGGAGCTCGCGCTTGTAGAGGATGTTGACGGCCCCCTCGGGCCCCATGACCGCGATCTCGGCGGTCGGGTAGGCGAAATTGAAATCGGTCGCGATGTCCTTGGAGAGCATCACGCAGTATGCGCCCCCGTAGGCCTTGCGCGTGATGACGCTGACCTTGGCCACGGTCGCCTCGGCGAACGCGAAGAGGAGCTTGGCCCCGTGCCGGATGATCCCGCCGTACTCCTGCTGCGTGCCCGGCAGGAACCCCGGCACGTCCTCGAACACGAGCAGCGGGATGTTGAAGGCGTCGCAGAAGCGGACGAACCGGGCGCCCTTGACCGCCGCGTCGATGTCGAGGACTCCGGCCAGGTGCATCGGCTGGTTCGCGACGACGCCGATCGAGCGGCCGCCGAGCCGGATGAAGCCGACGAGGATGTTGCGGGCGAAGCCCGCGTGAACCTCCAGGAACGACCCCTCGTCGGCGACGCGTCGGATCAGCTCGCCCATGTCGTACGGCTTGTTGGGCTCCTCCGGGATGAAGGAGTCGAGGCTCGAGCCGTCGTCGCGGGCGTCGCGCGCCTCCCGCGCCGGCGGGTCGTCGAGGTTGTTCGACGGAATGTAGGAGAGGAGCTCCCGGATCCCGGCGAGGACCGCGTCGTCGTCCTTGCCGACGAAATGCGCCACCCCCGAGACCGTCGAGTGGGTGCGTGCCCCTCCCAGCTCCTCCTTGGTCACCTCTTCGTGCGTCACGGTCTTGATCACGTCCGGGCCGGTGACGAAGAGGTAGGAGGTCTTCTCGGTCATGAAGACGAAGTCGGTGATGGCCGGTGAGTAGACCGCGCCGCCGGCGCACGGCCCCAGGATCGCCGAGATCTGCGGGACGACGCCCGACGCGCGGGTGTTGCGCAAAAAGACCTTCGAGTAGGCGGCCAGCGAGACGACCCCTTCCTGGATGCGCGCCCCGCCGGAGTCGTTCAACCCGATGATCGGGGCGCCGTTCTGGACCGCGAGGTCCATCAGCTTGCAGATCTTGTCGCCGACCGTCTCCGAGAGCGATCCGCCGAAGACCGTGAAGTCCTGCGCGAAGACGTACACGGTCCGGCCGTCCACCGTCCCGGCGCCGCAGACGACGCCGTCGCCGGGGATCTTCGTCTTCTCCATCCCGAACTCCCGGCAGCGGTGCTCGACGAAGGGGTCGAGCTCGAAGAAAGAGCCGGGGTCGAGCAGCCGCTCGATCCGCTCGTGGGCGGAGAGCTTGCCCTCCCGGTGCTGCCGCTCGATCCTCTCCGGCCCGCCCCCTTCGCGGGCCTTCTCTCGCAGCTCCTCGAGCCTGGCGATCTTCTTTTCGAGAGTCATCGTGGGTCGGGAATCGGAAATCGAGAATCGGAAGTCGGTTGGGGATCCTTCGAGTTTCCGGTTTCCGATTTCCGATTCCCGATCACAGGACGATCCCGCGCTGCTCGGCGAGCTTGCGGCGGATGCGGCGGAAGAGCTCCTGGCCGTCCACCCGGCCGGAGGCGATCTCGTT
>DATFWF010000046.1:0-3523 GCA_035259605.1 Thermoanaerobaculia bacterium
GAATATGAATCGCCGGGACCTCGAATCGATGCTGCTGACGCTGGAATCCACGCCGGCCCTGCTCGTGCGCGCCGCCGATAAGTTGAGCGACGCGCAGGTCCGGCAGGAGCCCGCCGGAGGCGGGTTCTCCTTCATCGAGAACGTCTGGCACTTGGCCGACCTCGAGCGCGAGGGCTACGGGGTGCGCATCCGCCGCATCCTCTGCGAGGACGAGCCGTACCTCGCGGATTTCGACGGCGACCGCGTCGCCCGCGAGCGCGATTACAAGCGGCTCGACCTGGCCGCGGGCCTCGAGGCGTTCGCGATCGCCCGCGTCCGCAACGTTCGAAAGCTCCGGTCGATTCACAACTCGGACTGGAAGCGCCGCGGGCACCAGGACAATTTCGGCACGATCAGCCTGGAAGACGTCCCGCGCATGATGGCCGAGCACGATCGCGCGCACACCTCGGAGGTCGCCGATCTGCTGGCCCACATCGTCGAGGGAAAAGCCTACAGGCCGCATCCGACGTCGGCTGTGGCCTGACTCAGACCTGACCAGGAACTGCCCCCCGAGCCGCGGCTCCTAACCCCTCAGGCGGCCGCGGCTCCCTTTTTCTTCAGCCACTCTCTTCCCGCCGCGATGATCCCGGGCAGGATCGAGAGGAAGACCACGATGACGATGACGATCTCGATGTTCTTCCTCACCCAGGGGAACTGCCCGAGGTAGTAGCCGATCAGGGTCATGGACAGGACCCACAGGATCCCGCCGAAGACGTTGAAGGAGACGAACCGGCGGTACTCCATCTTCCCCATCCCCGCGACGACCGGCGCGAAGGTCCGCACGATCGGCATGAACCGCGCGAGGATGATCGTCTTGCCGCCGTGCTTCTCGTAGAAATCGTGCGCCCGCCGCAGGTGCGCGGGGTTGAAGAACCGCGACCTCGGCCGGTTGAAGAGCGCGGGGCCTGCCTTCCTCCCGATCCAGTACCCCACGGTGTCCCCGACGATGGCGGCCGCGATCAGCAGGACGTTGAGCCAGAGGATCGAAAGCTTCCCCGCGGCGGCGAACACCCCGGCGGTGACCAGCAGCGAATCGCCGGGCAGAAAGAACCCGACCATCAGCCCCGTCTCGGCGAAGACGATCGCCGTCATCGCCCCTAGCCCCCCGACCGCCACCATGGTCTCGACGTCGGTGAGCTTGTGAAGAATCTCCTTCAACCACTCCATTCGTTCCTCGTGCTGTAGGGGAGGGCCTTGCGCCCTCCCGCCTCACGTGACTTACGATTCCGCCCGCATGCACGAATATACCGAGGAACACGCCAAAGCCGGCATCGACGCGAAACTGCCGGCCATCGAAACCTGGCCGAACCAGTATGCCGACTACGAGATCACCGTCGAGATCCCCGAGTACAACGCCATCTGCCCAAAGACCGGCCTTCCGGACTTCGGCCACCTGACGATCCGCTACGTCCCGGACAAGCTGTGCCTCGAACTGAAGTCGCTGAAACTCTACATCGTGGCGTACCGGAACCTCGGCATCTTCTACGAGAACGCAGTCAACCGGATCCTGGAGGACTGCGTCGCCGCGTGCCGGCCGAAGAAAATGAGCGTGCGGGGAACCTTTTCGTCGCGCGGGGGAATCTCGTCGGTCGTCGAGGCGAGGTTCCCGCGGCGCCCGGAGTGAGGAGCCCGGCCTCCGGCCGCTCTCAGGAGCGGAGATAGACCCAGAGCTGGAGGTTCTCGGTCGAGTTCGGCTGGCCGCCCTTCAGGACCAGGGCCATCTGAGGACCGACGACATCGAAGGTGTGGATCTGGCTGTCGGGCGTCCAGGCGGAGAGCCCGGCGAGGGTCGTGCCGCTGATCTTCCCGATGACGAGCTCGGCCAACGAGGCGCTGGTCGGCCCGGTCCGGATGCTGATGCTTCGATACCCGGTGACGTCCACGAACGCGCCGGTCTGCGGATCGAGCTGGACCTGCGCCGTGCCGGCCGGACTGTATGCAACCACCGCCGGGCTGTCCACGAAGTTGATGAAACGGGTGTGAGGAATGTCCTGCATCGGTCTCCTCCTTTCGCTTCGAGATCGCGCCGGCCGCGGCGGGCTACTTGCTGAATTCCCGCCGCAATTCGCTCTTCAAGGCCTCGGTAACCCTTCCCGGCTTGCCGTCCCCGATTCTCCTCCCGCCGATCTCGACGAGCGGATAGGTCCACAGCGTCGTCGATGCGAGGAAGACCTCGCCCGCCGAGAACAGGTCGTCGATCGGGATTGGCCGCTCCTCGACGGTCAGGCCGAGCCGGCGCGCGGCTTCGAGCGTTGCGCCGCGGGTCACGCCGGGAAGGATCCGGTGCCCGTTCGGAGCCGTCGTCACCACGCCGTCGCACACGCAGAAGAGGTTCGCCTTCGTCCCCTCCCACGCGATCCCGTCCCGGGTCAGGATGGCGTCCACCGCGCCGGCTTCGCGCGCCGCCTGGGCCGCCAGGATGTTGGGAAGCAGCATGACCGTCTTGATGTCGCACCGGCCCCACCGCTCGTCCGGCACGAGGATCGCCTTCCCGCCTCCCGCCGGCGGCTCGGGGTCGGATGCCCGGGCGAACGCGAAGACCGTCGGCTTCGTCCCCGCCGGCGGAAACGCGTGCGTGCGGGGCGCGGCGCCGCGCGACACCTGCGCGTAGACGATCGCGTCGGCATCCGCGAGCCCGTTCTCCTTCAGCAGCCGCCCTGCGACCTCCGGAAAGAACCCCGGGTCCGCCGCGATGCGAACCGCCGCCAGCCCGTCGCGCATCCGCTCGACGTGCTCGGCCAAGTGATACCCGCGGCCGCGGTGGAAGCGCACGACCTCGTAGATCGCGTCGGCGAAGAGGAATCCGCGGTCCTCCGGCGAGATGCGCGCATTCTCCCTCGGGAGGTATTCCCCGTCGAGGTAAACGATCATGCGCGGCGGATTCTAAGGGTTTCTCGGCCGGCCCCTGCGGAACTCCAGGACCGCCCTCTCCAGGTCCTGGTTGCCTTCCAGCTTCCGGTAGGCGTTCTCCGCCTGCTCGAGGTTGAGAAGCGCGCGTCGGCGCGGCTCTCGAAGCAGGTCCCGCGCGGCTCCCAGCGCCGCCGGCGAGCGCGAGAGAAGCTCCGCCGCCAGACGATGGGCTTCCTGCGCGAGCGCGGCGGCGGGAACCGCGCGCGTCGCGAATCCTGCCGCGGCCGCCTCGGCGCCGGAGAAAGTCCGGCCGGTCAGGATCCAGTCGATGGCGCGGGTCTCTCCGATCCGGGAGGGGAGCAGCGCCGCCGCTCCCGGGGGGAAGCACGCCAGCCGGATCTCCGGGTACCCGATCCGCGCATCCGCCGCCGCGATCGCGAAGTCACACGCGGCCGCGATCTCGGCTCCGCCTCCCAGGCAGGCCCCCCAAATAGACGCCACCGTTACGGCCGGCGACTCGATGAGCGCCCCCAGGAGCCTCCGCGTCGCCGCGAGCATCCTGTCGATCGCCCCGGACTCCGGCGCGTGCTCCGCGATCTCGACTCCCGCCGAGAACGCGCGCGGCAGCCCGGAA
>DATFWF010000047.1:0-22511 GCA_035259605.1 Thermoanaerobaculia bacterium
GCGGCCGCCGCGGCGCAGGCCGGCGGGGAGGTCGCGCTGGCGAGCTGGCGAAACGTCCCCGCCGAAGAGATCTCCGAGAAGCAGAAGAACGACTTCGTCACGCGGGTGGACCGGGAGAGCGAGGAGCGGATCGTCTCGCGGATCCGCGAGTCGTTTCCGGACGACGCGTTCCTCGGCGAGGAGGGCGGCCGGCGGGACTCATCACCCGGCTCGCGGACCTGGATCATCGATCCGCTCGACGGCACGTCCAACTACATCTCGGGCTTCCCCTTCTGGAGCGTCTCGATCGCCGCGAAGGAGGGCTCGCGTCTCGTGGCAGGGGCCGTCTGGGACCCGATGCGGCAGGAGATGTACACGGCCGAGCGCGGGGCGGGAGCGTTCCGCAACGGAGAGCGCATTCGCGTCACGGGACGGCCCGGCCTGGAAGCCGCCTTCCTGGCGACCGGCTTCCCGTTCCGCTCGCGCGACAAGATCGACCTGTACCTGTCGGTCTTCCGCGAGCTCTTCCTCCACGCCCGGGCGATCCGCCGGGCCGGCTCGGCGGCCCTGGACCTCGCGATGGTCGCCGCCGGCGTCTTCGACGGGTTCTTCGAGTTTCGCCTCTCTGCCTGGGACATCGCCGCCGGAGCCATGCTCATCGAGGAAGCCGGCGGCCGCCTGACCGACTTCTCCGGCGGGGGCCGTTTCTGGGAGAACGGCAACATCGTGGCCGGCTCGCCCGGAGTCCACGCCGGGATCCTCCACGCCGTGTCGTCCATCCTCTCCGAAGACAGCATCTAATTGCCCTTTTCTGATCCGTTTGCATTAGGCTTCCCGGCCATGACGCTGCCGGTGGGAGGCTCGCGATGAAGATCTACCTGATTGCTCCCCGGAACCCGGAATCGTTCTGGACTTTCGACCGCATCCTGCCCAGCTTGAAGAAGCGGTGTCTCTTTCCGAACCTGTCGCTGCCGACCGTCGCCGGGATCACCCCGCGCGAGCACGAGGTCGTCCTCTGCGACGAGAACGTCGAGCCGATCGACTTCGACACCGACGCCGACATCGTCGGGCTGACCGGCTACGTGGTCCACGAGAAGCGGATCCTGGAGCTCGCGCGCGAGTTCAAGCGCCGCGGCAAGTTCGTCGTCGCCGGCGGGCCGCTGGCCTCGCTCTGCCCGGAGAAGCTGAAGGACAAGGTGGACGTCGTCTTCGTGGACGAGGCCGAGTACACGTGGCCGCAGTTCCTCTCGGAGTACCCGGCGGGCCAGTGGAAGGCGGAGTACCGCCAGCACGAGAAGCCGAGCATGCACGACTCGCCGCTGCCGCGGTTCGACCTGCTCCAGATCGACCAGTACCGCACCATGACGATCCAGTTCGCGCGCGGGTGCCCGTTCAACTGCGAGTTCTGCGACATCATCGTGATGTACGGCCGGAAACCCCGGACCAAGACCGTGGCCCAGGTCATGGCCGAGGTCGCCGAGATCCACCGCCTGGGGGTCCGCAACATCTTCGTCGTGGACGACAACTTCATCGGCAACAAGCCGGAGGCCAAGCAGCTCCTCCACGCTCTCGCCGACTGGCAGAGGGAACGGGGCTACCCGATCGAGTTCCTGACCGAGGTGACGCTCAACATCGCCCAGGACGACGAGCTGCTTCACCTCATGCGGCAGGCCAACTTCGCGACGATCTTCATCGGCATCGAGTCGCCCCGCGCGGAAAGCCTCCGGGAGACGCACAAGACCCAGAACCTGCGCGAGAACATCCTCGACTCGGTCCACCGCATCCAGCGGGCCGGCATCGACGTCATGGCGGGGATGATCGTCGGGTTCGACCACGACGACCCGTCCATCTTCGACGAGCAGTTCCGGTTCATCCAGGACGCGCGCATCCCGATCTCGATGACCGGGATGCTCAACGCGGTGCCCAAGACGCCGCTCCACCAGCGGCTGAAGGAGGCGGGCCGCCTGATCGCGGAGTCCGTCGGCGACCAGTTCGTCTTCACCAACATCATCCCGAAGGGGATGTCGCGGGTGCAGCTCTACGAGGGGTACAAGAGGCTCCTCGAGCGGCTCTACAGCTACCGCAACTACCGGCGCCGGGTCATGCAGCTCCTCCTCCAGAAAGGGAGCCAGATCCAGAACCGGATCGTCGCCGGGCGCCAGGACCTGAGGATCCTTCCCAGGATCCTCTGGACCTGCATCCTCCGCGCCTCGCCGCGGCGCGCGTGGATGACGCTGTCGCTGATGGCCGAGACCGCGCTGCGGCGGCCGCGGGAGTTCCGCCAGGCCGTCACGCTGGCGCTGATGCACAAGCACCTCTACGAGTACATGCGCGACACCTGCAAGCGCTTGGATGAGCTCATCGTCGAGCTGCGCCGCCTGCCCGCGGAGGTCCCGCAGGAAGTCTCGTGACGGACAAGGTCAACCTCGAGCAGAAGTTCTCGCTCTTCGATGCGCACTGGCAGCCGAAGATCGTCGGGGAGTTGAACGGCCAGCACGTCAAGCTCGTCCGGTTCCAGGGCGAGTTCCTCTGGCACAAGCACGACGCCGAGGACGAGATGTTCCTGGTCCTCGGCGGCGAGTTCGACATGGAGTTCCGGGACCGGACCGTCCGGCTTCGCGAGGGGGAGTTCCTGATCGTTCCGAAGGGAGTCGAGCACCGCCCCGTGGCGGAGAAGGAAGCCCGCGTGATGCTCTTCGAGCCGGTCTCGACGGTCAACACCGGCGACGCCGGCGGTCCCCGCACGGTCGCGACCCCCGAGCGGTTGTAGCCCGGGTGACGGGCCTTGCGCCCGCCCGCGTCAGGCCTTGCGCCCGCCCGCCGCTCAGCCGATCACCACCCCGGCGTAGCCGACGACCGACGCGACGTCGCCGGTCTCGTCACCGCTGTCGCGGCGCGCGACCACGCGGGCCGGCGAGGCCCCGGCCTTCCGCGCGGCGAAGAGCAGCGCCGTCGCCGGCAGGAACCCGCACATGGAGATTCCCTCCGAGAGCACCGTCGTGAAGAGGCCTTCCGGGTCGAGCGCCTCGATCCGGGCGAGCGCCCGGTCGTCCTTGCGCCTCCCCACCGACCGCGATTCGAAGTGGTTCATGTCCGAGGAGGCGAGAAGCAGGGGCGGTTCGGGCTGCGCGGCGCGAAGCTCGGCGAACGCCTCGCCCACCTCGCGGCACAGCTCCAGGTCGCGCGCTCCCAGGCAGACCGGCACGATCTCGATGTCGGGACGCAGGAGCTGGAGAAAGGGAAGCTGGACCTCGAGCGAATGTTCCCGCGCGTGAGCGGCCGGGTCGCGCTCGAGGGAAGGCGCGAGCTCCGCCAGCCGGTCGGAGAGGCGGCGGTCGACCGGCACGTCCCCCAGCGGCGTGCGCCAGGAATCCGACGGCTCCAGCGACGCGGGCGCTCCACGGCCGGTGTGGTTGGGGCAGAGGATGACGGCGCGGGAGGGAATCCGGATCCGCGCGTAGACCGCGCCCGCGACCGGTCCCGAGTAGACGTATCCGGCGTGCGGGACGATCGCGCCGAAGACGGGCCGTGGGATCTCGGCGCCGGCGCCCAGATGCGACCGCACATCCCTCTCGAGGCGCTCCCGGCGCCCCTCGTAGAACATCCCCGCGACGGCCGGGGGACGGACGGTCATGGAGCCGGATTATTCCACCGCAACACCGGTTTCCGATCGCGTGGCTCGATCGACGAGATCCCTCGCTTCGCTCGGGATGACAGCGCGCGTGCGGCTCGCGCCGCGGCGCGCTGTCAGTTTACTAACAGCGTCGCTTCGGCGCTCAGGCCGGCCACGGTGGCCCGGATAGTGGTCGTTCCGGTGGAGAGGCCGGAGACGACTCCGGAAGGGTCCACCCCCGCGACCGAGGGGTCGGAAGACGTGAAGATCGCGGACGGTTCTTCGTAGGGCTTCCCGTCGGGCCCGTAGGCCAGCACCTCGAATCTCTGCGAATCTCCGATCCGCACGAGGGCCGTCTTCGGATGGATGTCCACGTGCGTGACCTCTCCGACGGTCACCACGATTTCCGAGACTCCCTGCAGGTCCCCGACCTTCGCGACGATCGTCGTCGTGCCCGGGCCGGCCGAAGTGACCTCTCCTTCGCGCGAGACCTTCGCGACTTTCGGGTTCGTCGAGGTCCACGCAACCGGCCCGGTCACCGCGGCGCCCCTGGAGTTCTTCAGCGTCGTCGTCAGCGACATCGCCGTTCCGACGGGACCGACGAGGTGGGCGGTCATGGGGGCGATCTCGATCGTCTTGAAGTCGAGGACCTCGACCGGCACCTGCATCGACAGCTTCTGGAAGCTGGCGGTCACGATCGACTTGCCTTCCGCCTTCGACTCGAGCTTCCCGGAGCTGTCAACATTGACCACCTCGGGCTTGGAAGACTGCCAGGCGATGGCGATCCCCTCGACCGGGCGCCCCTTCTTGTCCAGCGCCCGGCCGGTCAGGCGGGTCGTTCGTCCCAGTCCGAACATCTTGACGGGACGCGGCGAGACTTCGATCGAGGCGGGCTTGCGCGAGCACGATACGGCCAGTCCAGCAACCAGCAAGACCCCCAGGGTCCGTCGGATCACCTTTGGCACCTCCCGTTTGGAATTTCGAGACAGGATAGCAGGACTTGGCCTGTTTGGCGCCGCCCGGAGCCCGCTTGCGCCGAGGTTTTTCCCATCCACCGGAGGATACGCCGCGCCCGCCTCTCCACGCGATCGGGGTGGCGCACCGGGTCGTAGATCCGCGGAGACGGGATGACGGCGGCGAGCGTGGCCGCCTCCATCTCCGTCAGCGAGGCGGCGGGCTTGTGGAAGAACCGTCGCGCCGCCGCTTCCGCCCCGAAGGTGCGCGGCCCGAACTCGATGACGTTCAGGTAGATCTCGAGGATGCGCCGCTTGGAAAGCTTCCCCTCCAGGCGCCGGGCGATCGCCCACTCCCGGAGCTTGCGCCAGAGCGACCGGGCGGGCGAGAGGTAGAGGTTCTTGGCGAGCTGCTGGGTGATCGTCGAGCCGCCGACCTTGAGGTCCCCGCGGTCCAGGTTCTTCTCCACGGCGTCTTTCACGGCGTCCCAATCCACGCCGGCGTGCTCGTAGAAGCGAGAGTCCTCGGCGACGACGACCGCGCGCGCCAGCGATCCGGAGATCCGCGACATCGGGACCGGCGTCCACTCGATTCTCGGATCGCCTCCCGCGCGCGAGATCTCCTGCTTGCGGCGCTCGATGAACGCGGTGGACCGGGGCCACGAGGCTCGCAGCGGCGTCACGTCGGGGAGCGTCAGGAAGAAGAGCCCGACGCCGGCCAGCGCGGCGGCCAGGGAGGCAAGGAGAATCCGGCGGACCAAGCGAGACGAGATCCTTCGGTTCCCTCACCCCTGGGCGGACGCGATCGCACGGCGGAGCTTGCGGACTCCTTCCTCCGCCTCCTCGCGGGAGAGAGTCAATGGCGGCCGGAAGCGCACCGCGGAGGCGCCCGAGGCGAGCGCGATCAGCCCGTGCTCGAGACAGCCCGAGAGGACGCGGTCCCGCATCTGCTTGTCCGGAAGGTCGAGGGCCAGGAAGAGGCCCCGGCCGCGCACGTTCGAGACGACCCCGGGGAACTCCGCCGCCATCTCCGCGAGCCGCGCGAGCAGGTGCGCGCCGACCGCGGCGGCGTTGGCGACGAGGTCATCCTCCTCGATGATCTCCAGGAACCTCGCGCACCGGACCATGTCCACGAGGTTTCCGCCCCAGGTCGAGTTGATCCGCGAGGAGATCTTGAAGACGTTCTCGACGTCGTCGATCCTCGCGTTGGCGGCGAAGCCGCAGACCTGCGTCTTCTTGCCGAAGGTGAAGAGGTCCGGCTCGACGCCGAACTGCTGCCAGCACCACATCGAGCCGGTTTGCCCGACGCCGGTCTGGACCTCGTCGAAGATCAGCAGGAACTCCAGCTCGTCGGCCAGCGCCCGCAGGCGCCGGAAGAAGTCCGGGCGGAAGTGGTTGTCGCCTCCTTCTCCCTGGATCGGCTCGACGATCAGGGCCGCGATGTCGCCGGGCGACTCGGCGCAGGCGGCGCGAATCTCCGCCTCGACGCGCGCTTCCGCTGCGGCCGCCTCTTCCTCGATCGCCGGGGTCAGGGGGAAGCGCAGGCTCGGGCAGGAGAGCCGCGGCCAGTCGAAAGTCGGGAAGTAGCGCGTCTTGCGCGGGTCGGCGGTATTCGTCATGGACAGGGCGTATCCGGTCCGGCCGTGGAACGCGTTGCGGAAGTGGAGGATCTTCCTGCCCTTCTCGGCTCCGCCGCGGGCGAGGTTCTTGTGGACCTTCCAGTCGAAGGACGCCTTGAGCGCGTTCTCCACCCCGGCCGCTCCCCCCTCGACGAAGAAGAGGTGGCGGGCGTGGGCCGGTGGGATCGCCAGGCGGGAGAAGGTCTCGACGAACTCGGCGTACGGCGCGGTGTAGATGTCGCTGTTGGCCGGCTTGATGAGGGCCGCGGCGAGGAGCCGCTCGCGGAAGTCCGGGTCCTCCATCTTCGGATGCGAGTAGCCGATCGGGCACGTCGCGAAGTTGGCGAAGAAGTCCAGCATCAGGCGGCCGCTTCGCGCGTCGTAGAGGTAGGAGCCGCGGCTCCTCTCCAGGTCCATCACGACGTGGTACCCGTCCACGAGGATGTGGCGGGAGAGCATGCCCAGCACTTCGTCGGGCGACAGATGTGTTTTCGTTGTCAGAGTCATCGGCGGTTTCCTGTCAATTTTGGATTTTGGATTTTGGACTTTGGATTGGAATCCAGAATCGAAAACCCTTCTTCAGCCCGTAGCGGCGGATCCGGTGACGATCTTCACTCCCGCCGCCAGGCAGCGGTCTTTTCCATGCTCCTTGGCCCGGTAGAGGGCCGTGTCGGCGGCGTGGAGCAGCTCGTTCTTCTGCTGCTCGACGGAGGCCGCCGGCGTCGCGTTGGCGCGGATCGAGGCCACGCCCAGGGACGCCGTGATCATGCCCTGGAGGTTCAACGCCGGGTTGTTGAAGCCGTAGGGGCGCGGCACGAACGTCGTCGACTTGATCGCGTGGCGGACCGCCTCCGCGACCTCGACCCCCTCCTGCAGGTTGTGGCCGGGCAGGATCAGGACGAACTCGTCGCCGCCGTAGCGGGTCAGCGTCGCCCGCTCGTCGGTGACCGTGCGTTTCAGGACGTAGCCGACCTCGCGAAGGACCTGGCTTCCCGCGAGGTGCCCGTGCCGGTCGTTGACGGATTTCAGGTAGTCGAGGTCGAGGAAGATCAGCGACAGGTCGCCGCCGTCCCGCGAGATTCGCGAGAGCTCCTGCGTGAGCCGCAGGTGGAGGTAGCGCTCGTTGTAGAGCCCGGTCAGGCCGTCGCGCTTGGCGACCTCGTGGGCGCGGCGGGCGTCGAGCAGGTTCTGGATCGAGATCGAGGCGTAGTCCGCGAAGATCTCCAGAAGCCGCCGGTCCTTCTCGTGGAACGCCTGCGTGCCCGTGCGGTTCACGAGCTCCAGGACACCGCACACCGCCGCTTCGATCCGGATCGGGACGCAGAGGGCCGAGGTCGTCCGGAAGCCGGCGTCGTCGAAGGTCGGGTAGAAGTACGGGTCCTCCATGACGTCCTCGGTCATGTAACCGACCCCGGTGGAGTACACATGTCCGGCGATCCCCACGCGAGCGTTGATCCGCCGCGACAGGCGAGCCTCCGCGTCCGCTCCGAAGGTCGCAATGAAGACGAGCTCGTTCTCGAGCCGGTCTTCCATGTTCTTGGTCAGGGGGTCGTCGAGCAGGATCGATCCCGCTTCCGACGGGACGAACTCGTTGGCCTTCTGCAGGATCTCCCGCAGGAAGACATCCACGTCGATCTCGCCCGAGTACGTGTAGTAGGCCTTGTGCCGTTCGAGGAAGTTCTCGAGGCGACGGTTGTCGAGAGTGTGAACGGGCAGCACGAGAATCCCTTGCAAAAAGAGGAGTTTACCATCTGATACGCTTTTTTTGTGGCGCGGGACGAAGTCTGGCCGGTAGAACGGGTTAACCGGCCGCCGGACCTCGGATGATCCCCGCCCGGAAGACCTGGGGCCAGCATTTCTTAACCCGCGGAGAGACGGCTCTCCGCATCGTCGAGGCCGCCCGGGTGGGCGCCTCCGACACCGTCCTCGAAGTGGGACCCGGAGAGGCCGCCCTGACCCGACCCCTGTCGGAGCGCGCCGGCCGCCTCCTGGCGATCGAGATCGATCCGTTGCGCGCGGCGGCGCTGGAGCAGGAATTCTCGGGAAACGCCCGCGTGCGGATCCTCCGAGGCGATGCCCTGGAGAAGCCCTTCCCGGAGTGGCTGGCGGAGGCGGGGTGGAGGGGCCCGGCGATCTTCGTCGCGAACCTTCCGTACAACGCCGCGACGCCGATTCTCCAATCGGCGATCGAGCAGCCGGAGGCGATCGCGCGTTCGGTCGTGACGGTCCAGAGGGAGGTCGCCGAGAGGCTCTGCGCCCGGCCCGGCGGCCGCGGCTACGGGTTCCTCTCGGTCCGGGTCGCGGCGTTCGCGCGCGGCCGGATCCTCTTCGATCTCGCGCCGGGCGCGTTTCGACCGCCGCCGAAGGTCACCTCGAGCGTCGTCGAGCTCCTTCCGAGGTCCCCGGCGCTCGAGCCGGCGGCCCGGGAGCGCGCGCTCTCGCTGGCGTCGCTCGGATTCCGGTCTCGACGCAAGACCCTGGCCAACGCTCTGGCGTCGCAAGGCGGCCGCGGGCGCTGGGAGGACGCCCTCGAGGCGATCGGAAAGAGCCGCACCGCCCGCGCCGAGGAGCTTTCGCTCGAGGATTACCTGGAGCTCGCGGCGAAGGGATGAGCGCTCCCCTCGAGATCGTTCCGCTGGGAGGGCTCGGGGAGTTCGGGCGGAACCTTCTCTGGTTGAAGTGCGGCGAGTCGAGCCTCCTCGTGGACGTCGGCGTCTCCTTTCCCGACGAGACGTTTCCCGGCATCGACCGGATCGCGCCGGATCTGTCGGCCCTCGAGGGAGCGCGCATCGACGGCGTGCTCCTCACGCACGGGCACGAGGACCACATCGGCGCGCTCGGCCTGCTGCGCGAGATCAGCCACGCGCCGGTGTACGGCTTCCCCTTCACGCTGGCCATGGCGCGCCGGCGCCTGGAAGAGGCGGACGCTCCGCTGGAGGCGATCCACGAGATCCGGCCCCGCGAGGAGGCGCGCGCCGGCGAGTTCCGGTTCACGTTCTTCCGCGTCTCGCACTCGGTGCCCGACTCCGCGGCGATCCTGATCGAGGCCGGGGGCCGGCGGATCTTCCACTCCGGCGACTTCAAGCTCGACCCGGACCCTCCCGACGGCGAGACGACCGACTTCGAGGGAATCGCGAAAGCCGTCGAGGGCGGCATCGACCTCGCGCTCGTGGATTCCACCAACGCCGAGCGCCCCGGCCGCGCGCAGTCGGAGCGGGTGGCGGGCGAAGGCCTCGCGGCCGCCTTCGCGCAAGCGCCGCGGCGCATCATCCTGACGACGTTCTCGAGCCACGTCGCCCGCATTTCCCAGTCGCTCGACGCGGCGTTTCGACTGCGCCGCAGCGCCGCGTTCCTGGGACGCAGCATGCGGTCGGTCGTCGAGATCGCCCAGCGGCTGCGGCGGCTCTCGCTTCCCGGCGGAGCCTCGATCGCGACGTCGGACCTGGCGACGTTCCCTCCGGAGCGCCTGCTCTGCTTGACCTCCGGGAGCCAGGGCGAGGCTTACTCGGCGCTCTACCGGCTGGCGCTGGACGAGCACGCGGACCTGAAGATCCTGCCCGAGGACCTCGTCATCTTCTCCGCGCGGACGATCCCGGGGCACGAGCGCTCGGTCAACCGGGTCACGGACCACCTCGTGCGCCGCGGAGCCCGGGTGCTTCGGGAGACGGACCCGCCGGTGCACGTTTCGGGTCACGCCCACCGCGACGACATCGCCGACTGGGTCAAGCTCGTCCGGCCGCGGGCGGTGATGCCGATCCACGGCGAGCGGCGGATGCTCGTCGCCGCGGGCGACGTCGCGCGCGAAGGCGGCATCCCCGCCGACCGGATTCCCCTGCTGGACAACGGCGACCGCCTGACGCTCTCCGACTCGGGACTCCAGATCCAGAGAGGCGCGGCGACGGCCGGCCGGATCTACCTCGACGCCCGGCCGGAGCTCGTCGAGGCCTCGGTCGTGCGCGACCGGCGGCAGCTCGCCGAGGAAGGGTTCGTCGTCGTGTTCATCCCGGCCGATCCGCGGTCCGGCGAGATTACCGTGGTCTCGCGCGGAGTGGCGCTCGCCGAAGCCGAGATCGGCGAGGAAGTGCGAAGGGCGGCGCGGGCCGTTCTCGCCAGCGCGACGCCCGAAGAGCGGGACGACCCGGAGTGGCTCCGCGCCGAGATCACGCTCGCCGCCAAGCGGGCCTGCCGCCGGACCTTCGACCTTCGCCCGGTCATCGTCCCGGTGATCGCGTAACGGGGAAATCCGCCGCCTCCCTCGGTCCGTAGAGTGTTAGAGTTCCTCGAGATTTCGAGGGCGGACAAATTGATTGGAGGGGCAAAATGAGGAAAAAGTCTGTTCTAGCTCTGGCCGGACTCCTGGTGGTGTCTCTCTCGCTGGTGGCGCAGACCAGGTCGGTGCCTCCCGCCGGGCCGACTCTCTACAAGAGGCTCGGCGGATACGACGCGATCGCGGCGGTCTCCGACGATTTCATCGGGAGGATGGCCGCGGACAAGCAGCTCCAGCGCTTCCTGGTCGGCCTGTCCGACAACTCCAAGGGGCACCTGCGGCAGCTCGTCGTGGACCAGCTCTGCGCGGCGACCGGCGGACCCTGCATCTACATCGGCCGCGACATGAAGACGGCGCACAAGGGACTGAGCATCACCGGCGCCGACTGGGACCTCGCGGTCAAGTACCTGGTCGAGTCGCTGGACAAGTTCAAGGTCCCCGAGAAGGAGAAGGGCGAGCTCCTGACGATCGCCGGCAGCCTCAAGGCCGACATCGTCGAGAAGCCGTAACCCTCGGAGGCTTCGTTTTCGGTGCTGTAGGGGAGGGCCTTGCGCCCTCCCGCCCCGTTATCCCCCCTCGTTCATGCGTCGCGCCTGGGCGACGCCCAGCCGGATGACCCCGTACACGACGACGCAGCAGAGGAAATCGATCGCCAGCCCGAGGTCGAACCGCCACGGCTGGTGCTGGAGCGTCGCCGGGAAATCCGGGTAGAGCACCAGGAAGTAGATCGCGTTGCCCGCGAGGATCGCGGCCGTGTACTCGACCCATCGGCGCGGGGTCATCCCGAGAGCGCCCACCGGTCCATTCTGTCAGGAAAGGCCTGCGGGAGCGGGCCGTCAGATCTCGAAGAAGATCTTCTTGTGCAGCAGGCTGTTCTCGTGGCCGATCTGCAGGAGCTCGATGCCCGGAGCGTCGCCCAGGAAGAGCCGCGGGCGGCGGGCGCCGTCGGGCAGCTCGAAGACGAACGTCGTCGTGTAGGACTCTCCGGGTCGGAGCGCCCGGGCCAGCGGAGTTTCCGCCGACGAAGACGGCTCGTAACGATTCCCGGCGTCGTCGAGGACGTAGACGACGCGGGGATTCGGAGTCAGAGGCCGGCTTCCCCGCCAGGGAGCGATCGTCTTCTCGTCGAACCACGTCCGGACCGTGGCGACCGTGCGCGAAACGCCGCCCGCGGAGGCCCGGCTCGAGCCTTCGAGGGAGTACGCGAGGTGGCAGTCGATCTCGCAGAAATACTTCCGGTCCCCCTTGCGAAGGACCTTCTCGCGGCTGGCGAGCGAGGCGGCGAGGAGGACGCCCGAATAGAGCGCGAGGCAGGCGAGGCCCGCGGACGAGGCGCGAAGCGCGAGGCTGCGCTTCCCGTGCGCGAGGGCGACCAGGGCCGCTACCGCGAGGACGGCGACGAGGAAGGCCGTTCCGAGAAAGGCGAGCACGGCGACCGCCGCCGGGACCGGGAGGTCGGGGACGAAGTAGCTTTGCGCCATAAAGTAGATCTCCAAAAATTTTTCAGCGCAGGCGGCGGCTGCCGACCAGGGCCGCCAGGTGGGCGACGTACCGCTCGAAGGCTTTCCTTCCCTCGGCCGTGAGGCGGTACTCGGTCTTCGGCATCCGGCCCTCGAAGGACTTCGCGCAGGCGAGATAACCGGCCTCCTCGAGCTTGCGGGCATGGACGGAGAGGTTCCCGTCGGTCGTCCCGAGGAGCGCCTTGAGCTCGTTGAACGACAGCTTCTCGTTGGCCGCCAGGGCCGAGACGATCGCCAGGCGCATCCGCTCGTGGATGATCCGGTCGAGATCCGGAATCGCGGGGCGAGCCTCGTTGTCCGGGCGGCGCTGCCGGGCGGCGCGGGTTTTTTCGGCTGCGGTTCTGGCCATGGATTTCAGCCTCCGTAGCGGCGTGCGATCAGGATCCCGAAGACGATCTGCAGCCCTCCGAAGCCGGCGGCGAGGAACGCCGTGCCCCAGGAGGAAGGGCAGAAGAGACAGATCGCGCCGAGCAGCATGAACCCGATCCCCATGACCGGCACGACGCGGACGGAGAAGGCGCCTCCGGTGACGATCGCGGTCCCGTACAGCAGCAGCCAGATCCCGGGAAGGAGCTGAGTCTGCCCCGCCCGCTGGAGCGCCAGCGTCGCGAGCGCGCCGGCGGCGAGCGGGGGAGAGAGCGTGAGGAGGAACCTTCGCGCCGGGCCGGCGAAGAGCGGGATCCGGAAGCGCCGCGCCTTGGACGTGATGGACCACGCGCCGATCGCGACCGCGAGGAACGCCTCGGCCAGCCAGATTCCCAGCCACTCATCCGGCGATCGCGCCTTCGTCGAGATGCCGGCGGCGGCCAGCGCGCTCACACCCATAACGGCGCCGCCCCATCCCGGAACCGCCGTGAACGAGGACGCCCGTTCCATCGTCTCCCGGATGAAGCGGAGGTTGTCGATCGCCCGCGATCCGATCTCGGCGGGGTCCGGAACGGCTTTCAGGGGAGGCTGATCCACGACGAGATGCTATGCGGCCGCAAGAGACATCGTCAAGTACTTTTCAGTACAAAGTTAGTCCGCCCGCGGCTTCCGATCCTCGAACAGGCTCCACTGGTCTCCCGGGCGCGAAAATCCGCGCGCCGGCGGCGCCGACGTGCCCTCTTCGCCTCCGTCATCCGCGTTGAGTCCCAGCCTGCGGCATTCGAGGTCGAAGAGGCTGTGGATGGCGTCCCAGCGCGGCCCCTGGCCGTGCATGCGCTCGTGGAAACGGGAGTCGTTGAAGCTTCCGCCGCGGACCTGCCGGATGGCGCTCCAGATCTTGCCGGCCCGCAGGGGGAAGGCCTGCTCGAGCCGCTCGCGGAAGACCGGAAGCGTCTGGCCGGAGAGGCGCACGAGCGTCATGAACGCGCTCGTGGCGCCGGCCGCGCGGGCCCGCTGCAGGATCGAGGAGATCTGATTGTCGTTCAGGCCCGGAATGACCGGAGCGACTCCGACACCGGTCTTGACGCCCGCCTCGGAGAGGATCCGGAGCGTTTCGAACCTCTGCGAGGGAGGGCTCGTTCCGGGCTCGATCGCCCTGGACATCTCGTCATCGCCGATGGGGATGCTCAGCGACACCGAAACGGAAGTGTCCTTCGACATCCGGGCGAGGAGCTCGGCCTCGCGGCGGACCAGCGCGCCCTTCGTGATGATCGCAACCGGGTTGCGGAACTCCGCGCAGACCTCCAGGCACTTCCGGGTCAGCTCGTAAACCGCCTCGAGCGGCTGGTAGCAGTCGGTGTTCCCGGAGAAGATGATGACTTCGCCCTTCCACGATCTGCGCGAGATCTCCTTCCTCAGAAGCTCGGGCGCGTTGACCTTGACCACGATCTTCCGATCGAAGTCCGTCCCCGCCCCGAACCCCAGGTACTCGTGGCTCGTCCGCGCGTAGCAGTTGTGGCTGACAACTCCATTCGCGATGAAATCTCCCGTCCCAGTCGTAATGTCGTAAAGCGGCAGCGAAAAACCAAGAAACTCGATTGATGCAACTCCGAGCTCGGAATCGTTCTTCAACGCTTGCCCCTCGATACTTCTCTTGCGAGTTATGGCGGGGTCCACCAAATGAAAGAACCGCAGATGTTCCCGGACTCCTCGCCGAATACGTACGACATAGACCGGCTTTTCCCGCGGCCGGGTTTCAATCGCGAACTCAAAACCGAAGCGCATGAGCGCTTCGGTGGTCCTGTCGATGATCGCGGTTTCAGTGTTGTAGATCCGGAGGATGCCCCGGCTGTAACTTCCCTCCGCGTCGAAAATCCCGGCAAGGAAACCTTTGGACCAGTCCGCACTCGGATTCGACGGCCAATCGATGATCTCTCGAATTCGAGTTATTCCAGGCCGATTGTGGTTGGAGATGGCTCTTAGTGCTTTCCTTCCCCCAACGGCGGCCTGGAATAGGAACTCACGAGTCTCGACATAGAATGCGTTGAGGTACCGACGCGTGCGGGTCAGCGCTTCCAGATCTACCATCGCAAGGCGGAAATGATTACTGGTCGCGGTTCGACCGCACCGCTCGTACGAGCGAGACGCTAAGTAGGCATCGCCTCGGATCACTCCGCAGAGGTATCCGCGGCCGTATTCCGCTGTCTCGTCGGGCTGGTGGGCAAAGCGGCCCGTCCCCAGGAGTGAATTATTCGTGGTGAGGTGAGAACGACGAGACCGACCGTGCTCGCTTCCCGTCACGTGCTTCCAACCGCGTTGAGTCAGAAAACGGTGGTCTTCACTCGCAACTAGCCTGGTCCCGTCCTGGAGCGTCACGCGATAAGCAGGCTCAACTCGGCGCCAACGATTGAGCACGACTGTTTTGACGTATCGGCGGTACGGTCCTGAGACCGCCGTTCCGTAAACCTGGTCGCCCACCCGAACGTCGGCGAGGTTTTTTGCGCGTCCGTCCCCCATCAAGATCGGTGTGTCGCCGGCCATGCAGTAGCTGCACGCATGGAAGCAGCCTCGGTAGGGATTGAGGCTCCAGCGGAAACCGACGTCTGGGCTTTCGTTTTCGGCGAGGATGGAGCGGGGTTCTTCTTCGAAGATTTCGAGCTTGGCTTCGGGGGGTTCGCCGAGCCACTCGACGTAGGTGGATTCCCAGGGGTTCGGGGGGTTGGAAATGGGCTTGACCATCTGGGCGTAAATATAGCGTAAGTGGTACCCGGCAAGTAGGCTTCTCGCGTTCGCTCGGAGTGACAAGGCTGCCTGGGGCCCGCCGGTTAACGGAGGCCGGTGGCTTCTCGGACCAGGCGCATCGTCTCCTGGGCCTCGGTGCGGGCTCTTTCGGCGCCTTTTCGGAGGGCGGAATCGACGATGCTCGGGTGGCGCTCGAGGTCCTTGCGGCGGGCGCGGGCGGCGGCGAAGTGGGAGTCGATCTTCGACAGGAGCATCTTCTTGACCTCGCCGTAGCCGAGGCCGCCGGCGCGGTAGCGCTTCGCCAGAGCTTCCTTCTCGGCTTCGTCGGCGAAGAGGGAGTAGAGCGCGAAGAGGTTGTCGTTGTCCGGGTCCTTCTTCTCCTCGACCGGAGTCGAGTCGGTCACGATCTTCATGACCGAGCTCTTCAGCGCCGATCCCTCGGCGAAGATCTCGATGGTGTTGCCGTAGGACTTGCTCATCTTCTTGCCGTCGACGCCGGGCACGGTCGGAGCCTTGTCGAGGCGAGCTTCCGGCAGAGGAAAGATGCGGCCGAATGTCTGGTTGAACGAGCCCGCCATGTCGCGCGTCATCTCGATGTGCTGGACCTGGTCCTGTCCGACCGGAACGAGGTTGGACCGGTAGATGAGGATGTCCGCCGCCATCAGGACCGGGTAGAAGAAGAGGCCGGCGCTCGGGGAGAGGCCCTTCGCGATCTTGTCCTTGTAGGAGTGGGCCCGCTCCAGCAGGCCCATCCCCGTGACCGTCGAGAGGACCCAGGCAAGCTCCGTGACCTCCGGCACGTCCGACTGGCGGAAGAAGGCCGTCCGGTCCGGATCGAGGCCGAGCGCCAGGTAGTCCAGCGCGACGGCTCGGACGTTCTCGGCGAGCTGGCGCCGGTCGGAGATCGTCGTCAGCGCGTGGTAGTCCGCGATGAAGAAGAAGCACTCCCCCTCGTCCTGGAGAGCGATGTGCTGGCGGATCGCGCCGAAGTAGTTGCCGAGGTGGAGCTTTCCCGAGGGCTGGACGCCCGACAAGATGCGGGGACGGCGTGGGCTCATGGAGCCGGGATTGTACGGGGAGATTTGTGATTTGTGATTTGTGATTTGTGATCAGGGCGGTAAAGTTCGCCCACCAAATTAGGAGGAAGGATGAGGACGAAACATCTCGCGGCGGCGATCGCACTTTCGATCTCGCCGATCCCGGGTGTGCTCTGGGCCCGGCAGGCGGCGGCGCCCGCACCGAAGGCGACTCCCTCGCCGGGGGCGGATCACCACGACCGGCAGCCGCAGGACATCTTCAAGCTCTATCCGCTCGGGGGCGGCGTCCACGCGCTCTTCGGGAGGGGAGGAAACATCGGGTTCCTCGTCGGGCCCGACGCGGTCCTCGTCATCGATTCGCAGTTCAAGGACATCGCGCCGGGGATCGTCGAGCAGATCAAGAAGGTCACGGACAAGCCGATCAAGTTCCTCCTGAACACCCACCACCACGGCGACCATGTCGGCGGAAACGAGGTCTTCAAGCAGTTCGCGATGATCGTGGCGCACGACAACGTCCGCAAGCGTATGCTCTCCTCGCCCTCCGACATCCAGCGCGACTATCCCGCGATGATCGAAAACGCGAAGAAGGCCGGCAACGAGCAGTTGGCCAGGAGCCTCTCCGAACAGCTCGAGTTAGCCAAGAAAGTCCGCATCGAGGAGATCCCCGCTCCGATCATGACGTTCGATTCGGAGCTGCGGATTTACATGGGCGACGAGACGATCCAGGTCTGGCACCTCCCGCCCGCGCACACCGACGGGGACAGCGTCGTCTACTTCGAGAAGGCGAAGGTCCTCCACATGGGCGACGACCTCTTCAACAAGGTCATCCCCTTCATCGACGTCAAGAGCGGGGGCTCGGTCAAGGGCTACCTCGCGGCGCTGGACAAGGTGCTCGGGAAGGTGCCCGCGGACGCGAAGGTGATACCCGGGCACGGCGAGGTCACCGACGTCGGCGGGATCAAGGCCTTCCGCCAGTACATCACGGAGGTCCTGGACGCCGCCCAGAAGGCGAAGGCGGCCGGGAAGTCGAAGGAGGATTTCGTCAGGGACGTGGACCTGCCGGCCTACAAGGATTACCCCGGGTACAAGGACCGGTTCAAGGCCAACGCCGGGTCAGCCTACGACGAAGCGCGCTAGGTCTCGGACTCTTCCTCGAGCGATTCGACCAGCTCCCTGATGCGGCGGCGAAGGTCGTCTCGCGTCTCGACGAAACGCTCGTAGCGCCTCTCCGGGTCCGGCTCGAAGGAAGGGTCCTCGATGGACCAGTGCTCTAGCCGTTTCGCGTTGGGCCAGACCGGGCAGTCCCGCGCGGCGGAATCGCAGACCGTGACGACGGCGTCGAAGAGCTCGTCGCGAAACTCGTCGGCGGATTTCGAGCGGGCGCCCGCGATGTCGGAGCCGAGCTCCGCCATGACGTCGACCGCGAGCGAGTGAACGCCGAACGCCGGGCGCGATCCGGCGGAGACCGGGTCGAGGACCTTGCCGTGATCGAGCCGCGCGAGCGCCTCGGCGAGCTGGCTTCGGGCGGCGTTGCCGGTGCAGAGGAAGAGGACGCGCTTTCTGGACATCGATCGAATCGTAAACGCAGTTGCCTGTGTCATTTCAGGCGTTTTGGCCCGATAATGGTTCGGATTGGCCGAAGGTAGCTTCTGGCGCGGTCGGATCGCGGGCGAAGTCTTCGGGGTGCTCCTCGTCTTCGCGGCCGTGCTGGTGGGGCTGGCGCTTTTTTCGCACGATCCCCGCGACCCCAACCTCTTCTCGCTGACGGCGGGTGGCCAGGCGGCCTCCCCCACCAACTGGATCGGCGGCTTCGGGGCGTCGCTCTCGGCGGCCCTCTACGCGGTAGTCGGCCTGGCGGCTTGGGGACTCCCGCTCCTGCTTTTCGTCCTGGGCTGGCGGATGTTCACGCTCAAGCCGATGGAGAACCCGGGAACGAAGGCCGCCGGGTTCGTCCTCCTGTTCCTCTCGGTGCCGGCTCTCCTGTCGCTCGCGCTCGGGCGTCTCCAGATGCGGGGCGACGAGGTCGAGGCCGGCGGGGTCGTCGGCCGCGCGCTCGCCGAAGCGGTCCGGTCTCGCCTGGGAACCACCGGGGCCGTCCTCCTGGCGGCGGCCCTGTTGCTGATCGCCATCCCGCTCTCCACCCAGCTCTCCCTCGCCGACGTCTTCTCGGGTCTCCGCATCCGATTCGCCGGGCTTTGGAGCCGGGCGACGGTCTCCTGGGTCCGCCGGCGCGACAAGAGGACCAAGGAAAGGTTGAAGCGCGCGGTCGTGGCCAAGCACCTCGAGAAAGCGCGCCGCGAGCCCGTCACGCTGGCGGAGGTCCCGTTCGTGGCGGAAGAAAGCCTCCCGACGGTCCGGGAAGTGCCCGGACCGGGCGGGTTCTCGATTCGAAGGACGACCGCGGCCGCCGCGGCGGCTCCCGCCACGGTTCCCGTCTCCGAGCCGGCGCCCAGGCCCTCCCGGAAGGAGCCGCAGCCCAGGCTCCCGCTGGTCGGCCTCGATGGGTACCCCTACCCGGAGGTCTCGCTCCTCGACAAGCACGAGGCCCGCGGGATCATTGACCGAAAGATCCTGGCGGAGACGGGGAAGATCATCGAGGCGAAGTGCCGCGAGTTCGGCGTGGACGGCGACATCGTCGAGTACCACCCCGGCCCGGTCGTCACGACCTATGAGTTCCGCCCCTCGGCCGGCATCAAGGTCAACCAGGTGATGAACCTCTCCGAGGACCTCGCGCTGACGCTGTCGGCGGAGTCGATCCGGATCGAGCGGCTGCCGGGACGCGCCAGCGTCGGCATCGAGGTGCCCAACCCGGGTGGAGGCGAGATCATCTCGCTGCGCGACGTCATCGAGTCCGAGAAGTTCCGAAGCTCCCCGTCGCTCCTGACGCTGGCGCTCGGCAAGGACATCCACGGCGAGCCGGTCGTGGACGATCTCCGGAGCATGCCGCACCTGCTGATCGCGGGCACGACGGGGTCCGGCAAGAGCGTCGGCATCAACGCGCTCCTGACCTCCATCCTCTTCAAGGCCCGCCCGGACCAGGTCAAGCTGATCCTGATCGACCCGAAGATGGTGGAGCTCGAGATCTACGAGCACCTCCCGCACCTTCTGACACCGATCATCATCGATCCTCGCAAGGCGGCCAACGCGCTGAAATGGGCGGTCGGCGTCATGGAGGACCGGTTCCAGACGCTCTCGGACGTCGGCGAGGTCCGCAACGCCGAGCAGTACAACGCCGCGATCCAGGACCGGGACGTCGTCAAGCGCGTCCGCGCCGAGCATCCCGACGATCCGGACTTCAAGCTCGAGCCGATGCCGCTGATCGTCATCGTCATCGACGAGCTGGCGGACCTGATGATGACAGCGCCCAAGGAGGTCGAGGAAGCCATCGTCCGCCTCGCCCAGAAGGCGCGCGCCGTCGGCATCCACTTAGTCGTGGCGACCCAGCGGCCGTCGGTGGACGTGCTGACGGGGCTCATCAAGGCGAACCTCCCCTCGCGGATCGCCTTCAAGGTGTCCTCCAAGATCGACTCGAGGGTCATCCTCGACGGCAACGGCGCGGAGAGGCTGCTCGGCCGCGGCGACATGCTCTTCCTCGCGCCCCGCACCTCGCGGTTGAAGCGCGTCCACGGCGCGTTCGTCTCGGTCCAGGAGACGGCCAGGCTCGTCAAGCGCCTCCGCCAGCTCGGCAAGCCGGAGTACGACGAGGCGGTGACGAAGGAGCAGATGGACGTCGCCCAGCGCGACGATTCCGGCGACGAGATGGATCCGCTCTATGACGAGGCGGCGCGGCTGGTCGTCCGGGAGAAGATGGCGTCGATCTCGTTTCTCCAGCGGCGCATGGGAGTCGGCTTCTCCCGCGCCGGGAAGCTGATCGACATGATGGCGAGGGACGGGCTGCTCGGGCCGCAGCGGGGATCCAAGCCGCGCGAGGTCCTGGTCTCCGAGGACTACTTCGAAGAGGTGGACCGGCAGCCTCGATGAGCCCGGCCTCGATCGTCCTCGCCGCCACGGTGGTCGCGGCGCCCGCCATCGCTTTCGTCGTGTACCGCCTGGCCCGGGGGCTCGGGTTTCTCGATCCTGCCATGGACAAGCAGCACGAGCACCGCCGGACGATCGTCGTGGCGCTCTACGCACTGCTCCTCTTCCTGCCCGTCCTCTTCTACGGCTTCGAGAAACAGTGGCCCCGCGCGTGGGTCCTCTTCGGGATCGCCACGGGGCTCGCCCTCGCCGTGACCAGCGCCATCGGAATCCGCTCCGCCATCGCCCTCTGGAGGCTCCGGCACCCGCCACCCCCCGACAGCCCTCCGGCTTCGTAGGGGCGGGCCTTGCGCCCGCCCGCCTCTGTTGGTTGTGCCTCCGCGTCGAGACGGGCAAGCACTCCCTAGTCCGTTTTCTCTGCCCCTCGCAGAGGTTTCGAGTGGAAGCACCTCTTGACGATCCGAGGGTGGTCTCGCACGTTGGGCTGACCTGCGAGGGGGGCGGCCGCAAGGGCCGCCCCTAGGGCGCGTGGGGTACGTCGAGGGGCTGTGTTGGGGCGCGCGGGCGCGTCGAGAGTGGCCGCGGAGGTCGCCCCTACAATGACACGGTGGCTTTGCGCGCGGTGTTCTTCGGAACTCCCGAGTTCGCGGTGCCCTCGCTCGAGGAGATGGTCGCGGCGGGGATCGAAGTTCCCTTAGTCGTGACGCAGCCGGACAGGCCCGTGGGAAGGCATTCGACGCCCGTTCCCTCGCCGGTCGCGAAGGCGGCGGTGGAGCGCGGGATCCGATCCGAAAAGCCGGAGCGGCTCAAGGGCAACGGGACCCTCTTCGACGAGATCCGGAAGCTCTCAGCGGACGTCGGGGTCATCGTCGCGTACGGAAAGATCCTGCCGAAGGAACTCCTTGAGATTCCGCGGCTCGGGTTCGTCAACGTCCACGCTTCGCTCCTTCCGAAGTTCCGCGGCGCCTCGCCGGTGGCCGCGGCGATCCTCGCGGGCGAGAACGAGACCGGCGTCGCTACGATGCGGGTCGCCGAGGATCTGGACGCGGGGCCGCTTTACCTCGTTCGGAGAACGGCGATCCATCCCGGCGAGGACGCCGGGAGCCTCTCGAAGCGGCTGGCCGAAATGGGAGCCAACCTCCTCGTCGAGACGCTGCGGGGGCTCGAGGCCGGCAGCGTCCGGGCCGTGCCTCAATCCGGAGAGCCGTCCTTCTGCCGGACGATCCGCCGCGAAGACGGTGAGATCGACTGGACGCTCGGCGCCGAGGATCTTTCGAGGAAGCTCCGCGCCTACACTCCCTGGCCGGGCCTGTACACGTTCTTCGGCCGCGAGCGGATCAAGATCCTCGACGCGGTCCCGGGCCCGTCTTCCCGCGCCGGAGAGCCGGGCGCGCTCCGGTCCGAGGACGGAAAGCTGTACGCGTCCGCCGGCGGCTCCTCCTCGCTCGAGGTGCGGTCCCTCCAGCGCGCCGGGCGCAATCCCGTCTCGGGCGCCGAGTTCGCCCGCTCGCTGAAGCTGCCCGCGCGCTTCGGCCCCGGCCCGGCCTGATGGCCCGCGCCTCATCCCCGGCGCGCCGGCGCGCGGTCGCCGTTCTGCGCGAGATCCTGGAGCGGTCGGGTCGGTCGAGCGCCCTCCTGGCGGAGAAATCCCGCGACCTGTCGACGCAGGACGCCGACCTGATGCGGACGATCGTTTTGGGGGTGCTGCGCCACCGGAGCGCCCTGGACTCGGAGCTCGCCGCCGTGTCGCGCGTTCCGCTTGCTCGCCTGGCGCCCAACCTGAGAGAGATCCTGGAAGTGGCGCTCTTCCAGGTCCGGCACCTCGACCGCGTTCCCGCATACGCGGCGGTGGACGAAGGCGTGTCGCACGCGAGGGCCAGGGCGGGCGCCGGGGCGGCCGGCCTGGTCAACGCGATCCTCCGCAACCTGCTTCGCCGGCCGCGTCCCGGGCTGCCGGAGACTCGCGGACGCGGCGCCGAGGAGCTGTCGGTCGCGTTCTCCCACCCGCGATTCCTGGTCGAGCGCTGGCTTGCCCGGTTCGGCGCGGAGACGACTCTCAAGATCCTCCAGGCCGACAACGCCGGCTCGGGCGTCGATCTGCTGACGAATCCGCGGAAGGGGAGCCGCGAGGAACTGGCCGCGGCGCTCCTCTCGGAGGGGATCGAAACCCGGGCCTCGCCGCTCTCCCCGCTCGCGCTGTCGGTGACCTCCGGCAACCCGGTCCGGTCCCGGCTCTTCGCGGCCGGGCGCTTCCTGATCCAGGACGTCGGGTCGCAGGTTCTTCCGCTTCTGCTCCCCCCCGGCCAGACGCTCGTAGATCTCGCCGCGGCGCCAGGCGGGAAATCGTTCTCATCTCTCTTTCACGGCAGAACGAGGCGATCGATCGCGCTCGACCTCTCCGCCTCGCGGTTGAGGCTCCTGCTGGAGAATCGCGCCC
>DATFWF010000048.1:0-9332 GCA_035259605.1 Thermoanaerobaculia bacterium
GACCTGTCCGACGGGAGGCGCGAACTACTCGGGTGCCAACAGCCAGAGCCTGTCGCTCTCGAACGCCAGCCCGATCGGCGACGTGACGTACGGAGCGGGATTCACGCTGACGCTGACGAGCTCCGGGAACTATTTCTTCAACTCGATCTCGACGGCCAACGGCGCGAAGCTCGTCGTGCAGTCGCCGCCGGTTCACATCTACGTCTGTCAGGGGGCGAACTTTGGCTCGGTCGAGACCCTTCCGACTTCCCTGAGCAACACCGAGGTCAAGCTCGAGGCGCAGGGCACGGGCGACGCCTTCAGCGGCAACGGAGGCTCCAACTGGATCGGCGACGTGTACACCCCGAACGGGTCGATCCACTTCGGCGGCAGCGGCTGCTGCACGTTCTTCAACGGGCGCTTCTGGGCCGGCCAGCAGGTGGACATCGAGCACGGCGTGACCGGCACATTCACCAACTGCTGCTCGCCGCTGCCGAGGCCGAACAAGGAGGCCACGATCCTCCACGGCGACCAGAACACCAACAACGGCGCGAACTACACCGTGCGCGTGAAGTACCAGGTCAGCGGCATCTTCGGATTCTTCGCGGCGGGGCTCACCGTCCCCGCCGGGCAGCACGCCTATCTCATCCTGTCCGTCCAGAACGCCGGGTTCGACGACCCGCCGCACGACTGGCCGGGAGGAGCCGGCAACCTCATCAAGGCGTACCGCTTGAACGACGGGTTCGAGGACTGGGCCGAGGGCAACGGCTTCAACTTCCCGACGGTCGTCTACCGCGGCGACGGCAACGGCGTGACCTGGAACTGCTCGACCGATACGGACATCTCCAACGTCGCCGCCGACTGCTCCGGGCAGGCCCACTGGGACAACGGCGGGCAGAACGTCCAGGGGCCCGCTCGCTCGATCGCGGCGGCCTCCCCGAATCAGTTCATCACGAACAACATGGGCGACGGCTCGAAGATCTGGTTCGACGTCACGGCGGACGTCCAGGCCGGCCTCGGGCCGCAGGACCTCTCCTACATGACTTGGTTCGTCCGGAAGCCCTCCGGGGCCGGCTTCGTCAGCTTCTACTCCCGGGAGGGAGCGCTCGCCGCCGGCGACCCGACCCTCGCTCCGAAGCTCGTGATCCTTCCGTAGAGTCGATTCGGATCCTCCCGCCCGAAGTTCTAGACTGGAGGCGGGAGGATTCCTTTGATGGCCTTCATCGAAACGATCCCTCCGGAGAAAGCCCAGGGCCTGTTAGCCGAGCTCTACGACCAGGACATCCGCAAACACGGCTTCGTTCCCAATTACAGCCAGGCGTGGAGCCTGCGTCCGGAAGTCCTGGAGGCGTGGAGGCGCCTTCTCGGGGCGATCCGCTCGAAGATGGACGCGCGGCGCTACGAGCTCGCGACCATCATCGCCGCCGCCAGGCTTCGCTGCACCTATTGAACGCTCCACCACGGGGCGGCGCTCCGTTCGATGCTCTTCACTCCCGAGCAGGTCGAGGCGATCGTGCGGGACTACCGTTCGGCCGGACTGCCGCCGGAAGAAGTCGCGCTCCTCGCCTTCGCCGAGAAAGTCGCGATCGACGCCTCGCGGATCGTCCCGGGCGACATCGAGGAGCTTCACCGGCACGGGTTCTCCGATGCCGACATCCTCGACATCGCGATGACCGCCGGCGCACGCAGCTTTTTCAGCAAGGTCCTCGACGCCGTCGGCGCGGAGCCCGACCAGCGCTATGAGGCGATGGAACACGGGCTGCGGCAGACCCTTACAGTGGGACGGCCGACTGGAACGGGAATTGCAATTCCGCGTAAGACTCCATGAGCTCGATGTCCGTCGAAGCCCCATCCGCAGTGACTCCCGCGACCGCCGGGTATCCCGACCAGGAGCGGCCGGCGTGGCTTCGCTACGGCATGGCGGTCCTGCTTTGCGCGGCCGCCCTTCTTCTCACCCGCCTCCTCTGGCCCGTCCTCGAGTACATGCCGCAGATGCTCAGCCTCCTGGCGGTCTTCGCCGCGAGCTGGTACGGCGGCCGGGGCCCCGGCATCGTCTGTCTGGCGCTTTCGACGATGGCCGTCACCAATCTCTTCTACCCGCCGTTCTACTCGCTGATCATCGGCGACACGGCCGCCGCGATGCGGCTCGGAGGATTCGTCCTCGTCGGGGCGTTGGGCTCCCTCGCCTTCGGAGCGCTCCGGGCCGCACGCCGGCGCCAGGCGGCGCTCGTCGCGGAGGCCAACTCGGCCCGGCGCGCGGCGGAACGGACCACGCGCGAAGTCGAGGATCTCCTGGAGAGGAGCCGCGAAGCGGAGAAGAACCTTCACCGGCTCGCCGCGATCGTGGAGTCCTCCGAGGACGCGATCATCGGCAAGGACCTCGAGGGGCGGATCGTCGAGTGGAACGCAGCGGCCGAGCGGCTCTTCGGCTACCGGAGCGAGGAGGTCCTCGGCAAACCGGTCTCGGTCCTGATGCCGCCGGAGCACCGCGGCGACATGAGCGAGATCCTCGGCCGGGTCCGCAAGGGGGACAGAGTCGAGCATTACGAGTCGGTGCGGGTCAAGAAGAGCGGCGAGCGTTTCGCCGTTTCGCTGTCGGTCTCGCCGATCAAAGACCTGGACGGCAACATTGTCGGCGCCGCCAAGATCGCGCGCGACATCACCGAGCAGAAGCAGCAGCAGGCGGAGAGGGAACGCCTCTACCGCGAAGCGCGGGAGGCGGCGCGGGCTCGCGAGGACTTCCTCTCGATGGCCGGGCACGAGCTGAGGACGCCGCTGACGACGCTGCAGTTCCAGTTCTTCACGCTCGGCCGGCGCCTGAGTGCCGGCCAGCTCGACAAGGCGGCCGAGCTTCTGGACCGCTCCCGCACGCAGCTCGACCGGCTCGTGCGCCTCACCGAAGAGCTTCTCGACGTGACGCGCATCACCTCCGGCAGGCTCGACCTCGAGACCGAGGAGGCGGACCTCTCGCGCATCGCGCGGGAAGCCTCCGAGCGCTTCCGCGACGTCGCCGCGCGCGCCGGCTGCGAGCTGCGAATCGAGGCGCCGCCGGGCGTCAGGGGGAAGTGGGACCGGTCCCGGATCGACCAGGTCGTTACGAACCTCGTGTCCAACGCGGTGAAATTCGGCAAGGGGATGCCGATCGAGATCCGGGTCGAGCCCAACGGGGCCTCCGCCAGCGTCAGCGTTCGCGACCACGGAATCGGAATGAGCGAAGAGGAGCGGTCGAAGATCTTCGACCGGTTCGAGCGGGCGGTGTCGCGCCGCTCCTACGGCGGGATGGGGCTGGGCCTCTGGATCAGCCGGCAGATCGTGGAAGCGCATGGAGGTAAGATCGAAGTCGAGAGCGAGCCCGGGAAGGGCTCGACGTTTCGGGTCGATCTGCCGCTCGGCCATGCGTGAAGGGGATTGCGGTATGAAAGTGCTCGTCGTGGACGACGACTACGCCGTCCTGGATGCGATCAAGGACGTTCTCGAAGACGAGGGATACGAGGTCACGCTCGCGGCGAACGGCCTCGAGGCGTTGAAGGAGCTGCGGCGCGGAGATCGACCCTGTCTGATCCTGCTCGACCTGATGATGCCGGTCATGAACGGCTGGGAGTTCCGCCGCGAGCAACTGCAGGACACGACCCTCGCCGGCATCCCTACGATCCTGATCACCGCTCACAGCCGCGCCGACGAAAACACGACGGAGCTGAAAGCCTCCGGCTTCCTCCGAAAACCCGCCCAGCCCAACACCCTCCTGGAGACCGTCGGCCGCTACTGCCACTGACCGTCGCTCCGCGCTGCGCGATGGACCTGCGCCTTCGGCGCACCGGCGAGCGGCTCGCCTGAAGGCTCGACCGCTCGCCTGGTCCCTCGCTCCGCGCTCCGCTTCCGCGACGGGAGGCTCCTCCCTCGCTGGCGCATTGGGAGACTCCTCCCGTCGCGAGCGTAAAGACCGACTTACCTTCGAACCGGGCTCGCGTCGCTTCGGATCGTAGGGGAGAGGCTTGCCCCTCCCGCCCGGTCGTGCCTCTTCTGCCGGCTAGCTAGCCGAGGCGGCCGAGATCGATAGATCGAGGATCTCCCAGATTCTCGGGAGCCAGGTCTTGTGCTCGGGCTTCATCAGGACGGAACGCAGGCACGTGATCCGGTCGCGGTCCCGGACGATCCCGTGGGACGAAAGGTCGAAGAAATGCGCGGGCAGTTCCGCCAGCGCGAAGTGAAGCCCGCGGCCCGCCGCCTCGTCGAAGACCTTCCGCGCGAGCTCCGAGGAGCGGGACGCGCTCCCGGCGCGCGGCGTCCAGACGACGATGTCGAGCTCGGGCGGAAAGGGCGCCAGGAAGCGCGGATCCGACGAGAGCCGCCGGTGGAGATCGAGCGCGGCCTCGCGCCCCGCCTCGAGCGAGCGCGCGAAGACACCGCCCGGCGCGAGCGGCATCATCCGCTGCGTCGCCCAGAGCGCCACCGCCGCCGCCCCGGCGCGGGAGCACTCCAAGCTGATCTCCCCCAGGTGCAGCTCCGACGACGTGAAGTACGTGTACGGCGAATCGTGCTTGTAGAAGCGGCCGACCGACGGGTCGCGGAAAAGCACGGCTCCGCATCCGTACGGCTGGAGGCCGTGCTTGTGGGGATCGACGACGATCGAATCGGCTTCCGCCGCGCGGTCGAAGGCTGCCCGAGCCGGCGCCGCGAGGTTTCCCGCCAGCTCGAAGTAACCGCCGTAGGCGGCGTCGGCGTGGAGGCGGAAACCGTGCTTGCCGCGAAGCTCCAGGATCGCCGGCAGCGGATCCACCGAGCCGGTCGCCGTCGTGCCGAGCGTCGCGACGACCGTGCCGACTCCCCCGCCCTCGAGGCGCGCCGCGAGCGCCGCCGCGTCCATCCTTCCCGCGGCGTCGCAGGGGACCGTCTCGAACGGGAGGCCGAGCACCGCGGAGATCCTTCCGTGCGTGTAGTGCGCCTGGTCCGACGCGACGACCGTCTTTCCCGGCGCCACGCGGCCGGCGACCCAGAGCGCCTCGAGGTTCGCAATCGTGCCGCCGCCGCAGAGGTGGCCCAGGCAGCTGTCCCAGCCGAACATCCGCGCGATCTCTCCGATCGCCTCTCTCTCCATCTTCGAGCTCGCCCGGCTGCTGTCGAGCGCGTGGTTGTTCGGGTTGACCCACATCGCCAGCGCGTACGCCGCTCGCGCGACCGGATGCGGAGGCTTCAGCATCTGGCCGGCGTAGAGCGGATGAAAAAACGGGTAGTTCTCCGTCAGCCGCCCCGCCGCGTCGAGCAGGATCTCCCGCATCTCTTCGCGTGGAGCCGGCGCGGCCTCGACCGCCGGCAGTTCCGAGAACCCCTGCTCGAGCCGCTCGACAGCCTCGAGCAGGATTCGGACGGACTCCTTTTCGAGAGCGAATCCCCCGCGCGCCGCGCTTCCCACGGCGCGGGAGCTTAACCCGTCCGCCCGGCCGGCTCCGCGGAGCGCCGGCCGGGGAGATAGAGCAGGCAGCCGGTGATAAGCGCCACGGCACCGGCGAGCGCCTGCCCGCGGTTGATCCCGGCAAGAAGCCACAGGCAGAGCGCCGCGGCGCCGAGCGGGACCAGGAGACCTCCGGGCGCGCGGAACCCGCCGCGCGGCATCCGGCGCCGCAGGATCGGCACGGCGAGGCAGGTCGCCGCCGAGAAGACGAGTCGCGCGATCGCGCTGAGGGCCGCCAGCCACGCAAAGGAGCCGGCGAGCGACGCGCCGAAGGCCACCAGCGAGAAGACGGCGATCGCGACGTGCGGCGTCCGGTGCAGCGGGTGGATCCGCGAAAGGGCCTCCGGAAGCCTTCCGGCGCGCGAGAACGCGTAGAGAATCCTCGGCCCGACGAGGAGGAGCGCGCTCGCGCTCCCCAGCGTCGAGAGGATCGCCGCCACGGTCATGAGCGCGGCGCCGGCAGGACCGAGGAACCGCGCCGCGGCCGACGCGATCGGGGTCCTGTCCGAGGCGAGGCCAGGCAGCGTTCCGAGCGCCACCACCTGGATCAAGACGTAGAGAACCGCCGTGAAGCCGATCGCGGCGATCAGGGCGATGGGCAGGTGTCGCCGGGGGTCCCGGACTTCCTCGGAGGGCACGTTGGCGTTCTCGAATCCTCCGAACGCGAAGACGAGGAGCAGGCTCGCCTCGCGGAGAGCGCCCGCCGGCGGCAACGCGAAGAGCCGGTAACGCGAGGGGTCGGCCGCGAAGATCCCCGCGGCCACGAAGATGAGCAGAGGGAGCATCTTCGCGACCGTCAGGACATCGACGGTCCGCGAACCCGGGCGCACCCCCGCGAAATTGATCGCGGCCAGTCCTCCGATCACCGCGGCCAGGACGGCGGCGCGGACTGCTCCGGACCCCGCGGCGGGCCAGAAGGACGCCAGGTACGCGATGAACGCGTTGCCGATCGCGGCCGTCGAGGCCAGGCGCGCCAGGAAGAACATCCACCCGACCAGGAACCCGGCGAAGGGCCCGAAGGCCGCCCGCGCGTAGAGGTAGGGACCGCCGGTCTCCTCGAAGAGGCTTCCCGCTTCCGCGAAGCAGAGGACGACGAGCGCCATCACCAGCGCCGCGAGGAGGTACGCCGCCGGGCTCGCCGCCCCGGCGATCGCGGCGGCGGTGGCCGGCAGCACGAAGATCCCCGACCCCACCACTCCGTTGACCGCGATCGCGATCAGCCCCGCCAATCCGACCGCGCGGACGAACCGGGGAGAGGCGCCGGTCACGCTTCGACGTTGTTCAGGATGGAGAAGGCGGTGCCGGAAAAGATCCGTTCCTTCTCGGCCGCGGGAATGTCCAGCGACTCGATCGAGGAGACCGCGCGGTCAATCGAGCCCAGCAGGTGCGGATAGTCGCTTCCCATCACCATGTGGTCCGCGCCGACCAGGCCGCGGACCATCCGCAGCGTGTGCGGCGAGAAGGTCACGGTGTCGTAGTAGAGGCGCTTCAAATAGACGCTCGGAAGTTCGTCGATCTTCGCCCGGCACTCGGCGAAATCCCGGAAGCCGTTGTCGAGACGCTCCATCAGGTACGGGATCGCTCCGCCGAGGTGCCCGATGATCCAGCGGATGTTCGGAAGATCGCGCAGCATCCCGTCGAAGCACATGCGGGCGACCGCCAGGGTCGTGTCGAACGGGAAGCCGACGAGCGGGCCGAGAACGTATTCGTTGAACGGCTCGGAGTGGAGCGGCAGCATCGGGTGGAGAAAGATGCAGAGGCCGACGCGGTTCGCTTCCTCGAAAAAGGGTCGGTAGGCCGGGTCGGTGAGGGCGCGTCCCCGGATGTTTGAGAGAAGGATGACGCCCTGGAAGCGCAGCTCGTCCAGGCACCGGTGCAGCTCCTCGATCGCGGCGTCGGGCGAATCCATCGGGATCGAAGCGAATGCGCGGAAGCGTCCAGGCCAGCGGCCGACGAGCTCCGCGTAGCCCTCGTTGACCATCCGCGCGATTTCCGGCTGCCGGTCCGGCTCCGCGAAGAAGACGTTGGGGGTCGAGAGCGACACGACCTCGACGTCGATGCCGACCCGGTCCATCTCCTCGATCCTCCTGGCCGGGTCGGTCATCGGCGGGGTGATCCCGAAGAAGCGCGCGCCGCGATGCCGGATGATGGTCCGGCCGGCGGGATCGGTCCCGAAGGAGAAGTCGCCGCCCGCGTCGCGGATCGCCTCGAAGTACCCCGGCGGGTAGTAATGCGTGTGAAGGTCGAGCTTCATCCCGGACGCCGCGGCGGACGCCTTATTTGACCCGACGCAGCGGTCCGGCCGATTTCCCCTTCTTCGGCGCTGCGGCCTCTTTCTTCGGCGGCGGGCCCTCCTTCTTCGCCGGCGGCGCCTTTTTCTTCGCCGACTCCGCCTCGATCTGCGCCGCCTTCACCAGCGAGGCCGCGATGCGTCCCTGCGCGCTCTCGCCCGTCCCGATGTCTTCCGAAGGAGGCTTGCCGTGCTTGCCGAGCGCCCACTCGAGCGCGTAGGCCGCGGCCGCGAGCTCGGCCACCCAGAATCCCGACAGCGACTTTCCACGGTCGCGGACGGCGCGGATCTCCGCGCGGATCTCCTTCTCGTCTCTCATCGGTCCCCCGTGAAATCGAAGGCCAACGCGGGCGCGGCGCGCCGGTCCCCCGCGGCCTTCGAGTGTTTGGCGGCGGGAAATTGCCCCGACCGCTGCCGCCGTTTCAGCGACCTCGCGAGGTCGGCGATCGTCTGGTCGTCCAGGTGACGCTCGAGAAGAGCCCGCGTCGTCTTCCAGACGGGGTGCGCTGGACACGGCATCGCGTCGGAGCACTCCTCGAAGCCGAGGATGCAGCGATTCCAGAGCCCCGCGCCGTCGATGGCGCGGACGACCTGGAGGAGCGAGATCTCCGAGGCGGGCCTGGCCAGGCGCACGGCGCCGGCCATTGCGCGGCCGCACAGGACCAGCCCGGCGATCTCCAGGAAGTGAAGGACCTGGTCCAGGGCGGGAGAGGGCAGGCCGGTGTCCTCCCCCAGAAGGGCCCGGCTCCGCATGGCGCCCGGGTGGGCGGCGGCCTCGCCGGCGGCCAGGCGCTCCATCACGCGGAAGGCCTCCTTGCAGGTGTGGGAGTAGAGGGGCGACTGCAGCAGATCCGACGGATAGTGGGGTCCGCGCCTCGCTCGCCTGGCCGGCACGGCGAAAACCTTAACACGCCGGAAAAGATTTGCCCCCGCGCCGGCGGGCGGACCGAACGCGGGGGCGGAGGGTATTTGCGGGGGCAAAGGAGGGTTTGCCCCGGATGTCGAGTGAAGGCTAAAGGGAGCCCTCGAAGTCTCCTTGATGCAAACGAATCAAATTGCGCTGAAGGTCAGCCGGGAGGGCTCCCCGGCGGCCGGCCCGGCGCGGCTGATGTCTTTGCATCAGCTCCTCGGGGTGCCCGCGTGGCAGGCTGTCGCCCGAAAAGGAGATTCGACCATGGCGATGGTGATTACCGAGACTTGTATCAACTGCGGCAACTGCGAGCCGACCTGCCCCAACCAGGCGATTACGGCGGGCGACGATATCTACGTGATCAACCGCGAGCGCTGCACCGAGTGCGCCGGCGCCTTCGATTCGCCCCAGTGCGTGGACGCCTGCCCGGTGTCCGATTGCATCATCGTGGACCCCGCGTTCACCGAGTCCCGGGAAGTCCTGCTCGCCAGGTACCAGTCCCTCCACGCATAAGTCGCTGAAAAGACGGGCGGGCGGGTCCAGTCGCCGCACACCCCCCGGCAGTGCTCGGGCCGGGGTGACTTCGTTCCCTAACGATTTGCTTTTTTCCGCCGGCCCTGGCGCGCTGGCGGGGGGGCCTCGTGCGTCGCCACCCGCCCGCCCTCACACCTTGGCGCAACCTCGTGGTAGGGGCGGGCCCTTCG
>DATFWF010000049.1:0-6269 GCA_035259605.1 Thermoanaerobaculia bacterium
GGCGCGAGAACGTTCCCGCCGTCAAGGCCGGGCAAGCGCCCTGGCCGGTAGCGCGGTGGTTCTGCGTTCCCGGGGAACGAGGGTTCCTGGGAGTTGCGATCCTGGAAGTGGGCGCCCTTCCCGCGGGGTCTCACGATTTCGAGCTCGCCCTGCGGCGCCGCCGCGAGCGCCGGAGGCTCGTCATCGTCCGAGGGGCTCCCGAAGAATCGCCGGCCCCGGCAAACACAAGCGAGGTTCCGGCGGGCGCGATCCTTCGCCGGCGCGCCCGCTAGGCGGGCCTGGGCGCGGCGAGGAGGCGGATCCGCTCGTCGTCCTCGGGCAGCGTCTCCAGGACGGCCTGGAGCTCGTCGAGGATGCGCCCGTCCCACCACCCCTTCCGGACTTCGTCCCGCATGATCCGGAGGGCCTCCTCGCGGGACAGCGCGCCGCGATAGACCCGCGCCGTGGTGAGCGCGTCGAACACGTCCGCGATCGTCGTGACACGCGCCGTGATCGGGATCGCTTCCCCCGAGAGGCCGTCGGGATATCCGGATCCGTCCATCCTCTCGTGGTGGTGATAGACGACCGCCATCGCGTGCGCCAGGGTCTTCATGTTCCGGAGCAGCTCGCGTCCTTCCCGCGGGTGGCGCTGGATCTCGGCGTACTCCGCGGCGGTCAGCTTCGAGGGTTTGAGCAGCACGGCGTCCCGGACCGCGATCTTGCCGAAGTCGTGGAAGAGGCCGCCGCGGCGCACGGCCGCCAGCGCGCGATCCTCCAGCCCGATCCGCTCGCCGAGCAGGCCCGCGTAGAGCGAGACCCTCGCGCTGTGGCCGTACGTGTAGCGGTCGCGCGCGTCGATGGTCCGGGCGAGCGCGATGATGACCTGCTCCGCGTCTTCGAGCGCGTCCGTGGCGAACTTCAGCTCCAGCAGCGCCCGGGCCCGCGCGACGATCTCCTCGGGCGAGAACGGCTTGGCGATGAAATCCGTGACGCCGGACTGGATCGCCTTGAGCTTCAGATCGTGGGTCGCGGCGCCCGTGATCATCACGACCGGGACTAACCGCGTGCGGGGATTCGCGCGGATCTCGGAGAGCAGCTCGTGCCCGCTCTTGCCGGGCATCTGCATGTCCAGGAGCACCAGGTCGGGAGTGATCCCGGCGAGCCTGTCCTCGGCCTCCTCGGCCGAGCCGGCTTCCAGGACGGCGTGCCGGAGGGGCTTCAAGAGGCGGGCGATGAGCCCTCGGATCTGCTCGTCGTCGTCCACGACGAGAATCGTCGCGGACCCCGGAAACGGATCGGAGCTCACGCGCCGCGGATCGGCGGGAGGCGAACGCGAAACACGCTGCCCCGGCCGACCTCGCTCGAGACCTCGATCCGTCCCCCGCTCTGCTCGACGATCCCGTAGACGGTCGCGAGGCCCAGGCCCGTCCCCTTCCCCTTCTCCTTCGTCGTGTAGAAGGGCTCGAAGATGTGGGCGACCGTGTCCGCGTCCATCCCGGTGCCGTTGTCCGCGACCGTGAGGACCACCTCGGGACTCCCATCCTCCGCCGCGGAGTTCCGGGTCCGGATCCGGATCGAGCCGCCGGCCGGCATGGCGTCGCGGGCGTTGATGACGAGGTTGACGAGGACCTGCTCGAGCTGCCCGCGGTCGGCTCGGACTCTCGCCGGGAGCGGGTCGCATTCCGTCGAGATCCGGATGTCCTGTCCGATGACGCGGTGCAGCATCCGCTCCATGTCGCGCACGAGGACGTTCAAGTCCACCGTCTCGACGACGAGCACCTGCCTTCGGCTGAAGGCCAGGAGCTGCCGGGTCAGGGCCGAGGCGCGCTGGGCGGCGTTGCGGATCCCCTCGACCTCCTCGCGCAGCGGGTTCGCCGCCGAGAGGCTGGCGCCGAGCAGGTCGGTGTAGCCGAGGATCGCGGTCAGGATGTTGTTGAAGTCGTGGGCGACTCCCCCGGCGAGCCGGCCGACGGCCTCCATCTTCTGGACCTCCCGGAACTGCTCCTCGAGCCTCTTGCGCTCCGTGACGTCGATTAAGGTGCCCTCGAGGATCTCGGGGCCGCCGTCCTCTCCCGGCAGGAGGGTCACGTTCTCCAGGATCCAGGCGAGCGAGCCGTCGCGGCGCCGCAGGGACGTCTCGTAGCCGAGGATCGTCCCCTCGCGCCGGATGCGCTCCAGGGCGGCGGCGCGGTCCGAGGGGCGGACGTACAGCTCGCTCGCCGGGACCGCCAGCAGCTCCTCGGGGCTCTCGTAGCCGAAGATCCGGGCGAAGGCGAGGTTGCACTCGAGCATCTTCCCGTCCGCGGTCGAGCGGAAAACCCCCGCGAGGTTGCGCTCGAAGAGCCGGCGGTAGCGCTGCTCCGAGTCCCGTAAGGCCTCCTCGGCCCGGCGCCGGTCGGCGCGCTCCTTCGCCTCGGCCAGAGCGCGGCGCACCGCCGAAGGGAGCTTGGAGAGGTTCCCCTTCAGAACGTACTCGGTGGCCCCTCCCTTCAGGGCCTCGACCGCCTTCTCCTCGCCGATCGTCCCGGAGAGGTAGAGAAACGGCGCCTCCGGGCGGCGCGAGCGCGCCATCGAGAGAGCGTCGTCGCCGTGGAAGGAGGGGATCGAGTAGTCGCAGACGATGACGTCGAAGCCCCCGCGGTCGAGGGCCGCGGCGAAGGCCTCGCGGTCCTCGACCCGGAGGATCTCGCACTCGATCCCGTCTTCGGCGAGCGTCTCCCCCATCAGCTCGGCGTCCCTCGGGTTGTCCTCGACGTGGAGGATCCGGACGAGCCTTCGCGCGGCCACGTCTGAGCCCTGCCTGTCGGCCGCGGTTCCGATCATGGCGTCAGGACGTCCTCCGCGGCGCCTCGCTCAGGATCGCCCAGAAGCCGCCGATGTTGCGGACCGCCTCGACGAAATGCTCGAAGACGACCGGCTTGACGACGTAGGCGTTGGTGCCGAGGCGGTAGGAGTCGATCAGGTCCTTGTCCTCCCGCGAGGAAGTCAGCATGACGACCGGGATCGTCCGCAGCGCGTCGTCGGACTTGATCTGACGCAGCACTTCGAGCCCGTCCACTTTCGGCATCTTCAGGTCGAGCAGCACGACAGCCGGGTCGCCGGGCTCCCGGCCGGCGAAGCGGCCGCGCCGGCGCAGGTACTCGAGCGCCTCCTCGCCGTCGCGCGCGACGACGACCTCGTTGGCCAGGTTGTGCTCGGAGAGGGCCGTCAGCGTCAGCTCGACGTCTTTCGGGTTGTCCTCGACGAGCAGGATGCACCTCACTTCCGCCATTCGTTCTCCTTCCGAGGACGCGGAAGCGAGAAAGAGAACGTCGCGCCGGAGTCCACCGCTCCCTCCGCCCAGGTCCGTCCGCCGTGCTTCTGGATGATCCTCCGGACGCTGGCCAGCCCGATGCCGGTCCCCTCGAAATCTTCCGCGCCGTGGAGCCGCTGGAAGACGCCGAAGAGCTTGCCGGCGTACTTCCCGTCGAAGCCCACGCCGTTGTCCCTCACGATGCAGACGACCTCGTCCGGCGTGGAGCCTGCCGTTGCGATCTCGATCTCCGAGACTCCGCGCCGGCTCGAGTACTTGACGGCGTTGGAAAGAAGGTTGACGAACACCTGGCGCAGGAGCGCGGCGTCGCCGCGGACCGCCGGCAGCTCGCCCACGGTCCAGCGGATCTCCCGGCCCTTCCAGTCCTCCTCGATCTCGCGGATCGCGTCCCGGGCTAGGGCCGCCAGATCAACCGCCTCGGACCGCAGGGGCGCGCGGCCCAGCCGGGAGAAGGCGAGCAGGTCGTCGATCAACCTCCCCATCTGCCGGACGGAGTCTTCGATCGTCTCCAGGTAATGGCGCCCTTTCTCGTCCAGCCGGTCGCCCGCGTGACGCGCGAGAAGACGCGCGAACCCGTCGATGTGCCGAAGCGGCGCCCGCAGGTCGTGCGAGACCGAATAGGAGAACGCCTCGAGCTCCTCGTTCAAAGCCGCCAGCTCGCCGACTCGCCCCTTGAGCTCGAGGTTCAACCTGCGGATCCGCTCGGCGGCCTCGCGCTTCTCGCTGATGTCGCGGATCGCGCTCGAGACGAGGAGGCCTCCTTCGGTCTGGAGCGGCGAGAGCGAGATCTCGACCGGAAACTCGGTACCGTCCCTCTTCACCCCGTAAAGCTCCAGCCCGCTTCCCATCGGGCGCGAGTGGGGACTGGCGCCGTAGCCACCGCGATGCCCCTCGTGGGCGGCCTGGAACCGCTTCGGGACGAGCGTTTCGACGGCCCGGCCGACCAGCTCCTCGCGGGCGTAGCCGAACAGGGACTCCGCCGGGGCATTCAAGAGCACGATCCGCCCCGAGGCGTCTACGATCACGATCGCGTCCGGCGCGGCTTCGAACAGGCTGCGGAAAAGACCCTCGGATTCCATCGAGCTCTCGGAAGATCTTCCTCCCCCGCGTGATTGGACAACCCCGGACGGTCCCGCAGGGACCGCCGCCTTCTCGAGAGAGCCGAAGTTCTTGATTGCCGGGCAGTCTACCAGATCGGCCGCGGAGGGCCCGCGCCCCGAAAAAAAAGCCCCGGCTGGTCGCCGGGGCTCGAATCGAAAACGGGTTCCGCCGTTTAACGGATCAGTACATTCCGCCCATTCCGCCGGCGCCTCCCGGCATTCCCGCGGCGGGCTTCTCCTTCTCCTTGATCTCGGAGACCATCGCCTCGGTCGTCAGCATCAGGCCGGCGATCGAAGCCGCGTTCTGCAACGCGTTCTTGGTGACCTTGGTCGGGTCGATGATCCCGGCCTTCAGCATGTCCTCGATCTTCTCGGAGTTGGCGTTGAAGCCGAAGTTGCCGCCCTTGGCGCGGAGCTCGTTGATGACGACCGAGCCTTCGGAGCCGGCGTTGCCGACGATCTGGCGGGTCGGCTCCTCGAGCGCCCGGACCACGATCTTCGCGCCGATCTTCTCGTCGCCCGAGAGCGAGCCGACGACCTTGTTGACGGCCTCGATGGCGCGAAGGAGCGCCACGCCGCCGCCGGGGACGATCCCCTCTTCGACGGCCGCCTTGGTCGCGTGCATGGCGTCCTCGACCCGGGCCTTCTTCTCCTTCATCTCGGTCTCGGTGGAGGCACCGACCTTGATGACGGCGACGCCGCCGACGAGCTTGGCCAGGCGCTCCTGGAGCTTCTCGCGGTCGTAGTCAGAGGTCGTCTCCTCGATCTGCGTCCGGATCTGCTTGACGCGCCCGGCGATCGCCTCCTGCTTCTTCTTGGAGCGGTCATCCACGACGATCGTCGTGTTGTCCTTGTCCACGGTGAGCTTCTTGGCGTCGCCGAGGTCCTCCCACTTGACGTTCTCGAGCTTGATGCCGAGGTCCTCGGAGATGAGCTTGCCGCCCGTCAGGATGCCGATGTCCTCGAGCATGGCCTTGCGGCGGTCGCCGAAGCCCGGGGCCTTGACGGCGCAGACCTGGAGCGTCCCGCGGAGCTTGTTGACGACGAGCGTCGCGAGAGCCTCGCCCTCGACTTCCTCGGCCACGATCAGCAGCGGCTTGCCCTGCTTGGCGATCTGCTCGAGGATCGGGAGGAGGTCCTTCATGTTGGAGATCTTCTTCTCGAAGAGGAGGACCTTGGCGTTCTCGAGGACGCACTCCATCCTCTCGGCGTCGGTGATGAAGTAGGGCGAGAGGTACCCGCGGTCGAACTGCATTCCCTCGACGACTTCGAGCGTCGTCTCGAGGCCCTTGGCCTCCTCGACCGTGATCACGCCGTCCTTGCCGACCTTGTCCATCGCCTCGGCGATGATCCGGCCGATCTCAGAGTCGTTGTTGGCCGAGATCGTCCCGACGTGGGCGATGTCCTTCCCCTCGACCGGCTTGGAGAGCTTGTCCAGCGAGTCGACGGCGGCCTTGACGGCCGAGTCGATGCCGCGCTTCAGCTCCATCGGGTTGGCGCCGGCGGTGACGTTCTTGATCCCCTCGCGGTAGATCGCCTGCGCGAGCACGGTCGCGGTCGTCGTGCCGTCGCCGGCCACGTCGGAGGTCTTCGAGGCGACCTCGCGGACCATCTGCGCGCCCATGTTCTCCAGCGAATCCTGGAGCTCGATCTCCTTGGCGACGGTCACGCCGTCCTTGGTGATCGTCGGGGAACCGAACTTCTTCTCGATGACGACGTTGCGGCCCTTCGGGCCGAGGGTGACCTTGACGGCGTCGGCCAGCTTGTTGACGCCGTGGAGGATGCGCTGCCGCGCCTCCTCGCCGTACGAAATCGTTTTCGCTGCCATTGTGTATTGCTCCTTTACTTCTCGGCCTACTTCTCGACGACGGCGAGGA
>DATFWF010000050.1:0-14443 GCA_035259605.1 Thermoanaerobaculia bacterium
GGGCCACCCGGTAGACCAGCGTCCGGGTCTTCCCCGTCCCGGCCCCCGCGATGACCAGGATCGGCCCGCCGCCGGCCACCACGACCTCCCGCTGCTCGGGGTTCAACTCGCGGTCGTAGTCCACCCGGTAGGCCTTCGCCCCGGCGGGGGTTTTCAGGACGTAACGCCGTTCCACCAGAGCAGTTTACCGGCTCGGTAATCAATCTGCCGTCTCAATCGTCTTAACGGCTGGAGGCACTCTCCGTGAGCATTCAACAGATCCGAAAATCGGTCCTGATCGCCGCGGGCCTCCTGGCGCTCGGAGTGGCCGGCCTCCTGGCCGGAAGGCTTTCGGCCGGCGCGATGCCGGGGGAAGGCCACCGGATTTCGGCGGCGAGGATGTTCCGGCGCATGTCCGAGGAGCTCGACCTGTCCGACGACCAGAAGACGCGCATCAAAGGGGTCCTCAAATCCCACTCCACCGAGATCGAGACCCACATGAAGGCCCTGTCCGATGCCCGGAGGGCCCTCCACCAGGCCGCGCTGTCGGGCGCTCCCGACGAGTCGGTCATCCGGTCGGCCGCGCAGAGCCTGGGCTGGGTCCAGGGCGACGGGGCGCTGCTCTTCGCGAAGATCCGCGCCGAGGTCGACCCGATCCTGACCGACGATCAGCGGGGCAAGCTGCGGCAGCTCCGTGAGCGCGCGAAGGGTCGGGCCGACTCGGCCATCAAGTCCTTCGAGGCCTTCCTGGAGAGCAAGTCCTGAAGCCGCTGCCTCCGCCCGAGCCCCGGGTCCGGCCGGTCTCGCCGGCACAGCCGGATCCCTCCTACGAGGCGGCGCTCGTCGAGCGGGCCCGCCGCGGCGAAGAAGACGCCTTCACCGAGCTGACCCGGCTTGCCTCTCCCGCCGCGCTGGCGGCCGCCCGGCGCATCACGGGAGATCCCGCGCTGGCCGAGGACGCCGCCCAGGAGGCTTTCCTCCGGGCGTTCCGGGCGCTTCCCACGTATCGCCACCAGACTTCCTTCGCGGCGTGGATGCGGGTCATCGCGCTTCGCTCGGCCATCGACCTCGTCCGGCGCCGCCGCCCCGAGGTTCCCTTAGTCGAGACCACGCGCCCGGACGGTTCCGAGGAGAAGCGCCACCTGGACGCGGACCTCCTGCGCGAGACGCTCGAGGCGCTCTCGCCGCTCGACCGCGAGCTTCTTCTCGCGCGCGAGGTCGAGGGAGAAGCCGACCGGGAGATCGCGGAGCGCTTCGGGATGACCGTGACCGGGGTGCGGGTGCGCATCCACCGCGCCCGCAAGAAGCTCAAGGCCCGTTTCGCGGTGGCGCGCCGGTGAGAGCCGCGACTTGCCGTGGCGGAAGAGGCCAGCGCGGCCATCTCTTCCTATGCCGGCCGTGCAGGATCGAGCGCCGGATCGCCGCCGCGTGGCGAGCCGTTCCGCGGCCGGCGGACGTCGAGGTTCCGCAGGCTCCGGCGGAAGACTTCGTCCGCCGCGTCGCCGCGGCAGCCGCCCTCGATCGCCGCCGCCGCCTGCGCCGCCGCGCCGTCCTCTCGGCCGCCGCGGCCCTGCTCTTCTTCTTCCTCGCCGGCGCGGGACAGAAAGCCGAATCGGATTCCTTCCACCCCGAGGAGACCTACTCGCAGTTACTCACCCAGTCCGCGCTGGAGAGCCTGCTGCCCGAGTAATCCATCGGGTGATCGGGTGATCGCGCCATCGGGTGATCGACCGGGACACTTCACCCGATCACCCGATCGCAGATCACCCGATGCTCTAGACTCTCGGCGATGCCCCTCAAGCTCGTCACGGCCGGAGAGTCGCACGGGCCTCGCCTGACCGCGATCCTGGAGGGGATCCCGGCGGGTCTCGCGATCGATGCGGCGTTCGTCAACGGCGAGCTCGCGCGGCGGCAGCACGGGTACGGGCGCGGCGGGCGGATGAGGATCGAGAAGGACGAGGCGCTCTTCGAGGGAGGAGTGCGGGGCGGAATCACTCTCGGCTCCCCCATCGCGATCGGGATTCTCAACCGCGACTTCGCCAGCTGGGAGAACGTCATGGGGCCGCTCGCCGTGGACGAGCAGGCGGCGGCGGGCCGGAAGCTCACGCGCCCGAGGCCGGGCCATGCGGATCTCGCGGGCGGGATGAAGTTCGGCTCGAAGGACCTGCGCGACATCCTGGAGAGGGCTTCCGCGCGCGAGTCGGCGGCGCGCGTCGCGGCCGGCGCGGTCTGCAAGCTTCTCCTGCGCGAATGCGGCACCGAGATTCGAAGCGGCGTCCTCTCCGTGGGCGCCGTCGTGGATGAGAAATCGCTGCGAGCGTTCGCCTCACTCGAGAAGGTGGACGAGAAGTCCCCGCTTCGCGCCCTGGATCGAAAACTCGAGAAGAAGATGGTCGAGGCTATCGACGCCGCCAAGCGAGACGGCGACACGCTCGGAGGCTCGATCCTCGTCGGCGCCCGCGGGCTGCCGGCGGGACTGGGCTCACACGTCTCCTGGGATCGCAAGCTCGACGGCCGGATCGCGCAGGCGCTGATGTCGGTTCCCGCGGTCAAAGCCGTGGAGCTGGGCTCGGCGATTCAGGCCTCGCGAGGCCCGGGCTCGCGCGCCCACGACGAGATCGAGCCGGGCCCGGACGGGACGCTGAAGCGGCGCACCAACCGCGCGGGAGGGCTCGAGGCCGGAATCACCAACGGCGAGGACCTCCTCGCCGTCGTCTACATGAAGCCTCTCTCGACGCTCGCGAAGGGCCTGGATTCCGTGGACCTGGAGACACGCGAGGCCGCGCGCGCGGCCTACGAACGAAGCGACGTCACCGCCGTCCCCGCCTGTGGCGTCATCGCCGAGGCGATGGTTGCCTTCGTCCTCGCCGACGCCCTCCTGGAGGTCACCGGGAACGACCGTCTCGAAGACATCCGCGAACGCCTCGCCGCCCATCGCGAGCGGGTGCGCCGGTTCCCGCGACGCTGACGCGCATCACCACGCCCTAGATCGGAAACCCAAACCAACGCATGACGTCGACAATGTCGTCCATGGCGGCGAATCTGCCGTCCCCGGTACTGCAAATGCCGTGCGCCCCGGAGCTGCTCTGCGCGGGCGCCGCGAGCTCCGGGCCGAAAGTCAGCGAGATGGTTCCCAGCGGGGCCAGGTTCTGGGCGTTCCAGGCCGAAACGCTGGCGCTGCCGAGGACATTGGTCACCGCGACGACCTCGCCGTTGAAGGCAGCGGCGAAGGGCGCGTTCAAGCCGTTGCCGGTCAGGGTCGCCAGGACCGAGCCGGTGGAAGCCCGAACGACGCTGATCGAATTGGACCCCGCGTTGGGAACCCAGAGATTGGCTCCGTCGAAGACAAGCATCGCGGGAGAGTTCTGGACCGTGACGGTCTGCAGGACCGCTCCGGTGCCGGCGAGTCTCAGCAGCGTACCGGCGGTGACATCCGTGACCCAGACGTTGGACCCGTCGTATTCGATCCCGTCGGGGTTACTGAAGCCGCTCGTGATCGTTGTGACCGTCCAGGGAGGCGCTCCAGGGGTAATCCGTGAGACCGAGCCCCCGCCCGGTCCGGGCGGAATGCCGAAGTTGGCCGACCAGAAGCTCGCCCCATCGAACGTTAGGCTCTGCACGGCCGGACCGAGGTTGGTCGCGACGGTCGTGGCCGCACCGGCCGGCAGGCTCGGGTCGATCGAGTAGAGCCTGGCGTTGGGAGTCAGATCGCTGGCGACCACGACGCGTCCCATCGCGACGACGATCCCGGTCGGGGGCGTTCCGACACTCCAGTTCTCCAGGAGCTTCCCGTCGCTGACGCGCACGCGGGAGACCGAGAACCCGAGGTGATTGCCGACCCAGACATCCGCGCCGTCCGACCTCGCGAAGAAAGGCTGGGCCCCGACGGTCGTCACGGCCAGCTGGCCCGTATCCCTCCAGAATCGGCCGAGGGCCGCGGCCCGGCTACCGCGCCTGAGTGCCGCGCCCACTCCCCTGGACAGAAACGCGGACATCTGGAGACGCGTGACATTCCCGCTCGGGTCGTAGGTGGTCGGCGTCGTCCCCGTCGTGATCCCGACGTAGAAGATCTCGAGGACGAACGGGCAGAACACATCGTTGGCCGTGTCGGTGAAGGGACCGCACGTGCCGAGAAGCACGCTCCCCGCGCCGCACAGCAAGGCGGCGCCAAACGCAAGGGCGACCACGGTGCGCCGAACGGCAGTTCCTCCCATGGCGTCCCTCACGAGCCGCTGAAGTCCGCCCGGGCCATGTCCGTGGTCGTGCCGTCGCGGGTGACAACGTCCACCTGGGCGGAGACTCCCGCGATCGCTGCCGTCCCTCCCGTCACGGTCACGTAGACGAGGACCGTGTCCTCTCCCGCGGGGACCTTCAACGAGGCGAGCACGTCGGAGACGCCGACGGTCTGGCCGACGCCGATGGGCGTGTCGATGGGCGTCCCGACCGGCTGCCCGTTCGAGTTGGCGTACGCCTGGATGTGCACGGTCACGCTTCCCGCCGACCCGGCGCCCGTCGGAGTGACCCCCATGTTGTTGATGAAGAGATTGGCGTAGAGCTGCGGCCCGGCCTTCCCGCGCGAGTCCCGGAACGTCGCCACGAGCGCCTGCGGCTCGGAGGTCGAGAGCTCGTGCCCGCGCAGCGCCTGGCCGACCGTGCCGCCGCCGAGCGCATTGTAGAAGCGCACCGCCGCCGCCCCCTGTCCCTTCTGGTTCAGGCCGTTGAAGACAAACAGGGTCGAGCCGATGAAGCCGTCGTCCTTGATCGACGCGGGGAGCATTCCGGCCCCGACGATGGCGTCGATGAAGTCGTCGAAATGCGCGTTGGAGCGCCCGCGCATCGTGCCGCCCGTGCCCTGCGCCACGGGCGCGCCAGCCGTCGAGATGCTCCCCGTCACCGAGACCGGAGCGGACGTGCCTATGTTGACGCCGTTCAAGTAGAAATCCACCTGCGCCGCCGTCGTCGTGTTGTTGGAGACGTCCACCGAGGAGATGTAGAGCGTCGGGCCGGCGCCGATCAAGCGCGCCACGAGGGGCAGGTGGACTCCCGTCCCCACCGCGGACGCCCCCTCAAGGACCGCGGGGAGAAGCACGAACGCGAGGGCCAGCGCCGGGATCGCTCTCTTCATATCGTCCTCCGACAATGCAGTCGTCAGCGGTTGATGACGCTCAACGGATCGAGGTCCACCCGACAGCTGCTCGAGTTGGGGTCGGCCGCGAACTGGCCCGGGAGCTGAAAGGTCCTTGCCTTGGCCTGCCCGTTGTTGAGCTCGAGAACGAAGCCGCTGGGGACGTTCCCCGGCGCGACAGCGACGCCGATGAACTCTCCACTGCCCGGGACCGTGTAGTTCTCGATCGCGCCCGAGGCGTCCATCAGGCCGATGTTCCGCCCCTGCGCGACGTAGGCGACGCGGTTGTCCGCGGTGCAGGAGAAGGAAAAGATCGGCCCGAACGGCGTCGAGACCGAGACCGTCGCCGTGGCGACCCCGTTCTTGATCGTCCCGATGTACACGAAGTTGACCCCGCCGTACCAGACGCCGGTGGCGCAAACGACAGCGGCCCCGGTGCGGGTGGGAAAAAGCGGTCCGTCGCGCACCGCGCCTTCCGGCGTAACGACCTTGACTCCTCCTCCGCCAGACGGGGTGTTGTAGTTGATCGAGAAGTTGCCGTCCGGGAGGACGGAGGCCGCCACGGGAGTGTTCCCGGCGCCGAGAGAAGCCTTCGTGAAAGGGGTAAGGGTCTTCGGAAGCACCCAGGCCTCGGCACGACTGGCGGACACGGTCGCCACGATTCCGTCCGGACGGACGGCCAGCGCCGCTCCCTGGTCGAGAAAGCCGTTGACGAGCTGCTCGGTTTGCGGGGGACCACCACCGGTGCCGATCCTCCCGACATTGGACCAGCCGTTGCGGTCGAACGCGTTGAAGTAGACGCTGTTCGCAGCCACGGCGACGTTGGTCACGAACAGGTTGAGCGGCAGGGACTTGACGATCGATCCGTCCGGCGAGATGGTGAGCAGCCGGTCGCCGATGACGTCGCCGGCAATGAAGTTCCCTTCCGGCCCCCAGGCTATCGTGGCAAAGCTCCCGATGCCGAGCGGAGGGCCGAAAGCGGGGGACGAAACCGGGGTCTTCCAGGGGCAGGAGCTCGGGATTCTGGCCGCCCGGATCGAGTTGCCCTCGCCAGCCCTGGCAGCATCTGCCGCCGCCAGCGCAACCAGGCCGAAGAGAGCCCTGAGGCTGAGGTGTCGCGTCCCTTGCATAGCCACCCCTTCCAGATGGATAGAATCCGTAGTTCTTGGAGGGTGTCCGAGTCTTGAACGGGCCCTCAAAGTTTTCTCAACACGGCATGCCCGAGACACCTCGGCCGGGGAGCATCTATCGTTTCGGCCCCTTCCGCCTGGACGCCGGGGAGCGGATCCTCGAGCGGGATGGCCGGCTGATCGCCGTCAAGCCCAAGACGTTCGACACCCTGCTCCTGCTCGTCCAGAACCCGGGGCACCTGTTGACGAAGGAGGAGCTGCTCGCCGCGCTCTGGCCGGACACCTTTGTCGAGGAGAGCAACCTCGCTCAGCACGTCTTCCTCCTGCGCAAGGCGCTCGGCGACGGTTCGAACGGCGACCGATACATCGAGACGGTGCCGAAGATCGGGTACCGGTTCCGACACGAGGTCCGCCGGGACGAAGCCGACAGGCTCGATTTCGCCGCCGCGGCGCCGGCGGCTCCCGCCGAAACTGCGCCGGACAGCTTCGCCACTTCCGAGCCGGCAGCCGTGCAGCCGGCCGTTCCCGCCCGCCGTACGAGTCGCTGGCTGATTCTTGTCCTCTCGGCGGCCGCCGCGTTCGCCGCCGGGATCTTCGCGATATCGGAGAAATCGAACCGGGAGGCCGGGACCCGGAGCGCTCTGGCGTACGAGCACTACCGCCAGGCGTCCTTCCTCATCAAGCCCAGGGACAACGCGAGCCTGAAGAAGGCGGTCGAGCTCTTCCAGCGGTCCATCGAGGCGGATCCAACGTTCGCCGCGGCCTACGCGGGACTGGCCGACTGCTACCTCTCGCTCGGGCCGAGCTTCCCCGACGCGATCCCGAAGGCCAAGGCTGCCGCGGTCCGCGCGGTCTCGCTCGACGGAGCGCTCGCCCCGGCGCACAGCTCGCTCTGCTTCGAGAAGCTCTTCTTCGAGTGGGACTGGCGCGGCGCGGAGAGCGAGTGCCGCCGCGCGGTCGCGCTCGATCCGCGCTCTTCCCGCGCCCGGCAGCGTTACGCCTTCGCGCTCATCTCCGAGGGACGCGCCGATGATGCCTTGCGGGAAATGCGGGAAGCGCGCCGCATCGACCCCGGCTCGGCCGAGATCCGCTCGGACGCGGGCCTCGTTCTCTACTTCGCCCGGCGCTACGACGAGTCGCTCGTCGAGCTCCGCGAAGCCGTGGCCCGCGACCCGGACAACCGTTTCGCCCGCGGGATGATCGCCGCGGAGCTCGCGCAGAAGGGCCTGGTGGACCAGGCGATCGAGGAGATACGCCGCGGGCCGGACCCGGCGCAGCTGGAGCGGACGGGCGAGATCGCGATCCTCCTGGCCCGGGCGGGCCGGCGCGCCGAGGCGCTCTCCGCCGCGGGCGCTTTTCTCGACCCGGCCAACCGGGACCTGCTCCCGAGCGACGGGTTCGCCGGCTTCTACGCCTCCGTCGGCGACCCGGACAAGGCCTTCGAGTGGCTCGCGAGGGCGGTGGACGAGAAGCGGTTCTTCCTGATCTTCCTGAAGGTCGATCCCCAGTTCGACCCGGTGAGGGCCGACCCCCGCTTCGCGGCGGTCCTCGCGAGGATCGGGCTGCCTTCCTGACGCCTCAGAAGTCGGCCCGGCTCATGTCGGTCGTCGTGCCGTCGCGAGTGGTGACGTCCACTTGCGCGAAGACGCCGGAGATAGCCGCGGTCCCGGAGGTGACGGTGACGTAGACGAGCACCGTGTCCTCCCCCGCGGGGACCTTCAGCGAGGCCAGCACGTCGGAGATGCCGACCGTCTGGCCGGCGCCGATCGGCGTGTCGAGAGGAGTGCCCACGGGCTGCCCCGTGGAGTTCGCGTAGGCCTGCACGTGCACGTTGACCGAGCCGGCCGTGCCGACCCCGTTGGCCGTGACTCCCATGTTGTTGATGAAGATGTTGGCGTAGAGCTGGGGCGTGTTCGCTTTGCCGCGCGAATCGCGGACCGTCGCGACCAGGCTCTGCGGCTCGCTCGCCGTCAGTTCGCGTCCCTTCAGCGACTGCCCTACAGTCCCGCCGGCGAGCGCGTTGTAGAAGCGGACTGTGGCGGACCCCTGGCCGGACGATCCGAGTCCGTTGAAGACGAAGAGGGTCGAGCCGATGAACCCGTCGTCCTTGATCGAGGAGGGAAGCATCCCGGCCTGCACGAGGGAATCGATGAAGTCGTCGAAGTGGGCGTTCGACCGCGCGCGCATCGTCCCGCCCGCCCCCTGGGCGACCAGGGCGCCCGCCGAGGAGATGCTGCCCGTCACCGCGACAGGGACGGACGTTCGCAGGTTCACGCCGTTGAAGTAGAAGTCCACCTGCGCCGCGGTCGCGGTGTTGTTCGAAACGTCCACGGTCGAGATGTAGAGCGTCGGCCCCGCGCCGATCAAGCGCGCCACCAGAGGCAGGTTCACGCCGAGGCCCGATGCCGCCGCGGCGGGAGCCTGCGCGGAGTCCGGACGGGCCGCCGCGAGGCGGGCCGAAAGCGGATTGGCGCCGCCCGGCGGCGACGCCGCCCCTGCCGTGGCGGTGGGAAGGAGGAATGGAGCCGCGAGGGCGAGGGCTCGAAGGTTCATGGCTCTCCTCATGATCAGAAGACAGTTCGGATCGCAAGCGGCTGCAGGCGGTTCGTGGTCGTGTCGCGAGTGATGCCGTATGCGGCGTTAAGCGAGAAGCTCTTCAGAGTCCCCAGGCCGTTTGCGGAGTCCAGAACGAGACCGCGCACCGCCACTCCCGGCCCGAGCGCCACCTTGATCAGGTTGGTCCCGCCCTGGACCTGGAATCCCTGGAACACGCTCTGCGCCGGGTTGACGTAGTAGAGGGTGCCCAGGGTGCCCGAGGCGACGGCGCTCCCGTTGCCGCCGCAGTCCACCGACAGAATGCCGTTCTGCGTCGGATACCTCATCAAGGAGCCGATCCCGTTGGAGACCGTGACCCAATCGATGGAGGCCGAGGTCCCGACCCAGAGGCCGTCGCCGCACGCCCGGATCGCGGTCACGTTGGCCGCGTAATTCCCCAGGGTCGAGCTCGTGCCGTCGGGTGAGACGACCTGGATCCCGCTCGAGTAACCGACGTAGAAGTAACCGAGAGGGCCCACGTCCATCCCTCCCCTCAACTGCGGTTTGAGTGTGAGCGGAGTGAGGGAGTAGATCTGGTCAGCCTTGAAAAGGTTCGCCTGAGCGAACTGGTTGGACGTTGTCGCGCCGTTGTCGTCCGGCCTGACGGCGAGCGAGGAACCCTGCGACAGGAATCCCGCGGGAAGGAAGGTTCCGCGGACGTTGAAGTTCTTTTCGAACCCGACGCGGAAGCGGCCGTTGGAATCGGCCGCGTTGAAGAAGTACTTCCCGTCGGCCGGATAGATGTTGACCATGTAGAGATTGAGCGGAGCGGTCCGGAGGATCCCGCCGGTGAAGGTGAGGTCCAGGATCTGGTCGCCGATCCCGTCGGTGGCGGCCCAACCCCCGTAGTAACCATAGGCGACGTCGAGGATGTTGACCGGAGCGTCGAGGTCTCGGATGACGAGCGGCTCCGCGGCAAGCGGTTGCGACTTCTCGAGGAGCCGGGCGGGATCTTCTCCGGCCTGGCCCAGGCCGGCGGCGGCCGCCAGCCAGAGCGCGGCGCAGAGCGGCGCGGCGCGGAGTGCATTCAGGATGCGCGCTGTGGCCGTGACCGGGATGGTCATGCGCCCTCCCCTTCTCCGAATTGTGTCGACCTCTGGTCAGGAAACCGTGAGGCGATTATACGGGTTTGCTCTACCTGGCGGGAACCCGATACAAGCGAATTGACGCTCCGACCCTTCGGAACGGGAACGATCGCAGCCAGTCGAATCCGCGTTCCGTCCTCAACAGGCGACGCCTCTCCATCTCTCCCTTGACCGCGATCGCCCACTCGCTGACCGCGACGAAGCCCGAGACCCGGCGAAAAGCCGCGAGCTCCTCGAGCTCCGGCGGGGCGCCGGGAACCCCGAGCTCGGCGACACGGTTCAGGTAAGCGCAGCCTACGCAGGCGTACCAGAGCTTTCCCGAGGGGAGGTCTCGGAGCGCCGCGAAGAGACGCTTCACGTCCTGGCCCCAGTCCAGGTCCGAATCCACCGTGATCCTCTCCGGATGCGCGCCCGCGAGCTCGTTGAAGTACGGGAGGTAGTCGGGATGAGCGGCGGCCGGAGACGCGACGAACCAGAGGACGAGGACCGCCGACGCGGAGATCGAAACCGTGCGCGGCTTCATCGCGCGAAGGAGATCGTGGAGGCCGAGGCCGGCCACGACGGAAAGGAGCGGAAAGATCGGCAGGAGGTGGCGAAGGCCGATGTCGATGCGGGAGGTCATGGCGAGGAGCAGGATCGCGCCCGAGGCGAGAATCGGAGAAAACCTCTTCCACCCGTTTTCCCTTCCGCGCCGAAAGAGGGCCCCACAGCCGATCGCCAGGAAGATCAGGAAGGGGATCGGAGTCTTGACGGCCAGGAGGACCGGAAAGAACTGCCACCAGCCCGTCTCCCGGACCTCGCCGAGGAAGACGGCCGGATGGCCCACGGCGTTGTGCGCCGCGACCAGCCGGCCGCCCCGAAAGAGATCCCCGAAAGGCATCGGCGTCTCGACGAGGCGATTGAGGGCGTCGCCGATCCGCGGGTGATCCGCGGCCAGCCGGTCGATGCCCATCAGGCGAAACAGGCTGTGCGGCCGTCCCGAGGGAACGGAGGGAGGAGTCAGGGAAAAGCGGTAACCTGCCCAAGCGACGAACAGGCAGACAGCGCCCGCGAGGGCGAGATGGCCGAGACGCCGGCGAAGAGGTGACGCCGGCCATCTTTCGGTTCTCCGCCCCGCGATCCACTTCGCAGCGAGGATCGGCAGGCTCCCGGCAACGACGAACGGAACCATGGAGTGCTTGGTGAGAACGGCGAGGCCGGCCGCCGCGCCCAGCCCCAGGGCGCGCCGGGTGGACGGTGATTCGATCCACCGTAGCTCAAGGTAGAGCACCACGGCAAGCAGCGCCGCTGCGGGGACGTCCATCGTGGCCAGGCCCGAGTGCGCCAGGACGAGAGGCAGACCCTGGAAGAAGAAGACCGCGGCGAGCGCCGGCGCTTCGCCGAAAAATCGCCGCGTCCACACCCACACCATCCACGACGCGACGAGGAAAAATGGAAGAACGCCGATCCGTGCGAGTCGAAGACTTCTTTCGTAGTGTTTGCGGAAGACCGGCATGACATCGGCGGCCGTGCGGAAATCCGGAGGAAGATCGCTCAGCGCTCCGTCAAGGATGAGGGGAACGGCCGCCGCGACACGGGCCAGCGGAGGCTGATCGAGGCAGAAGAAATCGTGGCCCCCTTTCATCCAGAGCACCCCGCAGGCGATATGAATCCCCTCGTCGGAGGTCTGGTAGCAGTTTGAGGAGGCTGAGACGATCCGGATCACCGCGATCACGTTCAGCAAGGCGAGCGCGGCCATCCAGGGCCATCTCTTGCGGACGTCCGGGCCTCTCATGCCCGGCGTGCGTCCCGCCCCCCCGCCGACGCCGTGAGATCGAGATGATCCCCGCTCCGAGCAGGACAACCCAGGCGGCGGCGAGAATCCCCAGGGCGGCGGCCGGCAACCCCCCCAGGCCCACCCGCTCGTACGACGCCAGGTTCTCGGGGAGTCGGAGGAGCTGAGCCGCGTAGACGGGAAAAGGCACGTTGGCTCCATTGAAGGAGGTCCGCCCGGAGTACACGCCGGTCAGCACTCCGAACGTCATCAGTGCCTCGGCCGCGAGGAACACCGCCGCCGCGAGCAGGAAGGAACGGGGGCGAGCCGCCCGCCCGAGCGCGCATCCGGCGGTCAGGATCACCGGGAAGAGAAGAAGCAGATACCAGCCGTCCGGCCCGGCCACCGGCGCGTGGCCGCGTGCCCGTCCGATCGCGGCGTAGGTCGAGGCGTAGGAGAGCTGACCCGCGACGAAGATCGCCGCGGCCAGACCCGCGATCCACCAGGACCGCATGCGCAGCCGGGAGCGCGCCGTCGGCGAAAAGAGCGGACCGAAGGCCAGCGCGAGAAGCGCGATCGCCAGGGCGACCGCCGCGGCGGCCGGAGCTCCGGAGGCGCTGCGCGTGCCCGGCCAGAGGAAAGTGCGGGCGAACACCACCGCGAAGCGAGGCGTCAGAAAATCCGGAAACGCCGCGAACCGTTCTGTTAATCCGATCGAAAGTACGGTCGCCTGCCGGGATGCGTTGATCCCCAGCCAGTCGCCGGTCTCGGATCTCTGGTGGAGCGCCCAGGGAAGGATCAGGAGCGCCGCTGCGATCGGCGCCAAGACGGCCGCACGGACGGGCCCGCGCCGGCGCGCGAGGATCGCGGCCAGGATCGCCGGCGGCACGAAGAGCAGGAAGTAGAGCTTCGTCCAGAGGGCCGCGGCGAGGAGGGCCGCGAGGGCGATCGTCCTGCCCCGCGAGAGGCGCCCCCGGCCCGCCTCAGCGAAGAGACCGAGAAGGGCCGCCGCCAGGGGAAGCGCCATCGCGTCGTTGGTGAAACGTCCGACGAAGATGCCGGCGCCGGGAAAGGCGACCCAGGCCGCCGTCGCGGCCAGCGCGGCCCGCTTCGGCAGTACTCGACGGAGGAACCGGTAGGCGAGCGGCACCGCGGCCGCCGCGAGAAGGACCGCCAGAAGCCGGACCGCCGCGAGCCGCGTCGAGAACCGGGCCGCCGGAAGAAGGCGCAGGAGCGGCGCGGCGACACCGTAGAAGAGAGGCGGCTGCTGCGTCTCGTAGTTCGGCGCGAAGAAGGCGGAGCGCTCCGCCGGGCGAAACTCGTAGGCCGCCGCCCGCAGAGCGCTTCGCTCCTCCGGCGAGATCCGCGCGTAATCGCTCCACGCGGGAGTGCCGGGCAGGCCGGTGGCCGGAAGCGCTGCGGTGGCCCGCCCGAATTCGAGCGGGATCGAGGGCTCGCTTGCCCCGGGCACTCTCGCGGTCTGCGCCAGGAAACACGCGTACGCGAAATGGAAGGTCTCGTCGAGAGGATCTCCCGCCGGGAGCGCCAGCGCGAAGAACACTCCACGGAAGAAGAACGCCGCCGTCAGAAGAACGAGCGTCCATCCGCCGGCGCGCCCGGCGACCCGCTTCATGGCTGCTCGATGGAGAGAAGCCCCAGCTCGCGCCTGTCCTCCGAGAGGCCGAGGCGCTTGGGGACGAAGGCGCGGGACACTTCGAAGACGAGGGGGCGCGCGCGCTCGGGAGAGCCGCTCAGGGCGAGGACGACCGACTCTCCCGCCCGGAGTGTCCGCCGGTAGGTCGGCCGTCCTTCCACGCGCGCGGAGACGTCCACCGACTCCGGGCCCGGCGAGAAGTGCACGAGCGTCAAGTGTCGGGACTCTCCGGGCTGGAGCCACAGGGCGAAGCGCCGGCGAGTCCAGCGGTACCGGCCGCCCGGTCCCGACTCTTCCTGGTGGAAACCGATCCGGGAAGCCCAGCGAAAGGTCTCCGCGGGCCTCGCGGTCGCCAGCGCCGACGCCGCGGCGAAGATCGCGAAGACGATCACGGCGGCGATCCTGGCGATCTTCCCGAAAGCCGGCTCGGAGAGCGGCGCGCGCGCGGATTCCGGCGCCGGGCTCGCGATCGAGGCGGCCAGGAGGAAGAAGAGAAGCGAGACATCCGATGCGAGCCAGTGCGATCCGATCGCCAGCGCCGCCAGGAAAGTCAGGACGGCGATGCCGGCGCCGGCCGCCGCGCCGTCGCCCAGCCTGGCGCGCGCCAGCGCCTGCCGGCCGGCCGCGACCAGGAAGACCGCCGTCAGGAAGAAGCCGGCGATCCCGGTCTCGGCCAGCGCCTGGACGTACGCGCTGCCCGGGTTGTCCCGCATCAGCGGCCGGTTTTCTTCGCGGGCGAGATCCGGGAAGGTCCAGGCGAAGACTCCCATCCCCGCTCCCTCGACCGGATGCCGCAGGAAGACCCGCCACGCCGCTCGCCAGAGCGCCGGGCGCGCTGAGACCCGGTACTCGACGGGAAGGTTCGGGTCGAAGCTCTGGGCGATGCGGGAGCCGAGCGTCCCGGCGGTGCCTCTCAGGAGGAAGCCGGCGCCGACGAGGACCAGGACGCCTGCGGCGGCCAGCGTCACCCGGCGCACGACCGAGCCCGCCGCGCCGGCGCCGACCAGGACGAGAGCGCCGACGATCAGGAGAAGGAACCCCGCGCGCGAGCCCGACAGCAGCAATCCCGCGAGCAGAACGACCGCGACGAGCGCATCGGGGCGCCCGCGGCGGCCGCCGCGC
>DATFWF010000051.1:0-13545 GCA_035259605.1 Thermoanaerobaculia bacterium
GAGCCGCTCGGCCTGTTGACTCCGACGGCAATCCGGCCCCGCTGGCCGACCGTCTTTGCATTGGAAACCGCCTTGAGGGAGTCCGTCGCCGGCTCAACGGACACCGTGGCCGGCTTGCCCGCCTTCGGCCCCGGCCGGATCCCGACCAGGACCACGTTGTCGTTGTAGGCAAGCGCCGAGACCGGCGCCTGGTACCACTTCTGCTCCTGCCCCGCCTTCCAGTCCGGATGCCGCGTCTCGGTGTCGAAGAACGAGTTGTTCAGGATAAGCTGGCCCGTCACCTTCGTGACGCCGAGCGCCTTCAGCCCCGATGCCCACTTGTCGAAGACCGCGTTGAAGTCGTCGTTGTAGAAGCGGCCCGAGATGTTCGGATCTCCGCCGCCGACGACGAGGAGATTTCCGTCGAGCACTCCGTCCTTGAGCTCGCCGGATCTCCAGAAGGTCGTCTTGAACTTATAGTCCGGGCCGAGGTAGTGGAGCGCGGTCGCCGTCGAAAAGAGCTTGGTCACCGAGGCGATCGTCTCCGGGGAATCGGGGTTTTTCTGGAAGACCGACTCGCCGGTGTCCAGGTCCGCAATCTCGATGGAGAGGTGCTGCGGGCCCGAAGGCGGCCGCTGCGAAGCCAGCACCAGGGCTCCCGCGAGCGAGGAAGGCTGCGGCGCCGAAACCTCGCTGCGGGCGGATGCCGGCTTGGATTTCTTCTTCCTGGACGCGGCTTCGAGCGGCGAAACCGTCAGAAGGGCGATCGGCAGGATCAGGATGCACGCACCTAACCTGCGCGGAATCAAAGGGAAGCGTTCCATGGCGGAATTATAATCGATGGCCGTGGCCGCGCATTCCCTCTCCTTCAGGACGCCCTTTCCACGTCCATGAGGTTCGACGAGATCTCCCGGACCTTCGAGGTCAACGTCCGCGAGCTGGCGGAAGAGGAGGGCTTCCGCCGCGTCGGCTTCGATCGCGGAGAAGGCTGGCGGCGCCTCGGGCTGGGAACGCAGATCCATTCGCAGATCCTGGCTGCGAGGCGCGAGACGTTCACCGCCTACCGCAGCGAGGTTCACCTCCAGGCGAGTATCCCGGTCGAGGACTGGACGGCCATCCTGACGGGCCGCCTCGACGGATGCCTCGAGCGAGAGGCCGGCCACTGGTTGATCGAGGAGTTCAAGTCCACCGATCTCCCCTCGGAGGGGATCCGCCCGTCCGGCTACGCCTTCGAGCGGGACCGCCGGCAGCTTCTCGCCTACTGTTATCTCTGGAAACGGCTCGGCCACCCTGGCGTGTCCGCCGCGCTCGTCTACGTGGACATCGCGACGGGCGAGGAAGTCTCGATCGCGGTGCCCTACGAGGAGGACGCCGCCGACCGCGACATCGAGAGGCGCCTCGCGGCGCTGCTTCGCATCTGGAGGGCACAGGCCGCGATCCGCGCGAGGAAGGCGAAGGCCGCCGAGAGGCTCCCCTTCCCTCACACGGCGCCGCGCCCGATCCAGGAGAAGCTGATCGAGGCCGTCGGGCGCGCGGTCTGCTCCGGCGAGAACCTGATCGCCGAGGCGCCGACGGGGTCCGGCAAGACCGCCGCTGTGCTCTACCCTGCCCTGCGCGAGGGCCTGACCTCGGGCAAGCAGGTCGTCTTCCTGACCTCCAAGACCCTCCAGCAGAAGATGGCGGTCTCGGCGCTGGTCGCGATGAACGAGCGCACGTTCCACACGGTTCAGGTCCGCGCCAAGGAAAAGATGTGCGCCAACGATCGGATCCTCTGCCACGAGGAGTTCTGCCGCTTCGCCCGCGGGTATCCGGAGAAGATGGCGGCTTCCAACATCCTCGGGCGGATGCGCGACAGCTACCCGCACCAGGATCCCGACACCGTCTTCGAGGAAGCGCGCCGCGAGGAGGTCTGCCCCTTCGAGGTCCAGCTCGAGCTGGCCGGGCGCGCCGACGCGATCGTCGCGGACTACAACTACGTCTTCGAGCCGGCGGCCGCGATGCGGCACCTGGTCGGCGAGGAGCTCGAGGACGTCATCCTGCTCGTGGACGAGGCGCACAACCTGCCCGACCGGGCCCGCAGGATCTTCTCCCCCGAGATCCTCGAGGAGGACTGGCGGGCGCTTCTCAACAACCTGATCCTCCAGCCGGGCGCCCTCTTCGCGTCGCTTTGCGCGTCGGTCGAAGAGGTCCTCGGCCTGTTGCACGAGGCCGCGAGCGAGCTTCCCGAGGAAGGCGACGCGATCGCCGAGACGCTCCCGCCGTCCGACCCGATCCACGCCCTTCGAGCGGACTGGGAGCCGAAGCTCCTCGCCTACCTCGCGTGGAAGAGGGACACGAAGCTCGCCCTCCCCGACGACCCTGTGATGGACGCGCATTACGCGCTCCAGCGGTTCGCGGCGGTCCTCAACATGTGGGGACCGGATTTCACGTGCGTCGTCGAGCGCCGGCCGGCCGGCATCCGGCTCGCCCTGGTCTGCCTCGACCCGGCCCGCGCGCTCGCCCCCGTCTTCGGCGCGGCCTCATCGACAGTGCTGCTCTCGGCAACGCTGACCCCGCCGGAGGCCTTCGAGAGAGTCCTCGGGCTGGAGCGCGAGCGAACCTCCGCGCTGTCCCTGCCGCCCCCGTTTCCCCCCGAGAACCGGAAGGTCATGATCCTTCCGCAGGTGCGGACGACCTACAAGGCCCGCGAGGAGAACTACGGCCGCATCGCCGCGCTCATCTCCGAGATGGCCGAGGCGCACACGGGCAACGCGCTGGTCCTCTTTCCGTCGTACCGCTTCCTGGCCGACGTCGCCGCCAGGATGCCTCCGACGCCGGCCCGTCTCCTCGTCCAGCGAGCCGACCTCTCCGATTTCGAGAGGCAGCAGATCCTCCAGGCGCTCGCGGCGCCGCCGCCGGGAGGGATCCTGCTCTTCGCCGTGTCCGGCGGGATGTACGCCGAAGGCGTGGACTACCCCGGGGAGCTGCTGTCGGCCGTTTTCGTCGTCTCCCCCGCGCTTCCGCAGGTCTCCTTCGAGCGCGAGCTGCTTCGCCGGTACTTCGAGGAGCAGGAGGAGGCGGGATTCGAATACGCGTACCTCCAGCCGGGCATGACGCGGGTCGTGCAGGCCGCGGGGCGGCTGATCCGCAGCGAAACCGACCGCGGCGTCATCGCGCTCATCTGCCGCCGGTTCCTCGAGAAGCCGTACGCGCGGTATCTCCCCCGCGACTGGTACGGAGAGACGCCGCGGGAGCTCGTCACCGACCGGCCGGCCGACGAGATCCGCGAGTTTTTCGCGAAGTACGGCAACTGAATGCCGGATTTCTTCAAGAACAAGAAGCTGCCCCGCCTTACGGTGGACTCTTTCGTCCAGGACCGGCGCGGAAGGCTCCTGCTCGTCCGCAGAGGGCGGCCGCCCTTCGAGGGAAGCTGGGCGCTCCCCGGCGGATTCTGCGAGTACGGCGAGACGACGGAGGCCTGCTGCGCGCGGGAGACCCTCGAGGAGACCGGCGTCGAGGTCCGCGTCGGAAAGCTGCTCGGCGTCTATTCGGACCCGAAGCGCGACCCGCGCTGGCACACGGTGACGGTTCTCTACGCCGCGAAGCCGTTGCGCGGGAAGGCGAAGGGCTCAGACGACGCGGCGGAGGCCCGGTGGTTCGGCAAGAGCGAGCTTGCCCGCCTCGACTACGCCTTCGACCACGGAGCGATCATTCGCCGCCGGACGGGACGACGGCCGGCGAAGGATCGCGCTCGGCGCGCTCGGCGCGGCGCTTCTCGAGGATGAACTTCTCCCGCGCCTGATCGAAGACCGCCTTGTGCCGCTCGATGATGGCGGCAGCCTCCGCGATCGAGTCCACGGACTGAACGAGGTCCAGGTCCGGCTCGTTGATCAGGCCGCGGGGGACGATGTCGCGCCGGAACCACTCGAGGAGCCCTTTCCAGAGATCGCCCACGAGCACCACCGGCCGCTCGGTCATGAAGCCGACCTGGAGGAGCTGCCAGACCATCAGCAGCTCCAGAGTCGTCCCGATCCCCCCCGGAAAGATCACGAACGCCTGCGACATCCGCACGAAGTGGTGCAGGCGGGAAAAGAACGTCCGGTGCGCGGTGACGCTGTCGAGATACGGGTTCGCCTTCTCGTACGGGATCGCGATCGTCAGGCCGATGGAACGCGTCTTGCGCGTTCCGCGGGAGAGAGCCGCCCCCTCGTTGGCGGCCTCCATCAGGCCCGGGCCGCCGCCGGTGACGATGTCGCAGCCGAGCTCCGTCAGCCTCTCGGCAAGCTTCTTGACGTCGCCGTATTCCTGGTCGCCGGATTTGATCCTCGCGCTTCCGAATACCGAGACGCGGTAGAACCGAAGCTCCGCCGGAGTCAGCGCCTCCAACTCCTCGATCGTGTCCCAGAGCCGCACGATCGTGCGGTCGATGATCTTGCCGACGTCCGGCTCCCGCCGGACTTTCTTTTCCGGTTTTCCGTTCTCGAGCTTTCCGTTGTTCATGGTCACGAGTCGTGAGTTGGCGTTGCGGGTCGTGAATGGAGAGGGCCGGGAGAAGGACTCTCGGTCCGAGCTCGCGGCTCTCCTAGTCGGCCGTGCGCAGCGTCGCTGCGAAGGCCCGGGACAGAGTGCCCTCGTCGGTGACGGCCCAGACGGTGTAGCGGTAATAAGTCCCGGCGCTCGCCGCGGGATCCACGAAGACGTACCGAAGCGGCTCGCCTCCCTGGTCGGACGCCGGCAGGATCTCGGGGCCGGTGCGCGCGACGCGGCCGTCCGGGAGAACCTCCTCGCGGAAAATCGCCCATCCGGCAAGCGACTGGTGGGAGCTCGTGGACCACCACACGCGCGGGCCGTCCTCTCCGGCGGAAGCGTGGGCCGACAGGCCGCTGTAGGGATAGCCGGCGAGGGTTTCGACTGCCGCCGGAGCGGCCGGGACCGATCCTCCCGCCGAGCCGGCGACCAGCCAGTCGAGCCGCGCGACCCCGGCGAGCGGGATCGGCCTGGACTCGCCGGGCGAGAAGAACACGACGTCCGGCGGGATCGCGCCGTCGCGGTAACGCAGCACCGCCGCCGCCGGCGCGCCGGTTTCCGGCCAGCTCACAAGGAAGGCGGCCGGAGACTCCGCACCGGGAACGTAGGCGCGATGGCGCACGACGAAGGAGACCGGGGCGGAGGCGTCGAGAGCGCCGGTCTGCAGGTCGAGCAGCCCGATCCGAGAGGGACCGGCCTCGGGCTCGAGCGAAGAGTAGAGGCGAGCCGCGAAGAGGAGGAGCAGCCGGTCGGCGCCGTCGCCGGTCGCGCGGGTGTAAGCCTCGAGGAAGAGGGGAAGCACCGGCTGCCCCGTCTCCGCCGACTTCTCCCAGATCGCGCGCAGCTCCCACGAACCGACCGTCGCCCTGGCGAACTCGTCCACGTAGAAGCGGCCGAGCGCGTCCGCCTGCGCCGCGAGATCGAGCCCGGGCGCAGCCGCGGCGAGAAGCGCGTCCTCGCGATCCTGCTGGGGCCGAACGCCGGCGGAGAGGTAGTCGGCGACCGCGGAGGTCAGAAACGAGCCGTCCGGCGCTCCGTAGGCGGTCAGCGTCGCGAGCGCGTAGAAGCGGGCGGCCTCGCGCACGATCTCGTCCTCGGTCATCCCGGTTCCATCGATCTGGATCGAGGCTCCGAGGAGCGTTCCCCGGTCGACCGACCGGACCGAGAGGCGCCGGACACCTCCGGCGTCCTTGCGAGCTACGTAAACCCGAAGCGGCTCGTCCTCGGTGAACGGGTTGCGCCAGCCGCCGTTCTCGTGAAGCTCCCCGCGGAGCGCCTGGAGATCCCTGGCCAGCGCGCCCGCCAGCGAAGAATCGGAGGCCTCGTCGGCGACAAGGACGGCGCCGCCGAGGATCGCTGTCGAGGCGTGGAAGTTCCGGTAAGGGCTGTCCGTCCAGGCCTGGCCGGCGGGAGACACCTTCAACTCGGCGCCGGCCGCAACCAGGGCGACCGAAGCGCACAAGACGCTACAGGTCAGCAGCTTGGATACGATACCTTCCCTCTTTTCCCGGCGCATCAAAGGTCAGGATAGACGCCGGACACGCCTCCGTCAACCGTTATACGTTTCCGAAAATGCCGATGTTGGTGAAAAACTGCCGGCCCGGCGGCGGTTTCAGGCCTTCTTTTCGTTGCCCACGGCGACCGTCTCGGCTTCCTCTTCCGCGTCAGCGACCCGAGCGGCGCCCGGGTCCGCGATGTCCACCAGAACCACGGTGATGTTGTCCACACCGCCCTTGTCGTTGGCGAGGTTGACCAGGTGCTCGCACAGTTCCTTCGTCCCCTTGATCGTCGTCGCGGCCTCGTGGATCTCCTCGTCGCTGACCATCGTCGTCAGCCCGTCGGAGCAGAAGAGGAAACGGTCTCCCGGAGAAAAGACGAGCTCCTGGAGATCCGGGGAGACCGAGGGCCCGCCGCCCAGCGCCCGTGTCACGACATTCTTCAGCGGGTGCGTCTTGGCCTCCTCCTCGGTCAGGATCCCGGCGGTCACCTGCTCGTGGACCCACGAATGGTCGTCGGTCAGCCGCGAGAGCTGCCCGTCGCGGAAGAGGTAGGCGCGGCTGTCGCCGACGTGGGCGAGCGAGAGGAGCTTTTCGTTCAGGAGGCCGGCGACGACGGTCGTCCCCATTCCCTTCAGCCAGGGCTGCGCGGCGACGGCCGCCATGACCCTCTCATTGGCCTTCTCGATCGCGACCGCCAGGCGGTTGCTGTTGAAATCGAGCTCGTGGTTGTACTTGAAGGGCCAGGTCGCTTCTTCCTTCTGCCGCGTGGCCGCGATGAACTCGCCGATGGTCTCGACCGTGATCTTCGAGGCGACCTCTCCCGCGGCGTGCCCGCCCATCCCATCGGCCACGATGAAGAGCCCCTCGGAGATGTCGAGCGCGAAGGCGTCCTCGTTGTGCTTGCGCTTCCTCCCGACATCCGTCAGGCCGTACGCCTGGATCGAGGCCATCACAGGGCACGTTCCTTGTCGGCGCGCTGCTCGCGGACTTCCTCGAGGGCCCGGCGCAGGTCCGAGGCCTTCGGGTCCCACAGCATGGCCTCTTGATACGCCTTTTCGGCCTTGACCAGCAACCCTGCCTGCCGGAAGACGGCGCCCGCGTCGGCCAGGATCTTGGAGTTCTGCGGCTCGAGCGCGATGGCCGCCTCGAGCGCCCGGATGGCCGCGCGCATGTCGCCCGCGCGGGCCGAGGCCAGACCGAGGTAGTGGTGGGCCCGCGCGTCGCGGGAGTCGCGGCGGATCGCCAGGGAGAAGTTCCCTGCGGCCTCGACGTACCTCTTCTCCCTGTAGGCGGCGATTCCCTGGGCGATGTAGTCGCGCACGACGCTGTCCGTCTCGCCGGAGTCGGCGGCGGCCTTCGCCATGGAGAGCTCGTAGTCGTACGCCTTGCGGCGTTCGGGGTTGGTCAGCACGTTGACGGCCTGCGCGATCTCCTGGAAGTCCGCCTCGGCTTTCTCCCGACGCCAGCTCGGGACGCGGTCGGGATGCGTCTCGCGCGCAAGGGACCGAAATCGTTCACGAATCTCCGCCTCCGTCGCCTCCCGGTCGACGCCGAGGAGCGCGTAATAGTCAATGTCGCGGGGCATTACTTTGAATTCGCCCGGTAACGGGAGCTGGCCGGGAAGATTAGCATAGGACAGAGACCTCTTTTGAGGACGGCGAGACCCGGTTTTTCGATCATTTCCGGCGCTGCAGGTAAGTCCTTTTAGCCGCGGACCGGATCGCCTCCGGGAGGTTGCGGTCCCGGGCGATATTGCGCAGCTCCCGCATCGAAAGGCGCAGCACCAGGGGCATGGTGATCGACAGGGGGACCTTGGGATTCCGCACGAGGGCCTGGAGGATGCCGGTCCGCCGGATCCAGTCCCTTTTCCGGGCGATCGCGTGGAAGACCTCGGGTTCCAGGTGCCGCATCGAGCAGAAGCTCTCGACCTCGGTGATCGTGAGGCCGCGCGCTCGCAGGACCGCGAGGCAGACCATCCGGCTGGTGTCGCCGATCAGGAACCGCCGCTCCTCCTTGGAACCGCGCAGGGCGAGCTTGACCCGCTCGGGAACGGTCAGCCGCATGATCCGGAGATAGGCCTCCTCGGCGCCGGAAACGGCTTCCTGGGGGTCGGGCGCGCCGGGGGGCGTCGGGGAGCCGTCGTCGTCCTCGTCGAGATCCGCGGCGTCGGCCGCGGAAAGCGGGCCGGAGGCCGCCGGCGGGGCGGCGGACGCCTTCGCGGCCTCTTCCTCGGCTTGCCGCGCTTCTCGCCGCCGGGTCTCCTTCTCGAAGAACTCTTCGCGGAGCTCGTTGAGCATCCTCCGGTTGTCGGAGGTCAGCTGCGGGTTGGAGTACAACGCGTCGATCAGCGCCGGGTTGGCGAGCAGGCGCACCTGGTTGACGACGAGCGCTTCCTGCGGGCCTCCCGCGAGCGAGCGGCCGAGCTTCAGAAGAGTCTCGTCGGAGACGTTGCGGTGGCGGACGATCTGCTCGAGAACGAGCGAGTCGTCCGTCAGCGAGGAGACGGCCTCGATCTCCACCGCGCTCACCCGCTCACCGCGCAGGAAGTCCGCGAACATGTCGGGCGGAAACTCGGCCAGCGTCTCGCGCGCGGCGATGACGATCGAGGGATCGGTGTCCTTCAGGACCGCGAAGAGCGCGCGGATGCGGTCGTCGGACTCGAGAGGCAGGACCCCGCGCGCCGCGAACTGGCGAATCTCGATGGCGGCCTCGCGCGACCGCAGGAGCGAAAGCAGGTCCTCGACGTGGGCCTGTCCGCTGATGACCACGGGAACCCCCGAGAGCGGCTAACCGCGGGCGGCGGGAGCGGGAATCGGGATGTCGCGAATGACCTCTCCGGAGCGGCCGAGCGACTGGATCGCCTGGCCGTTGACAGTCGCCCGGACGCCCCCCGCGTTGCCGAGGCTGATCCGGAACCCGCCGCGCGTCTCGAAGCGCCTGGTCTCGCCCTTCTTGATCAACCCGCGGAAGAGCGTCCCCTCGGGTCCCTCGATCTTCGTCCAGGAATCCTGGTCGAACTCGAGCACGAGGGAGACGACCGCGGGGCCGGCCGCCTCTCCCGCTCCGGGCGCCGGCGCCGGGGCGGCGGCGGGAGACAGGATCTCGGGCTGCCGCACCGCGGGTGTTGGCTCGCTCGACACCGTGACGTTCTTCAAGTCCACCGCCTTCGCAGCTCGGACCGGCGCGGGCTTCTCCATTCGGACGGCGGCGTGCCTCTGCGGCCTTGCGATCAATCCGAGAACGAGCAACAGCGCGGTCACCCCTCCGACGAGCAGCCCGGCCGTCGTACCGCGCCCGCGCCAGAACCGGCGGCGGCCCGGAACGATCAGCGGAGCGGTTCCGTCGGCGCTGCGGTTCAAGTCCGCCAGGTATGCGCAGATCTTTTCCTCGGGGTCGATGCCGATGTGCTGCGCGTAGGAGCGGATGAACCCGCGCGTGAAAGCCGGAGCGGGAAGGCGTTTCAGGTCGCTCTCTTCGAGCGCCGTCAGCAGGCGCAGGGAGATCTTCGTCGCCGCCGAAATTTCTTCGAGCGTGATTTCTCGCGAGAGCCGTTCCCGGCGGAGTTCTGCGCCGAACCGAAGGTCGGCTCCTGGAATCATCGGGAGTTCTCCAGTGGCTGGACTTTTCGCACCAATGCTAAAGCGCCTTCCGTCGTTCCGCAAGAACTCTTTCGGCGCAGGCCTTGACGAGGGCCGATATCCGGGGTGATTCCCGGATGCCGTCGAGGTCGGCCGAGGTCGCCCGGGAGAGGAGGGACAGCGCGACGGGGACGGGCAGCCGCGGGTTACGCAGCAGGGCGCTCCGGAGGGCGGGCCGCATACCCCACCGCGGATGCGCCGCGAGCGACTCCAGGGAGGCTGGCGCCGTTTCCGCGCGGGCGGCGACCTGGATCAGGTCGGTCTCGGTCGCCAGCCGGTTGTCGAGGACCGCCTGGAAGACCCGCGAATCCGAGTCGAAACGCAGGAGCAGGAGCGTCCCGCGCCCGGCCGACTTCGCGACGTCAACCCTTTCCGCCAGAGCCATTTCGGGAAGGCGGCGGGCCAGGTCGCGGTCGGCCGCCCGCCGGACTTCGGGATGCACCCGGGCGTCGGCGGAAAGGAAAGCGAGATCCCGCCAGTACAGCGTCGCCACGAGAGCGAGGGCTTCCCGGCGCGGAGTCTTCGGGTGACCCGCGAGCGCGCGGCGCACCGTGTGGTACTTGCGGGCTGTCCGGTCGGCCAGCAACTCTTCGAGCGCCTCGGCCGGGAGGTCGGGCCGGTTGAGAACCTTCAGGTACTGGCCTTCGGCGCCCACGGAAGCTCGGGTGAAAGAAGCCCGAATCAGGCTCCGGAATTCCGGCGGCAGGCTCGAACGAGCGAGCGTGCCAGATCCTCGACCGCTCGGGCGCGGCCGCTCTGCGCTTTCTCGGCCGCCGCGACGAGGGCCGAGCCGACGATGACGCCGTCCGCCAGCCGCGAGGCGGAGCGCGCCGCCTCCGGCGTCCCGATCCCGAACCCGACGGCGATCGGAAGCCGGGCGGCGGCCTTGCGCGCCCGCGCGACCGTCGCCGGCAGGTCGGCCGGGAGGGCCGCGCGGGCGCCGGTCGTCCCCGGCCTGGAGACGACGTAGAGGAATCCGCTGGAGAGGCTCGCCGCCGCCTTCATGCGCCCGGCAGTCGACGTCGGGGAGACGAGAAAGACGGTGTCGAGCCCTGCCGAGCGCATCAGCGGCTGGTACGCGCCGGCCTCTTCCGGCGGCAGGTCGGTCATGAGAACGCCGTCGAAACCGGCCTCTTTCGCCTGCCGGCCGGCCGTCTCGATCCCCGCTCGGAGAAGAGGATTGACGTAAGAGAAGAGAACGAGCGCCAGGTTCGTCCGTCTGCGGATCTCCTCGCCGGCCGCCAGGACGTCCCGCAGCGTCGTGCCTGCCGAGAGCGCGCGCTCGGCGGCGCGCTGGAGCACCGGGCCGTCGGCGATCGGATCCGAGAACGGGACTCCCAGCTCCAGGACGTCCGCGCCCGCTCGATCGAGGGCCCGGGCGATCTCGACCGTCGCCTCGACGGAAGGATCCCCCGCCGTGAGGTACGCGATGAAAGCCGCGCGCTTCTGCTTCGAAGCTCCCTGGAAGACTTCGGCCAGCCGCGTCATTCCGCCCGAGCGCCGCGAATCCGCTCGTACTCGCCCATGTCCTTGTCTCCGCGACCGGAAAGGTTGACGAGGATCCAGCTTCGGTGAGGCATCCCCGCCGCCTCCTTCAGCGCCCAGGCGACCGCGTGCGCGCTCTCGAGAGCCGGCACGATCCCCTCGGTGCGGGAAAGCGCTTCGAAGGCGTCGAGCGCCTCCGCGTCGCGCACCCTGGCGTATTCGACGCGGCCGGCGTCTTTCAATTGCGCGTGCTCGGGCCCGACGGCCGGGTAGTCGAGGCCGGCCGAGACCGAATGGGTCGGCAGGACCTGGCCCGCGTCGTCCTGGAGGAGCATCGTGCGGGTGCCGTGCAGCACGCCGAGCGAGCCGCCGGCGAACCGCGCGGCGTGGTCCCCCGGCGAGTCGCCCCGGCCTCCCGCCTCGACGCCGACCAGGCGAACGCGCGTCGGAAGGTACGCCGAGAAGATCCCGATCGCGTTGGACCCGCCTCCGACGCACGCGACGACGACCTGCGGATCCCGCCCCGCGAGGCGCTTGAACTGCGCGCGCGCCTCCCTGCCGATGACCGACTGGAAGCCGCGGACCATGCTCGGGTAGGGGTGCGGCCCGAGGGCGGATCCCAGGACGTAGTGCGTCGTACGGACGTTCTCGGTCCAGTCCCGCATCGCCTCGTTGATCGCGTCCTTGAGCGTGCGCGACCCGGAGTCCACGCCGACGACCTCCGCCCCGAGCAGGCGCATCCGCGAGACGTTCGGCGCCTGGCGCTCCATGTCGAGCGTGCCCATGTACACGCGGCACGGCAGGCCGATCTTCGCCGCCGCGGCCGCCGTCGCGACGCCGTGCTGGCCGGCGCCCGTCTCCGCCACGACGCGGCTCTTCCCCATCCGCCGGGCGAGCAGCACCTGCCCCAGGGAGTTGTTGAGTTTGTGCGCGCCGGTATGGAGAAGGTCCTCGCGCTTCAAGGCGATCCGGGCTCCTCCCGCGTGGTCGCTCAGCCTGCCGGCGAATGAAAGAGGCGTCGGCCGGCCGGCATAGGTGCGGAGGAGATCCTCGAGCTCGGCCCGGAACCGGCGGTCGCGGCGGAACCGATCCCAGGCTCGCTCGAGCTCCTCGAGAGGAGCCATCAGCGTTTCGGGGGCGAAGCGGCCGCCGTAGGCGCCGAAGTAGCCGGGGCGCGGCCGCGGTTTCATGGCCGGGCGTCCGCCCTTGCGACCGCCTCGAAGAAGAGGCGCATCCGGTTCTCGTCCTTGATCCCCGGAGCAGACTCGACGCCCGACGCGACATCGACCGCCGCGGGGCGCACCGTTTCGATCGCCTCCTCCACGTTGGCGGGGTTCAGTCCCCCGGCGAGCATCAGCGGGACCGGCCAGGACCTGCCGGAAAGCGCTTTCCAGTCCGCCGGCATGCCGGTGCCCCCGGGCATCCCGGCCCGGTCGGAGTCCACGAGGACGTAGCGGCACCTCGAAAGAAGCTCCGGGGCCGGTAGGACCGCCGAGCCGTTGCGCACCCGGGCGACCGCGAGCACGGGACGCGGAAGGTCCAGGTCGTCCTCACGCAGCGGGCGGTGAATCTGGATCGCGTCGAGGCTCGCCTCTTCCACCGCGGCGAGGATCTCCTCGCGGCTCTCGTCCACGAAGACTCCGACCTTGACGACGCCCGCCGCGGCGGACGAGGCCAGCTCCCGCGCGGCGCCGACCCGGACCCGCCGCGGAGACACGGCGGCAAAGTTGAAACCGACGCAGGACGCGCCAAGCTCGCAGGCCACCTCGACATCGCGCGGCCTCGTCAGCCCGCAGATCTTGACTTCCGTCACCGGTCCGCTCGCCTCATGCCTGGAGATCCATGAGCGCCCGCTCCGGGTTCTCGGCGCGAAGGAGGGCCTCGCCAACGAGGAACGCGTCGTAGCCCGCGTCTTTCAGCCTCCGGACATCGCCGCCGCCGCCGATTCCGCTCTCGGCCAGCCGGACCGGGCCCGGCGGGATCTTCGAGGCGAGGGTCTCCATCGCGGCCAGGTCGGTCGAGAAATCGGCGAGGTTGCGCGAGTTGATCCCCAGGACGTCGGGCGCGACGGCCGCCGCGGCGCCGATCTCCTCCGCGCCGTGCGCCTCGACGACCGTGGCGAGGCCGCGCTGCTTCGCCGCGCCGGCGAGCGCGGCGAGGTCGGCCGGCGGGAGCGCGCGCACGATCAGGAGGACGGCGTCGGCGCCGAGCGACACGGCGAAGTCGAGCTGGCTCTCCGAGAGAAAAAAGTCCTTCATCAGGACCGGGAGGCCCGAGACGCGCTTGGCGCGGGACAGCCACTCCGGCTTGCCGCCGAAATGGTCCTCGTCGGTGACGACCGAGATCGCCGCGGCGCGGCCACGGCGGTAGGCCAGGGCCACGGTCTCGACTTTTCCCTCGGCGCCGGGGAGGATCTCGCCCGCCGACGGCGAGCGGTG
>DATFWF010000052.1:0-14363 GCA_035259605.1 Thermoanaerobaculia bacterium
CTGACGCTGACCGACTGCGCCGTCAGCGGCAACTCCGCCGTCAGGCTCGCCGCCGGGATCGCCCAGAGAATGATCTCGAGTGACATGACTGACACGATGGAACCACCGGGCCCGCCCCGGAACAATTGGACCTTGGTCTTCCAGACTTTTGTCGAAGATCGGCCCTCGTCCGGGTCGCTTCGAACCGCTACTCGACCTTGGTCGTGAGCGGTTTTCCCTTCTCCGCGACGAAGACCACGGTCAGCTTCGCCGTCGAGTCGGACTTGTTCATTCCTTCGTGGACCGCCCCGGTCGGAATCGTGAAGACATCCCCGGCCTTGAGGGTCCTGGTCGGCTGGCCTTCGACGTTCAGAATGACCGTGCAAGAAACCGTCAACCGCTGGTGCGAGTCCAATGGCACGCCGCGCCGGCCGCTGATCACCCTCGGCCAGCTCTGGCAGCTTTCAGTCGTCTGGTACGCCAACCGCCTGACCGCCGAGTCCCGCCGGCCCGCCCCCGACGAAATGGTCTCGGTCTTCGCCTCCATCGGCTTAACCGGCCCCTTCTGGGACCCCAAATCCGACACCTTCACCAACCGCGCGGAGGAGCGCTGAGCGCGACCTCCCTTCCCTCTCCCGGTGGGGAGGGCCGGGGTGAGGGGTCCCGGATTTGAAGGCGCAACCTCAACACCCGATCGCGTGTTCACGTAGGCTAGAAGAATGAGCGAGACCTTCGAGGAGTACACCGCCCGGATCCTGGGGTATTCGAAAGGCAAGGACGTCCGCCGGGTCCTCCGATCCACGCCGGGTAAGCTGGCGAAGCTGACGGCCGGGACGCCGCGGCGCAGGCTCATGACCCCTCCGGCGCCGGGAAAGTGGACCGTGGTGCAGATCCTCGGCCACCTCTCCGAAGTGGAGATGCTCTGGGGCTACCGCGTCCGAGTCATCCTCGAGACGGACGGCGTGGAGCTCCTCGGCATGGACCAGGACACCTGGGCGAAGAACTCCCGCTACGACACGATCGATCCGAAGCTCTCGCTCGACCTCTTCCGAGCCGCCCGCGCCGCGAACCTCGAGCTCTTCGGCAAACTGTCACCTCGGGAGATCAACCGGCACGGCCGCCACTCCCAGTTCGGCCACCTGACGATCCGGAAGATCCAGTCGCTCATGGCCGGCCACGACATCAACCACACCCGGCAGGTCGCCGGCATCCTTCGCCGGCACTGAGGTGCGGATGCCTCCGGCAAGGCGACAGAAATGCCGCCGGCTGATAAGCTGTTTGCCTCTCGGGGGGTTGTTCATGAAACCGTCCACCAGCCGCGCGGTCCCCTTCCTCCTACTCCTTCTTCTCGTCTTTCCCGCCTCGCTCTCCGCGATCTCCGTCTTCGACGTGATTCGGTTGACGCAGGAGAAGTACTCGGATCGGGAGATCATCCGGATCATCCAGCTCACCGACTCCCGATTCGCGCTGAAAGCCGACGACACGGCGCGGCTGAAGCAGGAGGGAGTCACGGAGAGCGTCATCCGCGAGATGCTCTCGCGCCCCGCCTCGGACAAGGGCAACGTTCCGCCGCCGCAGTCCGCCGCCCGGCCGTCGCGCTCTTCGGCGTCGTCGAAGGATTCCGCCAATTCCGTTCCGCGAGACTCCTCGAGAAACGTTGCGCCCGCCGAGCCTCCGGCTCCGTCCCGCGACCCCGCGGCGATTCTCGATGAGATCGTCCGGCTGACGAAGGCCGGTCTCTCCGACGAAACGGTCCTCGCTTACGCGAAAGCCCATCGCGGCGATCTTCCGGCCGTCCTGCCGGCGGAGCGCTTGAACTGGCTTCGCGATTCCGGCGTCAGCCGCAACGTGATCCTGTATCTCACCGCCATCGACGTCCGCGCTTCCGCCGACGGTTCTCCGGAGGGCGCCTATTACGAATCCGACGAGGCGCAGAACGTTCCTCAGACCGCGCCTGCGGAGCCGCCGCCCTCTTCCGTGTATCCACCCCGCGACTACGCCTACGACGAAGGTCAGACCGACCAGTACGGCGAGTCGTATGCGGTGGATCCGGGCTACGGTGGCTTCGGCGGCTACGGCCCGCCGAGCGATTACGTCTCCTACTACGGTGATCCGGGCTACTGGGGCGGCTACGGCGGCTGGTACTACCCCTGGCCGTCGTACTTCTTCGTGGACGTCAGCGGCTGCTTCGGTCGCTTCCACCACCACCACCACCACGGCCATGGTCACGGCCACGGCGACGGGCACCATGGCGACGGTCGTCATGGCTGGGGCGGCGATCACGGCGGCGGTGGAGGCGGGGGCGGAGGCCGCGGCGGCGACGCGATCGCCGGCCAGACGTGGCGGGATCGTCCCGCGCTTGCTCGCGACAACTTCACGCAGGGATCCCGCCAGCCGAGGACGGATTTCGCCCCGCGCGGCGCCCTCGGCGGTTCCTCCAGCCCGTCGCGCGGCCTCGACCGCGCATCGCGCGGAACCTTCGGTGGTCCGCGCGTCGTCGGCCGGCCCGGCTTCTCGGGCGGCCCCGGCACGGGCACGGCGATGACGCGCGGCCAGGTCAGCCGCGGAGGGGGAAGAAGTCCGGGTGTCGTCGGCCGTCCGGGCTTCTCCGGCGGCATGGGCGGCGGCGGACGCGCTCCGATCGCCCGCTCCGGCAGCTCGTTTGGCGGCGGCAGGTCCGGAGGTTTCTCCGGCGGCGCCCGGTCGGGAGGCTTCTCCGGCGGGGGCGGCCGTTCCGGCGGATTCTCCGGCGGCGGCATGCGCGGGGGCGGCGGCGGCGGGGGCGGCGCGAGAGGAAGGTAAGCACTCTCTCGATCCGTCTCGATCGTTTGGGTCAATAGCGATGGCGATTGCGGAAGGGCTGTCTCAGAAAGCCGAGGCGCTGAGAGCCCTCCATCGGCCAGGCCGCCCGCTCGTCCTCGTCAACGCGTGGGACGTGGCGTCGGCGCGGATGATCGAGGAGGCCGGCTCGAAGGCCGTCGCCACGACGAGCGCCGGCGTCGCGTTCTCCCTCGGATTCCCCGACGGCCAGCGGATCTCCCGCGAGAAGATGCTGCAGGCCGTCGCCCCGATCTGCGCGGCCGTGTCCGTGCCCGTCACCGCGGATATGGAAGCCGGCTACGGCGATACCGCGGAGGAAATGGACCGGACCGCCTCCGGCGTCGTCGAGGCGGGCGCCGTCGGCCTCAACCTCGAGGACGGCACGGGCCGCGACGAATCGCCGCTGCTCGTTCCCGAAACTCACGCCGCGAAGATCCGCGCTGTCGTCGAAGGCGGCCGCCGCCGGGGCGTGCACCTCGTCGTCAACGCCCGCATCGACGTCTATCTCGATCAGGTGGGTCCCGAGTCCGGCCGCCTCGAGGACACGATCCGGCGAGGCCTCGCCTACCGAGACGCCGGCGCGAGCTGCATCTTCGTCCCCGGCGTCATCGATCCTTCCGTCATCGCCGCGCTCGTCGATCGCCTCGACTGCCCGGTCAACGTCCTCGCCGTCGCCGGCGGACCGTCCATCTCCGAGCTCGCGAAGCTGGGTGTCGCGCGCGTGTCACTGGGCTCCGGCCCGATGCGCGCCGCGATGACGCTGACGAAGCGGCTGGCCGAGGAGGTCCTCTCGAGCGGCACCTACAGCGCCCTCGAGGGAGCCTCCTCGCACGCAGCCTTCAACAAGCTGATGGCGCGCTGACCGCGCCTCGCCTGTCCCTAGATCCCTCGCTTGCTTTGCTTCGCTCGGGATGACGGCGCGGGAGCCGCCGGCCCTCTCGCCGTCACTTCTTCGCCGGCGCCCTGGCCGCTTCCACCGGGGTCAGATCGAACTTCCCGTCGCCCTCGATGTAGAAAAGGCACTCCGAGGCCTTGTCACAGCCCGTCGAGTGGCGGTAAGGGGCGCCCGGCTGAAACAGGTAAGAGCCGGGTCCCAGCCGCTGCTCGGGTTTCCCTTCGGGCGTATGAAGAAACGTGCCGGAGATCACCGCGATATGCATCGCGTGGGTGTGCGTGTGAAGGGGAGTCGCGAATCCCGCCGGAAACTTCGTGAATCCGCGGAACGCGCCTTTCGTGTGGTCCCCCCACACGTCCGCCGACTTGACCCCGGGCGCTCCCGCCGGATCCAGATCCGCCCACTTCAGGTCCGCGGCCGGCACGATCACCGCGGCGCCGCCGCTCGCCTTCGAAGCCATCTTCTTCTCGGCCGCCTGCGCGAGGATCGCCGCCGCGGCGGCAAACGTCAGTCCGAACGCCAGAATCTTCCGTGACTTCATCAGAGCCCTCCTCCTTCGAATCCTGTTGTTACTTCTTGGCCGGGGCTTTCGCCGCCTCGACCGGTTTGAGGTCGAACATTCCGGGGCTGTCGATCAGGAACGTGCACTCCGACGCCTTGTCGCAGGCCGTCGTGTGCTTGTAGCCGTCGCCCGGCTGGTACAGGTAGGAGCCGGGGCCCAGCCGGAACTCGGGCTTTCCTTCCGGTCCCTGGATGAACGTGCCCGAGAGGACCACGATCTTGTAAGCGTTGGTATGCGTGTGCAGGGGAGCGGCGAATCCCGCCGGGAACTTGACGATCGCGCCGAAAGCTCCCTTGGTGTGGTCGCCCCAGAGATCCGCGATCTTGACTCCCGGAGCGCCCTTCGGATCGAGATCCATCCACTTCATGTCCGCCGACGGCATCGCCACCGGCGTCGTCTGCGCCGCCAGCGCGGCGGAAACCGCGATTGACACAACTAACCCCAGGACGATCCTTGCCCTCATCGAAATCTCCTCCTTCTTTTTTGAGGTCCTTGACGAGAGCCTATCACGCGCGGGTCGGTAGACTTCGCCAATGAAACCCGCGCCGATCAAGCCGCCTGTCTCCATGGACGTCCTCGATCAACTCGACATCCGGCTCGGAACGATCGTCTCCGCCGAAGAAGTCCCCGGCTCCCGAAAGCTCGTCGAGCTCCGCGTGGACTTCGGCGACCACACGCGAACGATCCTGTCCGGGATGAAGGGCGAGCGCGACGATCTCCAGGCGCTCGTCGGCCTCCAGACGCTGTTCGTCGTCAACCTCGAGCCGCGAAGGATGGCGGGACGCCTCTCGGAGGGAATGCTCCTCGACCTCGGCTACGCCGACGGCCTCCGCCCCGCCCTGGCTCTCCCCGAACACCCCCTCCCCAACGGCACCCGCACGGGTTGACCGTCGCTATGCGGTTTCGGATGATCTGCGCCTGCGGCGCACCGGCGAGCGGCTCGCCTGTTGGCCCGACCGCTCGCCTGATCATCCGAAGCCGCTTCGCTCAACCAACAGGTCCCCTTGAGATGGGAAGTTCCCGTGCTCATCGTGTCGTAGGAGCGGGCCTTGCGCTCGCCCGACCCTGTCGATCGCACCATCCTGTCTGAACTGCCACGATTCCCTTCGAGATTCGCGTGTGTCGACGGTTCCCGGTAGACTTCGACGCACGATCGAAATCTGAAGGGAGACTCCCCGATGAAAAAGTCCAAACGCCCTGCCGCCCGCAAGCCCGCTACTCGCAAGACTGCCGCCAGGAAGTCTGCCGCCGCGCGGACGAGACCCGCCGCCGCGAAACCGGCCCGCAAGCGCGCCGCGAAGCCTGCCGCCGCTCGCGCCGGCAAAGACCATCGCAAGCAGCTCCTCCTCGGAATGTTCGCCAAGGAGGTCCCGGTCACGATCCGGCTGATGAAGGCATACCCCCCCGGCCAGGATCACTTCACGCCGCACGAGCGTTCCGCTCCCGCCGCCCGCCTCGCCCACACCTTCGCCATGTCCAGCGGCGTCGTCGTCAAGGCGATCCACGGCGAGCTTCACATGCCGCCCGAATTCCCGCCCGCGCCGGCGACGTACGCCGAAGCCGTCGAGAGCTACGAGCGGGGCGCGCGGGAGCTTCTCGCCGCGCTGGAGGCGATGCCGGAGTCGCGGCTGTCGGAACCGGTGGAGTTCTTCACCGGGCCCGGCCAGGTCGGCCAGATCCCCGTTGCCGATCTTCTCTGGCTGATGCTTCTCGACTCGATCCACCACCGCGGCCAGCTCTCCGTTTACGTCCGAATGGCCGGCGGCAGGGTCCCTTCCATCTACGGCCCGAGCGCCGATGAACCCTGGGTGTAGAGAGTCGCGGTCGTTAAGAAGTTTTTTTCGTATGTCCGCCCATCAACACCGATGATCCAGGGCGAGGAAGCCCGGCACGAACCGGATGTTCCCGTCTTCGGGATCGAAGAAATTCGAGCCAAGCCGGCGCGCCTGGAAGGGCCGATGGCACCGCGCGCACCGATTCCAGTTCTCGCACCGGCAGCCCACGAGCCGCTGCTGTTCGGCGATCCATTGGAGGCTCTCTTTCCTCAGCCGTTCGGGAAGAAGAATGACGTGATTGATCCCGACGTCCGGATGGACGATCAGGTAGGGAAACTCGTCGAACGTCAGCCACTCGAAGCGCGCACAATCCCGGCTGGTGAAGAACGGATCGGTCCGCACGACTCGCCTCCCGAAAGGCGGAAAGCGCCGTCCCCGCCGCGGCCCGTCAACGGAAAACGCCTCGACTCCGAGGCGTCTCACGCTTTTCTTGCTCGACGTGAGCCCTATCGTCCCCGTCTCCGGGCTGGCGTTGGCACCTTGGCGGCGAAGCCAGGTTGCCGGGCGGTCGAAGGGCCAGTTCCCTCGCGCCTCTCTCGATATCGCCGCGGATCCTAACGCCGTTTGAGCCGCCCTGTGCCTACTGGTCGCGCAGCGCGATGACCGGATCCACGCGCGTGGCCCGCCGCGCCGGCAGCCACGAGGCGAGCAACCCCGCGCCGGCGAGGGTCAGGGCGGCCGCCGCGTAGGTCGCGGGATCCAGCCTTCCGACGTCGAACAGCAGCATCGACAGAAACCGCGTCAGCGCCGCCGCCCCGATCGCCCCAAGGGCCAGCCCGATCCCCGTCAGCGCGAGCCCCTCGGCGAGCACCTGCCGCAGCACGTCGCCCCGCCCGGCGCCGAGCGCGAGGCGTATTCCGACATCCCGCTTGCGCTGCCCTACGCTGTAGGAGATGACGCCGTAGATCCCGATGACGGCGAGGACGAGCGCCAGTCCGCTGAAGAGCCCGAGCAGCGCCGTCCGGAACCTCGGCTGGGCGACCGACTCCGAGACGATCCGCGTCATCGGCTGGACGCCCTCGATCGGCATCGTCGGATCGAGCGCGCTGACCTGGGCGCGCACCGTCGACCCGAGCCGCATCGGATCGCCGGAGCTCCGGATGACCAGATACGCCGCCCACCACGGTTCCTGGACGAACGGGACATACATCTCCGGCCGCGAGACCACACCGAGCCCGTCGCGCCTCACGTCCGCGACCACGCCGACGATCTCCCGCGGCACGCTCTGCTTGAACCCGAAGACGAGCCGCTGGCCGATCGGATCCGCTCCCGCGAAATGTCGCTTCGCGAAGGTCTCGGAGATCACGCACACTTTCGGTGAGGCCGCGCCGTCCTGTTCGGTCGGGAACCGTCCTCGAAGCAGCCGGATCCTGAGCAGCCGGAAATACGCCGGCGTGGCCGCCGTGTAGTTCGCCGAGAGATCGGCGCCCGGCGCCTCCGCCCGCCCTTCGATCTTGAACGGAAAGTTGAGTCCTCCTCCGTAGAGCGGAAGGGGAAGCGACGCGGCGACGCTCTCGACCCCGGGCTTGCCCTCGAGGCGCTGCACCAGCGTCGCGTAGAACCCGAGCCACTGTTCCGGCTTCGAGTACTGCGTGCGAGGAAGCGACATGCCGGCCGTCAGGACGTGCGACGGATCGAACCCGAGCGGGACGCTCTGCAGCCGCGCGAAGCTCTTCGCGAGCAGCCCCGCTCCGACGAGAAGCATGAAGGCGAACGCCGTCTCCGCCGCGACGATGACGTTGCGAAGGCGCTTCTTCCCGCGGCTCTCGCCCGTTCCCGCGGCCCCTTCCTTCAGCGCCCCCGCCACTCCGACACCGGAGGCCTGGAACGCCGGCGCGAGTCCGAACACCGCCGCCGCGAGGAGCGATGCCGCGAAGGAGAACGCCAGCACGGCGCCGTCAATCCCGATCTCCCCGACGCGCGGCAGATCCTCCGGCAGCCAGGCGCGCAGCGCGCCGGTGGCCGCGTACGCCAGTGCCACGCCGAGCGTGCCGCCGAGGAGTCCCAGCAGCACGCACTCCGTCAACGACTGGCGGATCAGCGCAGGACGCCCCGCGCCCAGAGCGGTGCGAATCGCGATCTCGCGCGAGCGGCCGCTCGCCCGAGCCAGCAGAAGGTTGGCGACGTTCGCGCAGGCGATCAGAAAGACCAGCCCGACGGCGCCGAGCAGGAGCAGAAGAGCGGTCCTCACTCCCGAAACGAGGCTCTCCGACAGCGGCGCGATCCGCACGCCCCATCCTTCGTTCTCCTTCGGGAACTGCCTCGCGAGCCCCTGCGCGATCGTCGCAAGCTCCGCCTGCGCCCCCGGGATCGAGACGCCGTCCTTCAGCCGCCCGACGATCGTCAGGTAGTGCCCGCCCCTTTTCTGGCGCAGGTCCTCGAAGACGGGATCCTTGGAAAGGGGAGTCCACAGCTCGGCCGGGGGCGCGTTGGGGGGTGTCTTGAAGATCGCCGGCATCACGCCGACGACCGTGAACGGCCGCTGATCGAGGTGGACGACCTTGCCGGCGACTCCGAGGTCGGCGCCGAAGCGGTCGCGCCACAGCTTCTCCGACAGCACGGCGACCGGCGGCGCGTCGGCGGCGTCGTCAGAGGGCGCCAGACCGCGCCCCAGGATCGGAACCGACCCCAGCATGGGAAAGGCGTTCGACGTCAGCGTGCCCGCGACGACCAGCAGCGGGTCTCCCTGGCCCGTCAGCGTGAAGTCGTGCATCCGGATCGCCGCGAGCGTCTCGAACGAGCGCGCCTGGTTCGCCCAATCGTCGTAGTTCAGGAAGGAGACGCCGTTGTTCGTGACCCCCTCCCTGGGAAGCGTCTGGTAGACCGCCACGAGGCGCCCGGGCCTGGCGTACGGGAGCGGCCGCAGAAGAACCGCGTTGACCACGCTGAAGATCGCCGTGTTCGCGCCGACCCCCAGCGCCACCGTTGCGAGCACGATGGCCGTGAACCCCGGGCTCTTCCGAAGGGTCCTCGCCGCGAACCGAAGATCCTGAATCATGGCCGCCCCATTATCCACATCGGCTTGCGTTCCATAATGTAAAACATAGACCTGACCCCAGGACGGAGGCGCGATAGATTGGAGCGATGGATCCGGTCAAGGCGTGGACCTCGATTCCGCGACAGATTCGGAGGGCGGTTTCCGGCCTCTCGGCCCGCGAGTTGGGCTGGCGGGGCGGGTCCGAGAACTGGACGATCCGGGAGTACGCGCACCACCTGGTGGAAGCCAACATCGTGGCGTCGAGCATCATCGTCGCGGCCCTGGGTTCGCCGGGAGCCCGGTACGACTGGTCCTGGCTTTATCCCGACGAGCGGTGGATGAAGCGCCTCGGTTACAACAGGGCGCCTCTGAAACCGGCAATCGGCCTGCTCGACGCCCTCTGCGCCCATGTCGCCGGCATCCTTCGCCGCGCGCCGGGCGGAATGTCGCGCCACGCCAGGCTCATCAGCACGCCTCGACGCGGACAGCGCCGGACCGTCCGGCAGATCCTCGCCGACGAGAGCGATCACGCCCGCCACCATCTCCGGGACATCGCGAAGGCCAAGAGCGCCAATCGCCGGCGATGATCGTCCTGCAAACCGAGCGCCTCCTCTTCCGAAGTCACCGGCCGGAAGATCTCGACGCCTTCTGCGCGATCGAAGCGGATCCCGACGTTCGCCGCTTCGTCGGCGGCCAGCCCCGCACGCGCGAAGCCGCCGTGCGCAAATTCCGACGGCACCTCGGCCGATCCACGAGCCGCCTCCGCCTCTGGGCAACCGTGCTCAAGGAGACGAACGGGTACATCGGATATTGCGGTGTCTATCCCCGCTTCGGAACCGCCGGTCCGATCCGCGGCGAAGGCTCCCTGGGCTTCACCCTCGCCCGCGCGTATTGGGGCCGCGGCCTCGGAACGGAAGCCGCGCGAGCCTTCCTCGATTATGGATTCCTGGAGCTGAAACTTCACCGAATCGTCGCCAGCGTCCAGGTTGGGAACATGGCCTCGACCCGCATTCTCGAGAAGCTAGGCTTTTGCCTCTGGCGCCTGGAGCGCGTCAACGCCCGCTGCTTCCTGCACCTGGAACGCCGGTCCGATCCCGTGACCCATTCGATCGCGGCCGGATCGGAGGTCCGATGGAGCTGAAACTGGTGGAGCGAGATGGGAAGCGGTACCTGGAGGGCGCCGCCGGCCAGGCCCTGATGCGGGACGCGGTGGACGCGGCTGAGCTGGTCGAGGCCTGCTTCAACGGCCGGACGAAGCGCCTGCTGCTCTATCCCGAGAACCTCACTGGCGGATTCTTCGACCTGAGCTCCCGGGAGGCCGGCGAGATCCTCCAGAAGCTCCGGAACTACCAGGTCCGGCTCGCCGTGGTATGTCCGACAGCCGGGCGGTCGTTGAGCAGCCGGTTCGGCGAGCTCATGGTCGAGGAGAACCGCGACCGCTACTTCCGTCTCTTCGAGGACCGCTCCCGGGCCGAGGCCTGGCTCCTCGGGGACAACGGCTGAAGCGGCGGCGGCCGCGCTGGTCTACGCCTTCTCCTTCTTCGGCCCCTTGCCCTGCCCCTGCGGCTGAGGATGTCCCTGCGGCTGAGGATGCGCGGGTGGCCTGGCTGCCGCTGGCGGCGGTCCCGCCGGGTGCGGTTGCGCGGCCTGCGGTGGCGGCCCCTCGTGCCGTGCCGGATGGGACGGCTCCGCGGGCCTGTTCATCGCGGTGCGCCGTTCTTCGTGGACGGCCGCCGGAGGAGGCCCCTGGTGTCCCTTTTCGACCGACTTCGCCTGGGGCGGCCCGCCCGGTCCCTTCTGGTGAACCTCCCTGGTCGGCGGCCCCGCCGGCGCGGGGGAATGCTTCCCTCGCTGCGGCTCGTGAGGTCTCGCTTCGTGGCTCACGGAAGCCGTATGGGAGGGCGCGTTCCTCTCGGTCTTCGAGACGTGCGCGGTCTCCATCTTCTTTTCGACATGCCGGCTCGTGGCCGCTTCCGAGCTCGTTCCCTTTGCCGGCTTGACTCCGGCCTCCTTCAACGCAGCCGCGCGCTCGCGTGCCGGAGCGACGATCGCCAGCCTTCCTCCGCCCGCCGCGTGGATCGGCGCGGCCTTGACCTTCACGGAGGAAACCTTCGCGGCGTGAAGCTGCGTTCCCGTCGCGCGCTCCACGAGCGCCGTCGGAGGCCCGCCCGCCCGGACGAGCCCGCTCGAGACGGAGAACTGCGTCGCTCGCTGAGCATGGGCAAGAATCGCCGTGTTCTGCGGAGGATCAACACGCACCGTCGAGATGTTGGTCCCCACGAACCGGTTGACCGGAGCGAAGACAAACCCGCTCGCCGCCACCGTCACCGGACCGCCGGAGTACCCGCCGGCCGTGATCACGAACGTCGGCGGCAGCGGCGCCCACCCGACATAGGTGTCCGTCCACGCCCAGGTCACCCATGCGGGGCCCCAGACATACCCCGGCACCCAGCACCATCCGTGCGGTCTGACCCAGACCCAGGTCCCATAGTGAAAGGGATCGCTGAATGGGTCGTAGGAAACCCAGGTCCAACCGCAGTCGGTATAGACCCACTCCCCGTCAACGTACGGCGCCCATCCCGCGTGGACCACCGTCGGATACCAGACCTCGCCGTACGCCGGTGTGTAAACCCACCGCCCGTACGGCGCGAGCTCCTGATGAAAAAACGAAATGCTCACACTGACATAGGCTTCCGCCGGTCGCGGAGCCACCATCGTCAGAACAGCCGCGAAGAAAACCGCTGCGGCGACCTTTGTCTTCATGGCAGACCTCCAAAGTTCGTCCCTCCGATTTCAGGAGCAACACGGGTGCCATCGTGCAACCCCCTGAATCGGCGCGAGCTTTGGCCGGACGGCGGGGCGGAAGCGAGCGGCCCTTCTCATAGTGTATAACATAGACCTGACCCCAAGCGTCGGCCCATTGGAGTTGAGTTAGGCTCATCGCCGCGGGTTAAGGAGGGTGGCGATGAGCGGAGTTCGGCTGCTCGTGGGCACGCGCAAGGGCGCGTTCGTTCTGACGTCGGATGGGAAGCGGAAGAACTGGGAAGTCGCCGGCCCGCATTTCGCCGGTTGGGAGATCTACCACTTGAAAGGTTCTCCCGCCGATCCCAACCGCATCTATGCCTCGCAGACGAGCGGCTGGTTCGGCCAGGTGATCCAGCGCTCCGACGACGGCGGGAAGACGTGGGACGCGCCCGGCGGCGGCGTCACGACCGGGCCCGGCGGCATGCCGACGGGGGAGAGCAACAAGTTCGTCTACGACGACTCCCCGGAAACCGGCAAGCCGCTCACGACCCACCAGTTCTACGACGGCACGCAGAAGCCCTGGGTCTTCAAGCGCGTCTGGCATCTCGAGCCCTCGCTCGACGATCCCGACGCGGTCTACGCCGGCGTCGAGGACGCGGCTCTCTTCCGCTCCACCGACGGCGGCAAGAGCTGGAAGGAGCTCCCGGGCCTGCGCGGCCACGGTACGGGTCCGAACTGGCAGCCCGGCGCCGGCGGGATGTGCCTCCACACCGTCCTGATCGACCCGAAGAATCCCAGGCGCCTCTTCACGGCGATCTCGGCCGCGGGCGCCTTCCGCTCCGACGACGGCGGCGCGAGCTGGAAGCCGATCACGAAAGGCCTCAACTCCCCGTTCCTCCCCGACCCCACCGCCGAGGTCGGCCACTGCGTCCACCGCATCGCGGCGCATCCCTCGCGCCCCGACACCCTCTACATGCAGAAGCATTGGGACGTCCTGCGAAGCGACGACGCGGGCGACAACTGGAAGGAGGTCAGCGGCAACCTCCCGACCGACTTCGGTTTCGTCATCGACGTCAACGCGAATGAGCCCGAGACGGTCTACGTCGTCCCGATCAAGAGCGACAGCGAGCATTTCCCGCTCGACGGCAAACTGCGCGTCTACCGCAGCCGCGCGGGCGGAAACGAGTGGGAAGCTCTGACGAACGGTCTTCCGCAGCGCGACTGCTACGTCAACATCCTGCGCGACGCGATGAGCGTGGACTCGCTGGACCGCTGCGGCGTCTACTTCGGCACGACCGGCGGCCAGGTCTACGCGTCCGCCGACGATGGAGACACCTGGGCCCCGATCGTCCGCGACCTTCCCCCGGTCCTCTCGGTCGAAGCCCAGACGTTGCGATGATCCGGGTGGAGCTCCCGCCGCACCTGCGCACCCTCGCGAAGGTCAGGGGAGAGGTCCAGCTCGACGTTCCGCCTCCGGTGACTCCCCGGTCCGTCCTCGACGCCCTCGAAGCGCGTTATCCGGCCCTCCGCGGCACGATCCGCGACCACGTCACGCGGGAGCGCCGCGCCTTCATCCGCTTCTTCGCCTGTTCCCAGGATCTTTCCCACGACTCCCCGGACACGCCCCTCCCCGCCCCCGTCGCCCAGGGCACCGAACCCTTCATCGTCCTGGGCGCCATCGCCGGCGGCTGAACGTCACTGCTCGGCGTGTCCCTGGACCACCAGCGCGAGCGGGAGATCTCCCCCCGACTTCAACCGCGCCCTGACCTGCAGCACAACGTGCCCCTGGTCGTTCACGGCCACGGTGGGGAAGGTCGTGCCCGATGGCTTCGCCAGGCTGAAGACACCCGGATGCCGGGTGCCCGTCGCCTTGCGGGAGAGATCCATCAGGCCGGCGAACGGGAGCGCGGCGTCGGGATCGGGGTCGTCCGCTGCGCGAATCGCCACCAGGTAATCGGAATACTCCGACGCGCCCATGTGGGCTCCGTCGGAGGGCATGATCGCGTAGCGCAGCGTGTAGTAGCCGGGCTTGATCGCCTGCCCGCGGAAATCAGCGGCCGGCGCGGAGAAGCGAATCACCCCGACCGCGGTCGAAACCGCCAGTCCCGGGGCAAGCGCGCCGCCCCCGCCCTTCTTCTCGTCCGGAACGCTCTTGCGCAGCCAGAGCTCGCAAGCGGCCCCCTCGGAGAGCGTGACCCGGGCTCCCTGCGAATCGAGCGCGGATCGCACTGCGGCCGGCACCGATCCGTCCGCCGGCAACCCGACGGTCTCGACCTTCGGGCCGCCCGCCGCCGCGGCGAGAAGGAGGACAGCGGCGGTGAGTGCGCTCATCCGCGCTGCGAACGCGTCGCGACGGTCAGTGCTCGAAAGTGCCGACGAATGCGCTGCGCCGGTCCTGGCAGCTCCAGGAGACCCCGAGCCCCGGCCCGCGATACTGGTCCTCGAGCGCGACGGCCGGCATCGCGTGCTCGGTCTCCGTCAGCGGCGGGTAGAACGTCGTCTCGTTGCCGCAGACGTGGTCCTTGTCTCCGATGGGCCGCGTCTGCAGGG
>DATFWF010000053.1:0-8301 GCA_035259605.1 Thermoanaerobaculia bacterium
AATCGGCAGCTGAGAAGGCGTAGGCGTGCTCGACGTCGCCCCCTCCGGTCAGGAAACGGAAGGGGTCCGCGAGCGCCTGCTCCCGGCGGGCCAGCGTGGCTTGCCGGAAGCGCGCGAGGACCGGGCTCGTCATGAGAACGCGCTCGAGGGGAGTGTTCGTGGCGCGGCCGCAAACGAGGGGCCGGTGGTTTGCCAGCGCGGCCGAGGGATAGACCGTGCCGTCCGCATAGACGCAGACTGAGTCCCAGCCGGCGTTGCCGAGGTCGTACTTCACTCCGGGCTGGCCATTTGCTCGCCGCCGCGCGGCCTCCAGGTTGTCCAGAGTGACGCCGAGGTCCCGCGCGCGGTCGGCCGTCCTCTCCAACGCCGGAAGGATGTCCGCGACCTCCGGGAAGAAGCCGTTGTCGGAGAGGCGCGCGCGGCCCCGCTTGTGCGACCACATGAGGTGCTGGGAGCGCACGCCGGCCCGCACCGCATGCTCGGTCAGGAGCGAGAGCTCTCCCAGGTTCTGCTTCGTCACGACCGTCGTCAGCGAGGTCTCGAACCCGAGGTCGGAGAGGAGGCGGAGCCCGTCCAGAGCGATCGCGAAAGTCCCGGCCCCGCGGATCGGATCGTTCGTCTCCGGGCGCGCCCCGTCCACAGAGACCTGGAACTTGACCCGCTCCCGCGAGAGCGAATCAAGACGCGCCCCCCTCGAGCCGCGGAAGAGCGTGGCGTTGGTCAGCAGGACCAGCTCCTTCCCGTTTGCCTCGGTGATCTGCGCGATGAGGTCGTAGATGTCCGGGTGCAGAAACGGCTCGCCGCCCGTGATGTAGAAGCGCTCCGCGCCGAGGGCCACCGCCTCGGAGATGACCCGTTCGAAAAACTCGCCCGGCAGGCCCGGCGCTTCCCCGGGGCCCGAGCCGACGAGGCAGTGCGTGCAGGCGAGGTTGCAGGAGTTGTTCGTGTGGAGCCAGAGCTCCCTGAGGCCGGACGGCCCCGCGTACCGCGCGCGCCCCTCGTAGGCCGGCCGCGCGAACGGCCCGAGCGAGAGGAACCCGGCGCGCAGGCAAGCCTGCAGGAAGTCGTGGACGTGGAGCCAGGCCTTGCCGGCCTCGAGACCCTTCTCGGACGCGTACCGCGCGACGAGCGCGCCGAACGGCGTGCGCCCGTCGAGCCAGCGCAGGAGCCCGGCCCCCCGTTCATCTACGGCAACCCAGTGGGGTGCCACCTCGTCGAGGAAGAAGTCCAGGCTCCCCTCCACGAAGTGATGGAGAGGGGGCGCGTGAACGATCGTGTTCTCGGTCAGATGAGGCATTGGCGTCCTCCGCCGCGGCTCGGCCGCTTTTACCGGGAATGGGGGTGAGAGTCAGGCGGCCAGCGGAGGACCCCGAAGGACGGGAGGACCGTGGAGGACGCTTCGAGTGGCGTTGGGGGGCAGGGTCGGCTTCGAGACCGGCGGACGCAGGAGCGCGCTCCAGGCGAGAACAAGAAGCGAAGCCGGTATGTCGGCGGAGCGCAGAAGCGAGCGGAGCCCAGTCCTCCCGTCCACGTCCGGTATCGGGGGCACGACTCGGACGCGGCGTCCACGGGCCGCGAGCGCGAGCAGCAGATCGCGCAACACGGTCCTGCCGCGTGGCCGCATTCTCCTCAGCAGGTCAACGTCGGCCGGGGCAAGCGCCACGAGGGAAACGCCGCCGTCGGGTGCGGGGGACACGCTGGCCTCCGCGCCCCCTTCGAGACCCTCGAAGGCTTCGAGAAGCGCCGCGGCGGACGGAGGCACGTCTCCCCCGACAAGCACGGCGTGACCTCCGAGGGCTGTTGCCTGCCGGGCGGAGTCCTCGAGGCGGACACCCAGGCAGCGGCCTCTCTGGAAGATCCAGATGGGTTGGCACGCTCCATCCAGGGCCCGCTCCCAGGCGGGCCGGTCCTCGGGGGGAGTCGCAATCACGAGCCGAGCGCGGGAGAGTCGAGCCGCGTCCGCCCATCCGCGGGCAAACCCGAGGAAGAGATCCCGGGCCGCTCCGGGCGAAAGTCCCTTGTCGCGCGCCTGGCGCGCCGGCTCCCGCGCGAACAGAACCAGGTAGCGATCCACCTTGTCGATTTTATGATGCCCGCGGGACCGAGTGGTTTCACGAAAGGGAACGTTCAGGCAGCAACGCCCCCAGAAAACAGGAAGGCGGGAGCTTTCGCCCCCGCCGTCTGACTGCCCGCCGTCTCCGGTTACAGATTGCGGTCGATGAACTTGACGAATTCGCTGCGGGGCATCGCGCCCAGCACGCGGTCGGCGACCTCGCCGTTCTTGAACAGGATGAAGGTGGGAATCGAAGTGACCATGTACTTCATCGCGACCATCGAGGACTCGTCCACGTTGATCTTGGCGACCTTGATCTTCCCGGAATACTGCGTCGCGAGGTCGTCCACGATCGGGGCCACGGACCGGCACGGGCCGCACCAGGGGGCCCAGAAATCGACCAGGACGGGCTTGTCGCTCTTCAAGATGTCGCCCTCGAAGCTCGCGTCCGAAACCGCTTGTACGTTCGGGTTGTCAGCCATGTCTCTAGAGACCTCCACTCCGGTATATATGCTGGGTTAGCGTCAGGAGATTCACCCATATTAGCCGCAATTTGTGATTTGTGCCTGGTGATTTCTGATCAGGGCGCTGAAGGAGTTCCGTCCGGTACAAGTCCGCAATCACCAGGCCCTCAATGGGCGTGGACCTTCCCCCGGGCGTGGGCGAGACCCTCTCGTAGGAACCAGGGGACCATCAGGAGGGACATCGCCGGGTCGAGCCAGCCGGGAGCCCCGAGAAGGCCGCCGGCCATCGCGACAAGGGTCGTCCAGGAGTCGAACGAGCAGGCGATGGATTCCTTCGCCTCGGCCGCGAGGCCCTTGCTCCCCAGCTGCCGCCCCGTCTTCCACTTGAAGTACCCGATGAAGGGCATCCCGAAGGACGCGAAGATCGTCAGGAAGAGGCCGATGAGGCTCTTCTCCTGGTGCGCCTCGCCGCCGGCGATCTCCAGGACCCCGCGGACGAGCGTGTAGGTCGCGAGCAGCAGGAACGAGACGCCGATCCAGCGGGCGAGCATCTGGTCGCGCCTCTCGTGGTCTTCCTCCTCGTCGGCGAGGTGATGGAGGTGGCGGGCGGCAAGAACCGCGGCGCCTCCCTCGATGACGCTTTCGACTCCGAACGCGAGGAGCGCCAGGCTCCCCGTCCGGATCGCCTCGTAGAGCGCGAGGCCCCCCTCGCCGACCACGTGCACGAAGGTCAGCCCGAGGAGCCAGAACATCCTCCGCCGGAGCCGTTCCTGGGCGGCCAGCCCGGGAATCTCGGTGGCCGGGGAGACCGAAGCGTCCGACATCGAGCCATTGTACGCAGTGCTTTCCCCCCTCTACCCGCGAAGAGGACGGGGTGAGGGGCCTCTTCGGAATACAATTCCGTCCCGGCAGGTTCGCCGTGAGGATGATTCGCACGTCGAGGATCACGCGGTTCGGGCGCGCCGCGGCGCTCGCCGCCGGGATCCTGTCCGTCGTCGGCTCCTTCGGGTTGCACCCGGAGCCGGAAGCCGCCGGCTGCCCGCCGGAGCATCCGGAGTGGGCCTCGACCCCGGCGAGCGCCGAAGCGGCGCCCCACGCCTGCCTTGCCTGCCTCGCCCATCGCGCAATTCCCCTGCCGCGGTTGAACGCGGTTGTCTTCGCGCCCCGTCCTGCCTCCCCGGCGGCGGTCTCCGCCGCCCCCGTGCCCATCGCGCGCCTCGAAGCGAAACCGCGCGAGGGCCGCGCTCCTCCGGCCCGGGGCTAAGTGCCCGGGCGCTCCCCGTCGGGAGCGCCGACGCCGCCGGCTTTCCAGCCGGAAGGAGGAGATTGGATGAACCGGAAAACCCTCGGGCTCCTGCTGGGCGCGCTCGCGCTCTGTGGCGGAGCCCTGCGCGCCCAGGAGGCGACGCCGCCTCCCGCGCAGCCCACGCCTGTTCCAACGGCGGTCCCCGCTCCCCCGCCGCCCGCCGAGCCCGCGCCGCCTCCGTCGGGGGGAGCGCCGAGCCAGACATCGAACTACTTCAACCCGTCGATCTCCGTGATCGGCAACTTCATCGGCGTCGCCGGACACAACCCCGTCGAGAACCGGCCGTCCCTCGAGGTTCACGAATCGGAGATCTCCCTGCAGGCGGTCGTGGATCCCTACGCGCGCGCGGACTTCTTCATCTCGCTGTCCAACGACGGGATCGAGCTCGAAGAAGGCTTCATCACCTTCACCCACCTGCCGGCGGGGCTGCTGCTCAAGGTCGGAAAGTTCAAGGCGCAGTTCGGCAAGATCAACACGCTGCATGCCCACGTGCTGCCATGGGCCGACGTCCCTCTCCCGATGCAGAACCTGCTCGGAGGCGAGGACGGCTGGAACGACGCCGGCGTCTCCTTATCCAAGATCCTCCCGCTCCCCGGAGACACGTTCTCGGAGCTGATCGGCCAGGTCTTCCGCGGGAAAACCGACGGGCTCTTCGACGCTCCCTCGCGGGGCGACCTGAGCTACCTCGGCCAGTACCGCGCGTACCGCGACTTCGGCGACGACCACAACGTCGAGCTGGGAGCGACGTGGGGTCGAGGCTCCAACGGGACGGCCGAGGACGCCCACACGACGCTCGAGAACATCCACCTGGTCTACCGGTGGAAGCCTCTCCAGGGCAGGCCGTACCGGTCCTTCATCCTGAGAAGCGAGCTGTACCGGAGCCGGCGCGAGCAGCTCGACGGAAAGCAGACCGCGCGCGGCTTCTTCGTGTCCGGCGACTACCAGCTCGCCAAGCGGTGGTTCACCGGCGCCCGCTACGAGTTCTCCGATCACGCCGACGACCAGAACGCGCGCGACCGCGGATGGGTCGCGACGTTGACTTTCTGGCCGAGCGAGTTCTCCCAGCTGCGCGGAGAATTCCGCCAGCGGAAGTACGCCGGCGGGATCACCGCCAACGAGGGTTTGTTCCAGCTTCAATTCGCCATCGGCGCGCACGGCGCGCACCCGTTCTAAAGGAGCTGCCGTCATGAAGAGATTCGCATTCGTTCTCGCCGCCCTCCTCGCGGCGGCGCCCGCGTGGGCGAAGGTCAAGGTCGTCTCGAGCCTCCAGGACTTCGCCTCGATCGCCGACGCGGTCGGCGGCGACCGGGTCGAGACGTTCGCGCTCGCCCGCGGCTACCAGGACCCGCATTTCGTGGACGCCAAACCGTCGTTCATCCTGAAGCTCTCCAACGCGGACCTGCTGATCGTCGCGGGGCTGGAGCTGGAGATCGGGTACCTGCCGCCGCTGATCGATCAGAGCCGCAACGGCAAGATCCACCCGGGAAGCCCCGGATACCTCGACGCGTCGGTCGGCTGCGACATCCTCCAGCGGCCCACGACCCAGGTGACCCGCGCGATGGGGGACGTGCACCCGTACGGGAACCCGCACTACTGGACCGACCCCGACAACGGCCGGATCATCGCCCGCGCCATCGCCGCGAAGCTCTCCGAGCTCGATCCCGCGGGCCGCGACGCGTACCAGAAGGGTCTCGCCGCCTTCGAAGCGAAGCTCGCGGAGAAGGAGAAGGAGTGGACGGGAAAGATGGCGCCCTACGCCGGGGCGAAGGTCATCACCTTCCACGACTCCTGGCCCAACTTCGCCAAGCACTTCAAGCTCGCGATCGCCGGCCACGTCGAGCCCAAGCCGGGCATCCCTCCGACCCCTTCGCACACGCTGGAGATCATCAACCTGATCAAGGAGCAGAAGATCCCCGCCGTGCTCGTCGAGCCGTACTTCGACCTGAAGACCCCGAAGTACATCGCCGGCCAGACCGGCGCGGCGGTCGTCACGCTCTACCCGTCCGTCGGCGGGGTCCCGGAAATCAAGGACTATTTCTCCCTCTTCGACCGCGACATTGACGCGCTGGTCAACGCGCTGAAAGGGAAATCGTGAGCATCTTTCAGATCCTGTTTCCGGCCTTCGTCGCCAGCCTGATCCTCACGGGGATCCACGCCTACCTCGGTGTGCACGTGGTCGAGCGCGGGGTCATCTTCGTAGACCTCTCGCTCGCCCAGATCGCCGCGCTCGGCACGACCGTCGCGTACCTCGCGGGCTACGACCTCCACTCGACGACGGCGTATCTCTTCTCGCTGGGGTTCACGTTCCTCGGCGCCGCGATCTTCGCGATGTCGCGCGTGCACCGGAAGACCCGGATCCCGCAGGAGGCGATCATCGGGATCGTCTACGCGGTCTCGGCTGCCGTCGCGATCCTGGTGATGTCGAAGGCGACGCAGGAGACCGAGCACTTGAAGGAGATGCTGGTCGGCAACATCCTCTCGGTCACCTGGCCCGAGCTCTTCAAGACCGCGGTGCTCTATTCGCTCGTCGGCCTCTTTCACTACATCTTCCGACGGCGCTTCCTCATGATTTCGATGAACGAGCCGGAGGCCGAACGCGAAGGGATCAACATCCGCTTCTGGGACTTCCTCTTCTACATGTCCTTCGGCTTCGTGGTGACTTCCTCGGTCGCGATCGCCGGGGTGCTCCTGGTCTTCTGCTTCCTGATCGTGCCGTCGGTGACGGCGATGCTCTTCGCCGAGAGGCTGGGCCCGAGGCTCGCGATCGGCTGGACGATGGGCGTCGTCGTGTCGGCGCTCGGCGTCTACCTTTCCTACCTCTGGGACCTTCCGACGGGCGCCACGATCGTCGGGACCTTCGGCGCGGCGCTGCTGGTCATCGCCGGCTATCGCCGGGCCTTCCGCAGGCCGGCCTAGCGCCTCTCCGGCTTCTTCGGGCGGGCCAGGAAATCGCGGGCCTGCTCGATGTCCCGGCCGATCTGCCCGGTCAGGGCTTCGAGCGACGGGAACTTGCGCTCCTCGCGCAGGCGGTCCAGGAAGAAGAGCCGCACCTTCTCGCCGTAGACGTTCGCGGCGAAGTCGAACACGTAAGTCTCGATGACGGTCTTCGTGTCCTCGTAGAGGGTCGGACGGCTGCCGATGTTGGTCACCGAGCCGAATCGCCGGCCGAAGGAAGGGATGTCGATCCGGGTCACGTACACGCCGAGGGCCGGGTGAAAATCGTTCTCGGGAGCGAGGTTGATCGTCGGGTAGCCGATCTTGTGGCCGACCCTCTCGCCTTTGGAGACGATCCCGTCGAGCTCGTACTCGCGGCCGAGCATCGCGTTGGCGCCCGCGACGTCGCCACGCTCGAGCGCGTTGCGGATCCGGGTCGAGGAGATCGGCTCGCCGCCGGCGAAGACTTCCTCGACCCCTTCGGCGGTGAAGCCGCTCTCCGGGCCCATGCGCTTGAGCAACGCCAGGTCGCCCCGCTTGCCGCGTCCGAACGCGAAATGCTGGCCGAGATAGAGCTCCGAGGCTCCGAGGCGCTCGACCAGGAAGTCGCGGACGAAGTCCTCCGGCTCGGTCAGGGAGAAGTCCCGGGTGAACGGAATCACGAGGAGGTTCTCGATGCCCATTGCCTCGACCGCCTCTTCCTTCTGCCGGAGGGTCTGGATCCGGCGGGGAGCGTGGTCGGGGCGGAGGACCGCCAGCGGATGCGGCTCGAAGGTGATCGCGACGGAGGGCCTCGAGACCTCGCGTGCCCGGGCGGCGACCGTCCCCAGGATCCTCCGGTGACCGAGGTGGACGCCGTCGAAGTTCCCGATCGTCACCACGCCTCCGCGCGGGAGGTCGGGCGCCCGCAGGGGATCCCGAACTACTCGCATCAGGCCGGACCCGAGGCGCGAGTCAGGAGACGAGCCCTCCGACCAGGTCGTACTCGTGGGCCTCGGCCACGCGGACCCGGACGATCTCTCCGGGCGCGACATCCCGGCCGGCCGTGTCGTTGATCAGAAGCCGCCCGTCGATCTCGGGGGCCTGCGACCGGACGCGCCCTTCGAGGAGGTGCTCGGTCTCCTCGCATGGCCCTTCGACGATCGCCTCGACCTCGCGGCCGACGAGCGCCCGGTTCTTCTTCCGGGCGATCGGCTGCTGGAGGGAGAGAAGGAAGGCCTTACGCGTCTCCTTCTCCACGGCCGGTACCGGATCGCCCAGAGGCTCGGAGGCGGATCCGGGCTCGGGCGAGTACGTGAAAGCCCCGAGGTTGTCGAACTCGGCACAGCGAATGAACTCGCAGAGCTCCCGGAACTCGGCCTCGCCCTCTCCGGGAAACCCGACGATGAAGGTCGTGCGGATCGCGATCGAGGGCACCTTCTCGCGCATCCTCTCGATCATCGCGAGGTAGGACGCGGCGTCTCCCCCTCTCCTCATCTTCGAGAGGATCGGCCGCGACACGTGCTGGAGAGGGATGTCCACGTACGGGACGAAGCGGGAGTCGC
>DATFWF010000054.1:0-20243 GCA_035259605.1 Thermoanaerobaculia bacterium
TTCCCAAAGGGTTACGCTGTGGCCGTTTTCGGAGGTCCAAATGAAGAAGCGCTCCGCGATGGGTGTCGCCCTGGCGCTGCTCGTTTCCGCGGCGGCGTCCGGGGCGAAGGTCACGGTGGACGACCTGATGAAAGCCCGGTCCATCCTGGACGTTCGGATCTCGCCGGACGGGGAGAGCATCGCGTACGCCGTCTCGACGCCGTCGCTCGAGCGCAACGCCCACGAGCCGGCGATCTGGGTCGTCTCCGCGCGGGGCGGCGCCCCTCGGCGGATCGCGGAGGGCGCGAAAATCTTCGGGAGGAACCTGCCGGTTCCGCGCCTGCGCTGGGCTCCGGACGGCGCGAGCGTCTCCTTCGTCGGCGTCGCGGCGGACAAGCCGCAGGTCTTTGCCGCGCCGGTGGCGGGCGGCGAGGCGAAGGCGATCACGTCGGCGCCGGAAGGGGCGTTCGGGTACGAGTGGTCCCCCGACGGGAAGAGCCTCGCGTACGTCACCGTGGATCCGCCCTCCGAGGAAGAGCAGAGGAGGCGCAAAGACCGGTCGTTCGTGATCCACGTGGACGCGCCCGAACCCGCGAGGCGGCTTTGCATCCAGGTCATCGGAGGCGCCTCGAGGACTCTCTCGCCGCCGGGGCAGTACGTGGAAGGGATCTCCTGGTCCCCGGACGGGAAGGAGATCGCGTATGCCGCGGCGCCCGCGACCGGGTTCATGGCGCAGTACTCCACGCGCATCTACGCCGTTGCCGTCGAGGGCGGCGCGCCGCGCGCGATCGTGGACCGGCCGGGAATGAACAGCTCCCCGCAGTTCTCGCCGGACGGGAGCCGGATCGCGTTCGTCTCCTCCAACGGCCGCTCGGAGATCATGGCGCCCCGGAGCCTCGCGGTCGTGGCGGCGCGCGGAGACGCCGCGACCCGCGTCTACGGGATGGACGACGCCTGGATCACCGAGCTCATCTGGGCGCGGGACGGGAAGTCGCTCTTCACCCTCGCCAACGACGGAACGTTCGCGAAGGCCGAGCACATGTTCGACCAGGCGATCGTCCGCGTCTCTGCCGACACGGGAAAGGCCGAGCGGATTCCCGGTGCGGTTCTCGCGTACAGCCTGTCGCTGTCGCGGGACGGATCGCGGCTGGCGTTTCGCTCGGTGGAAGGCCGCGGCATGGGAGACGTGTTCGTTCTCGACCTTGCGAAGGGCGCTCCGAGGAAGCTCACGGACGTCAATCCCGAGCTCGCGGCGCTGGACCTGGGAAAGCTCAGCGTCGTGAGCTGGCGCTCCTTCGACGGGATGGAGATCTGGGGATTGCTCCTCACACCCTCCGGCTGGACTCCGGGGCGCAGGCTACCTCTTCTCGTCTATTGCCACGGCGGACCGGGCGGAGGAGTGACGTTCGGCCTCTTCCCGCAGTTCATGCAGACCGTCGGGCAGGTGGATCCCTACAGCACCGAGGCGATGGCGGGCGCCGGATACGCGGTCCTGTTTCCGATGCCGCGCGGCGGCGGCGGTTACGGCGAGAAGGGCCAGCGGATGATCGTCAATTCCTGGGGCGAAGGCGATTACAGCGACATCCTGGCGGGAGTGGACGACTCCATCGCGAAGGGGATCGCGGATCCGAATCGTCTGGGCATCATGGGCGCCTCCTACGGCGGCTACATGACGAACTGGGCGATCACGCAGACGAACCGCTTCAAGGCGGCCTCGTCGTCGGCGTCGGTCGCGGACCTCGCGGACCAGTACTACCTCTCCGACGGCGGCGAGGTCATGGCGGAGTACTTCAAGCGGCCGTGGGAGGCGCGGGAGTCCTACTTCGCGCACTCGCCGCTGAATTTCGCGGGGAACGTTACGACGCCGCTCCTGATCCAGCACGGAGAGCGGGACCTCCGCGTGCCGATCGCCAACGCGTGGAAGTTCTACCGGGCGCTCAAGGCTCTGGGCAAGACGGTGGAGTTCGACATCTATCCGAACAGCTCCCACCTCTACTACCAGCCCATGCTGGAGCGGGAGTCCATGAAGAGGAACCTGGAGTGGTTCCAGAGATGGATCCCGGTGGACAAGCCCTGACGTGCCACGCCCTGTCATTCGAGCAAGCGAAGCGCGGAGGAACCTTGGTGGATCAGCCGTTTTACCGACATCTTGCCGCGCGGCTCGGTCGAGTAGGTTCCTCGCTGCCCTTCGGGCTCGCTCGGAATGACAGGGGGGCGCGCGCGCTACCTCTGTCAACTATGATTGCCGTCCCAATTCAGGAGAGAGCGAAATGAACTTTGCAGTTCTTCTGGCAGCGGCTCTGTTCGCGATGCCGGCACAGCCGGCGAAGGCGATGACGGTGGATGAGATCGTCGCGAAATCCATCGAGGCGAGGGGCGGCGCCGCGAAGATCGCCGCGATCCATTCGATGCGGGTCACGGGAAAGGTCGTCTTCGCGGGAGGCAACATCGAGGCGGCTTTCGCCATGGTTCTCAAGCGGCCGGGGATGATCCGCACCGAGACCACGCTGCAGGGACTGACGGCAGTCCAGGCCTACGACGGCTCGGAAGGCTGGAGCGTCCAGCCGTTCCAGGGCCGCCGCGATCCCCAGAAAACGCCGGCGGAGAACCTCAAGGCGGTCGCCCAGCAGGCGGACTTCGAGGGAGCTCTCCTGCACTGGAAGGAAAAGGGACACAAGGTCGAGTACCTGGGAACGGAAGACGTGGACGGTACGCCGGCTCACAAGGTGCGCGTCAGCCTGAAGGACGGAGACATCCAGTACCAGTACCTCGACCCGGACTACTTCCTCGAGATCAAGGAGACCAACGTCAGCAGGGTCCGCGGGGCCGAGGAGATCACCGAGACGGATCTCGGCTCTTACGAGCAGGTCGCCGGCGTGTGGCTCCCGTTCTCGATCGACTCGGGGCGCCCGGGCCGCCCGCGCGGAAGCCGGATCACCATCGAACGCACCGAGGTCAACGTGGACGTGGACGACGCGGTCTTCAAGTTCCCCCCCGCGGGCACACCCGTCGGCAGGACGATCCTTCCTCCGTCCGGAGCGGCGCAGGCCGCCGCGGCGGCAGCCGCTCCCGCTCCCCCGGCCGGGCGCGCCCCGGGGTTCGACTCCGGCGTGATCTCGGGGTTGAACGCGCGCAACATCGGATCGGCCACGATGAGCGGGCGCATCGCCGCCGTCGCGGCCCGAAACGAGGGAGGCAAGACCACCGTCTTCGTCGGCGCGGCCTCCGGCGGCGTCTGGAAGTCCTCTGACGGCGGCACGACATTCAAGCCGGTCTTCGACAAGGAGTCCGCGCAATCCATCGGGGCGATCACCATCGATCCCGCCAACCCGAAGACGGTCTGGGTCGGCACGGGAGAGTCCTGGATGCGCAACTCGGTCTCCGTCGGCGACGGGATCTACAAGTCTACCGACGGCGGCGAGACTTGGAAAAACATGGGACTGAAGGACTCGGAGCACATCGTCCGGATCCTCGTCCATCCGTCTTCGAGCGACACCGTGTACGCGTGCGTCCCCGGGAAGCTCTGGAGCGACGGCGCCGAGCGCGGCGTGTACAAGACGACGGACGGCGGAAAGACGTGGACGCTCGCTCTGAAAGGGCCCAACCTCTCGACCGGCTGCGCGTCGCTCTCGATGGATCCGAAGAACCCGGAGGTCCTCTTTGCGAGCCTCTGGGATTTCCGCCGGAAGGGATGGACTTTCCGCTCCGGCGGCGACGGGCCCGACGCTCCGAGCGCCAGCGCGCTGATGAGGACCGAGGACGGCGGCAAGACCTGGAGCGACGTGGCCGCGGCGAAGGAAGCCGGGCTGCCGGCAAGACCATGGGGCCGAGTCGAGGTCGCCGTCGCGCCGTCGGATCCGAAGATCGTCTACGCGCTCGTCGAGTGCAAGGACTCCGCGCTCTACCGCTCGGCCGACGGCGGAAAGACCTGGCAGGCGCGCGACAAGAGCCAGGGGATGGTCTGGCGCCCGTTCTATTTCGGAAGGCTGATCGTGGACCCCACGAACGCCGACCGGCTCTTCAAGCCGGGCCTGAACCTGACCGTGAGCGAAGACGGCGGGCGCGCCTTCTCCGGCTCTAGCGGCGGCTCACACGGCGACTGGCACGACGTCTGGATCGATCCCGACAACACCAGGCACGTCCTCGGCGGAGACGACGGAGGGTTCTGGCTCTCCTACGACGGCGGGAGCCGGTGGTGGAAGGGCAACAACCTGCCGGTCTCGCAGTTCTACCACGTGGCCGTGGACATGCGGGATCCCTATCAGGTCTACGGCGGCCTCCAGGACAACAGCTCCTGGGTCGGCGACTCCTCGTATCCAGGCGGGATCACCAACGCTCGCTGGGACAACCTCTACGGGGGCGACGGATTCTGGACGGTCCCCGACGCGACCGACGCCGACGCCGTCTATGCCGAGGCGCAGGGCGGGAACGTCGGACGCGTCAACATGCGCACGCACGCGTCGCGCGACATCCAGCCCAAGGCCGACTACAAGGAGAAACTGCGCTTCAACTGGAACACGCCGATCCACGCTTCTCCGACCCAGAAGGGGACGATCTACCTCGGCAGCCAGTTCCTCTTCCGCTCGCGCGACCAGGGGGACACGTGGGAGCGCATCTCGCCGGATCTCTCGACCAACGACCCGGAGAAGCAGAAGCAGGAACAGTCCGGCGGCGTGACCGTGGACAACTCCTCGGCCGAGGAGCACACGACGATCTACGCGATCTCCGAATCGCCGAAGGACGCCAACCTCATCTGGGCGGGAACCGACGACGGCAACCTGCAGGTCACGCGAGACGGCGGAAAGACGTGGACGAACGTCGCCGGAAACGTCCCCGGGTTGCCGAAGGCGTCCTGGGTCTCGTGGGTCGAGGCGAGCCGGTTCGACCCGGCTGTCGCCTACGCGGCCTTCGACCGCCACACCTTCGGCGACATGACTCCCTGGGTCTACCGCACTCCGGATTACGGGAAGACGTGGAAGCGGATCGTGGCGCCGGAGCAGGGCGTTCGGGGATACGCGCACTGCGTCAAGGAGGACACCGTCAAGCCGTCGCTCCTCTTCGTCGGGACCGAGCTCGGCCTCTGGATTTCTCCCGACGGCGGGACTCGCTGGGCGGAGTTCAAGGGAGGGGATTTCCCGAGCGTGGCCGTGCGCGAAATCCAGGTCCACCCGCGCGATCACGACCTCATCCTCGCGACGCACGGGCGGGGGATCTGGATCGTGGACGACCTGACGCCCCTGCGCGCGGTGACCGACGAGATCCTGGCGCGCGACGCCGCGTTCCTCGCCGGCCGGCCGATCGAGCAGCGGATGCCGGCGCAGGGAGGATGGGCGGAAGGCGACGCGAGCTTCGTCGGGCAGAACCCGCCGGCGGGAGCCGTCATCACCTACTACCAGCGGAGCCGCCACCTCTTCGGGCCGATCAAGCTCGAGATCCTCGACTCCGAGGGGAAGCTCGTGGACACGATCACGGCGTCGAAGAGGCGGGGCATCAACCGCGTGTACTGGCCGATGCGGGTCAAGCCGCCGCGGGTGCCGCGCGCCGCGACGCTGGCCTTCGGGTCGTCCCAGGGGCCGCGTGTCCTCCCCGGGACCTACACGGTCCGGCTGACCAAGGGCGGCCAGGCGGTCGAGACGAAGCTCGAGATCGGGATCGACCGGCGCGCGCCCTACGGACCTGCCGAGAGGAAGGCGCAGTTCGACGCGGTCATGAAGGCGCACGCGCTCTTCGGCGAGATGAGCGCGCTCGTGGATCGGATCGAGCAGGCCCGAGGCGCCGCGGCGCAGCGAGTCAAGGCCGCGCCGGCGGGAGACGCGCAGGGCAAGGCCGCCGCGGAGGCGCTGTCGAAGCTCGACGAGATCAAGAAGAAGATCGTCGCGACGAAGGAAGGCGGCGCGATCACCGGAGAGGAGCGGATCCGCGAGCACTTGGACGACGTGTACGGCGCCCTGATGCGCTGGGAGGGGAAGCCCGCGGCCTACCAGGTCGCCCGGGTCGAGGCGCTGCGTCGCGAGCTCGCCGACGTCTCGAAGGAGTTCGACACGCTGGCGGCGGAGCTTCCGAAGCCGGCCGCGCCGGCGGCCGCGAAGTAGGGAGGCCGCGCCTTATTGGGAATTGCCGAGCTTCGCGGCGAGCTTCTTCGGCGCGACGGCCCGGTAGCTTTCGCGGATCCAGGATTTCAGGATCTCGACGGGCGGCTTTTCGCCCGGCTCGAAGCTCGCGCTGACCCATCCGGATTTTCCCAGGCCGTAACCGGTCGGCTTCGTGAAGGGAAGGTCGAGCGCCTCGGCGCCCGATTCCGGCAGCTTGACGGAGAGGCCGATCGGGCCTCCGCGCGCGGGATCGCATCCTAGAAACACGAAGACCTTTCCTTTGACCTTCGCTACCCGCTCTCCCCACGGGAAATCCTCGGTCGCCTCGGGGAACGAGAGGGCGAACTTGCGGAGCTCCCGCGAAACCGCCCTGAAGTCCGCCGGCGTCTTCTTCACGAGGCAGTCTTACCGCATTTCGGTGAGAAACTTGCAAGAAGAAACGAGCCATGACGCGTCACCGCGGTTCGATCCTCGCCATCACCATCGCCGCCGCCGGCGTTCTCCTCGCCGAGGGCCCGCCACAGGGCGAGCGCGTGCTGACCGGGCAGGGCGCCCTCGGCGACTGGACGACCGATGCGCCGGGCGTCCGGCGGAAGATCACCGTCGCGGACCTGCCGGCGCCCTTCGAAACGAAGTCGGTCAACAACCAACCCCGCGTCGTCAAACGCCCCGAGGGGGCGATGCCGAAGGTCCCGGCGGGGTTTGAAGTGGAGGAGTTCCTCGGCGGGCTCGACAACCCGCGCTTGATCCGCGCGGCGCCCAATGGCGACGTCTTTCTCGCCGAGAGTCAGCCGGGGAGGATCCGGGTGCTCCGGTTCGCGGAGGGCGCGGCGAAGCCGGCCGTCAACGAGGTCTTCGCCTCCGGCCTCGACCGTCCGTTCGGGATCGCGTTCTATCCGCCGGGACCGGACCCGAGATACGTTTACGTCGGCGAGACCGGCGCGGTCGTCCGCTTCGCCTACAAGAGCGGCGACCTCAAGGCGGGCGGCCGCAAGGAAGTCATCGTCCCCGACATTCCCTCGGGCGCCGGGATGCTCGGCGGCGGGGGGCATTGGACCCGCGACATCGCCTTCACTCCCGACGGCAAGAAGATGTTCGTCTCGGTCGGCTCGCGCTCCAACGTCCGGGAGAACCCGAGCACCAACGAGGAGCGGCGCGCCTGCATCCTCGAGTACAACCCGGACGGCACCGGGATGCGCATCTATGCCTCCGGAATCCGCAACGCGGTGGGCATCGCCATCCATCCCAAGAGCGGCGAGCTGTGGGCGTCTGTCAACGAGCGCGACGGGCTGGGCGACGACCTCGTTCCCGACTACGTGACGCGGGTGAAGGAGGGCGGCTTCTACGGCTGGCCCTGGTTCTACCTCGGCACGACGCAGGACCCGCGGCACCCGGGGGCCCATCCTGAGATGCGGAGCAAGGTGATCGTTCCGGACGTGCTGATCCAGTCGCACTCCGCGTCGCTCGAGATGGCCTTCTACACGGGGAGCCAGTTTCCGCCGGAGTATTCCGGCGACGCCTTCGCGGCGCAGCACGGGTCCTGGAACCGGCAGAAGCGCACCGGCTACAAGCTGATCCGGGTTCCCGTGAAGGACGGCGTCCCGACGGGCGAGTACGAAGACTTCCTGACCGGCTTCCTGACGCCGGACGGAAACGTATGGGGTCGCCCCGTCGGCGTCGCGGTCGCCGCGGACGGATCGCTCCTCGTCACCGACGACGGGGGAGACCGGATCTGGCGGATCTCCGCCGTCCGCGGGCGTTGACGAGAAGCGGTCGGCGATGCGCGTGATGGTCACGGGCGGCGCCGGCTACATCGGCGCCGTGATCGCCTGGGAGCTCGCGGCGCGGGGCCACGACGTCGTCATCTACGACAACCTCTCCAAGGGCCACGCGGACTCCGTCGCCGGCGCGGGGGAGCTCGTGAAGGGAGATCTTCTCGACGGAGAGACCCTGCGAAGGACCCTTTCTTCCCGCCGGATCGAGGCCGTCGTCCACATGGCCGCGTCGTCTCTCGTGGGGGAGTCGGTCGCGCAGCCGGATCGCTACTACCGCAACAACGTCGAGGCGGGGCTCCAGCTCCTCTCGGCCATGAGGGTTCTCGCGGTCCGGGACCTCGTCTTCTCCTCCACGGCCGCCGTGTACGGCGAGCCCGCGAAGCAGCCGATCGAGGAGTCCGACCCGACGATCCCGACGAATCCCTATGGAGAGACGAAGCTGGCGCTCGAGCGCGCGTTCCCGTGGTACGCGCGGGCCTACGGACTGCGGCACGTGAGCCTGCGCTACTTCAACGCCGCCGGCGCGACCGAGCGGTGCGGCGAGCGCCACGACCCGGAGACGCACCTGATTCCGATCGTGCTCGATGCGGCCCGCTCGGGCGGCGAGGTCACGGTCTTCGGCGACGACTACGCGACTCCCGACGGCACCTGTGTCCGCGACTACATCCACGTGCTCGACCTCGCGCGCGCGCACGTGGCGGCGCTCGACGCCCTCTCGCAGGACCGCGCCGTCGCTCCGGCCTACAACCTCGGCTGCGGCGGGAACGGCTACAGCGTCACCGAGGTCGTCGGGGCTGCTCGCGCGCTGACCGGGCGTCCGATCCGCGTCCGGATGGGCCCGCGGCGCGCGGGAGACCCGGCCGTGCTCGTGGCGGCTTCCGACCGGATCCGCCGCGAGCTCGACTGGCGCCCGCAGCTCCAGGACCTGCGCATGATCCTCGAGTCCGCCTGGCGCTGGCTCGAAGCTCGCCCCCGATAACCGGGCGGGGTCAATTCTTCGGCAGCGTCTCGAGCCGCTTCTTCGCCAGGAGGTACGCCGAACCGCCGATCGGCGAGCCGTCGTCGGGCGGAGTCACCCGCTCGTAATCGGCGCGCGCGGTCTCCATCTCCCCGTAGCTCTCGGCGAGGCGTCCCAGGACATACCAGTCATGAGACTCGGGCTCTTCGCGGCCCTGAGTTTCGAGCGACTCGAGCAGCGTCTCACGCGCCTGGACCGAACGGCCCAGCTCCGCGTACAGCGTCGCCAGCGTGTGTAACGCCGCCGCGCTGCGCCGCTCGCCGGAGCCGACGGAACGCCGGGCGTACTCGATCGCCTTCTCGCTGGCGCCTTCCCGGAACAGGGAATTCCAGGCGAGATTGTTGTAATCGCCGGGAGTTGCTTTCCCTTTCGCGATCAACGAAAGGTACGCGTTCTCGACGCCCTTGTAGTCCTCGCGCCGGAGGCCGATGGCGGCCAGCGCCTGGAAGGCCACCGGATCGTCGGGCAGCCGCTTCAGGCGTTCGTTGGCGAGCCGTTCCGCCTCGGCGAGATCCTCGGGGCGCACGAGCGCGCTCTCGGCGAGCAGGAATGCCCGCTCGGAATCCGGGTAGAGCTCGAGAAGCCGCCCCGCGTGCTCCCGCTGTTCGTCGCGCTTCTTGAGAACGGCGGCGCAGACGCATCGAGCCAGCTCGAGGTTCGCTTCCGGGATCCTTCCTTTCATGGGGTCAGGCGGCTCGGCCAGGATCGCGGCTCCCGGCGAGGCCACGTCCGCCGAGCCGCAGAGCAGGGACGCCGACGCGAGGCGGACCTCCGAGAGGTCCGCCGAGGAGGTCTTGTTCCAGAAACGCGGGAACAACGGCCCCGACAACGGGTCTTCGCCTCCGCCCTGGTGCAGCCTCTCGCCGGCCCAGTTGAGCCACGTCCGCGCCGCCGGGAGATCTCCGGCCTCGGCGCGAGACAGCGCTTCCACGCCGAGCTGTTGGAGCGAGTCGTCGGAACAGAGGATCCGATAGTCGTTCCCCTCGCGTTTGACGTACAGGTAGTAGTTGTTCGGAGCCTCCGCCGCGTTCGCCTTGACGCGGTAGCCCACGTCCTCGGAGCCTTCCACGGTCAGCGTCAGGAAATTGCTGCTCATATCCAGGAGCACTTCGGGGGGAACCCCGGGCGCCGTCCTGGACAGGACCGCTCGGAAGCCGCGCAGAACCTCCTGCTCGTCTCGGAATCCCAACGTCTTGCCGGCGGCTTCGGTGAGAAGGGACGAGAGTGTCGGGACGCCGGGACGTCCCCGGAGGAGCAGGACGTGGAAGAGCCGGCGGACGACGGAGGTGGGATCCTCCGGAGGCAGGGGAACCTCCTCGTGCTTCCGGATCCGGCCGACCAACTCCGCCTGCGTCAGGAGCGCGCCCGGCTTGGGCGCTCCCGCCGCCGCCTCCGAGAGGAGCCTCGCGGCGGGCTGGTAGGACCTCAGCAGGAAGAGCTGCGCGCCGGCGCCCGCGATCGCGGCGCGGCGCGGCTCGGGGTCCACCGACAAGTGGCTCGCCTCCCGCAGCGCCGCCTCCGGGCCGTCGGTGGCCGCGACCGCCGCCAGGAGCAGCTGGTCGCGCTCGGCCCCCGACGGAAGCTCCAGGGCGAGCTTGCGGGCCTCTGCGTATTGCCCGGAGCGCAGCAGCGCGATCAAGAGCGTCGTGTCGTAGGTCTTCGTCTTCAAGTCCCTGCGAAGCGCCTGGTAGACCGACACCGCCTCCCGGACCTGGGCGGCATCGGCGTAACGCTCTCCCTGGGAGTCGTGCTCGAGGAGGATCGCGAGGTTGGCCCGTCCCTGCTCGTTGTCCGGCTCGAGCTCCACGGACTTTCGGTAGGCGGCGACCGCTCCCGCGCGGTCGAACCCTTTTCCGAAACGCCGGCCGAGCGCGTCATGCTGGAGGACCCAGCCGAGGTCGCGGTAGGCCTGCGCGGAGTTCTTCTCCGTTTGTGTCGCGATTTCCGCCTGGCGGCGCGCCGCTTCGCCGAGTCCGGCCTTCAAGAGAGCCCCGGCGATCTGCCCGCGGTGCAGCGCTTCCGCGGGATGGAGGGCCGCCAGGCGGCGATACTCCGCCAGGGCCTCCTTGATGCGGCCGGCCGCGAGGTGCCTCGCCCCGACCGACTCGAACCGCAGGATCAGGGCGCCCCGGCGGGCCAGGTCGGCGACGGCGGCGCGCGTCTCCCCGAATTCGGCGGGCGTGATTCTCGTCTTTCCGCTCCGGATCCGAATGGTCGCGGTGATCGACCCGTCCTTCTCGGCGCGGTACTCCTCCGCGAGGCTGGCCGTCCCGAGAGGCCTGGTCCCGGACTCCGGAAGAGCGGCGGAGACGAAGCCATCGGGCGGGACGATCCGGTAGCGCCACTCGTTGACGAACGGGCTCCTCCAGACGTAGTCCTGCCGTCGCGGCCTGGGCGTCTTGCCGCCGTCTTCGTCCCTTTCCTCCGAGCCCCCCTGGATGGGGTGAGGGAAGACGCTCGCCCACTCCCCCGGCATCAGGGCGACGACCGCTCCGTCTTCGTCCGAGATCCCCCGGCGGACTTGCGGGATCTCCAGGCGAACCCGAAATGGCTTCGAGAAGTCGAGCGGATCCGAGTAGTCGAGCTTTCCGGCCTTCTTGCCGAGAAACGCCGAGGCGGCGTAGGTATCCGCATGCTTCTCGAGTTCCTTGCGCGGGGTGCGGTGGTACGTCGATCGGTGGTCCCGCTCTTCCGCGCCCCGTGGCTCGGTTGTCACGACGAGGCGGGCCGGACCGTTCTCGGCGAGGAAGAACTCGCGCGTCTCGACGAGGCCGTTGTCTTCCGACTTCGAGCGGGGGATCCGCACGAGCTCGCGTGAGGTGGACCTGGCGATCAGGGCGAGCCGGCCCTGTACGGTTTCCGGCAGTTGGCCCGGGGTGCCGTATTCGTCGGTGGCGTCAATCCAGACCCGCTCCCTCCCGTCGATGACCACGATGGCGTGGTCGAAGGCCCCGAGGCCCGGAAGCGCCGGGTTGACGTCGGGGCCCGAGCCCGAGGACAGGAGCGCCACGTGGGCGGAGACCCCAGCCTTCCGAAGCAGCGCGACGAGGAGCGACGCCTTGTCCTTGCAGTCGCCGTATCCGCGCTTCCAGGTCTCCTCCGGCGGCGCGGGCACGATCGCGGCTTCACCGAACTCGACGCCCGTGTAACGGACTCGCTGCTGAACGCGGGAGACAAAGCGCGAGAGTGCCGGGCCGGGCCGCGAGAGGTCCTCGCCGGCTTCCCGGGGAAGGGCCTCGGGGTTGCCCGCCGCGATTCTCGAATCCACGACGGCCTCGTAACGCTCGGCGACGCGCTGCCAGGAGGCGGCCGTCGAAAAGGAGAGCGAAGGCCAGAAGGGGGCATCGTCCGGCATGCCCATCTCCCACCCTTCGAAAACGGGGAAGGGCCCGCCCTCGTAGCGGATCTGGACGGTTCCTCCCGTCTCGCCGCGGCGGACGTCCTTCTCGGAGATTCCGCGCACGGCGACGTTCAACGGGAGAGCCGCCGGCGCGTCGATGGAGATCCGGACGCGGCGCAGCGGTGCGCCTCCGGTCAAGGAAGCCCCGTGGGTCGTGCCGGCGTCGAAGGCGGGCTCCCTGTCGCGGACGACGATCTCCCGCTCGATGATCGCTCCCCTGCCCAGGGCCGGCAGGGGAGCCCGGACGATCCGCCGGTCGCTGTAGAGCTCGAGCGACTCGTCGCCCGCCGGCCCCTCGACGATGGTCTGCGGATCGAGCTCGTGGACTTTTCCGTCGGAGGTCAGGACGCGGGCGCGCAGGAACGGCCTGTCCTGGTGCCACGGCGCCCAGGGGTGCTCGATGTGGCTCCACTCCTCGACTCCCGCGGACGAGAACAAGCGCACGACGGTCCGGAGCTTGACGGTGGAGCGGCCCTGGGCGTCGAGGACCCAGGAGCTTTCCCTCAGGAGGATCTCGGAGCTGGCTCCCTCGGGTGGAGGGATCTTGTCGGCGGCCTGCCGGATTCCCTCGGTGTCGCCCGAGAACGCGGTATCCCAGGGATCGGCGGCGGTCGTTGCGGGTTGCGCGAGGGCGCCGCTCGCGGCGGCCGCGAGCGCGACGAGAATGGCGGTTCGGCTGAGGAGTCGGGCGGCCTGACGCCCCGGCGTCATAGGCCGAGGTAGGCCTTGCGGACGTGGTCGTTGGCGAGGAGCTGCGCGCCGGAGCCCTGGAGGACGATGCGGCCGTTGCCGAGAACGTAGGCCCGGTCGGCGACCTCCAGCGTGCGGAAGACGTTCTGCTCGACGAGCAGGACCGTGACTCCCGCGGCGTGGACTTCCTTGATGACCCGGAAGATGTCGGCGACGAGGATCGGCGAGAGGCCGAGCGACGGCTCGTCGAGCATCAGCAGGCGGGGCCTGGACATCAGGCCGCGCGCGATCGCGGCCATCTGCTGCTCTCCGCCCGACATCGTCCCGGCCTGCTGCTTCTGCCGCTCCTTCAACCTCGGGAAGATTGTGAAGACCTTCTCCAGCATCTCGGGCCGCGATTTCTTCGCCTCGGGAGTCAGGGCGCCGAGAAGCAGGTTCTCCTTGACCGTCATGTCCGGGAAGAGGCGGCGCGCCTCGGGGACGTGGGCGATGCCGAGAGTGACCATGTCGTAGGCTGCACGCGTGTGGATCGGCTGCCCCTCGTACGTGACGGAACCCGTCCGCGGCTTGAGCAGCGCGGAGACCGTGGCGAGCGACGTCGTCTTGCCGGAGCCGTTGGCGCCGATCAGGGCGACGATCTCGCCCTTCCTGACGTCGAAGGAGACGTCCCAGAGGACCTGGACGTCGCCGTAGAAGACGTCCACGTTCTTGACCTCGAGCATCGCCGCCGCCTCAGGCATGCGCGACTCCCAGATAGGCATCGATGACCTGCTGGTTGTCGGCGACATCGCGAGGCTCGCCCTCGGCGATCTTCTCGCCGTAGTTGATGCAGACGAGGCGATGCGAGATCGACATGATCACGCGCATGTTGTGCTCGATGATGAGGATCGTCACGCCGCTCCCGTGGATCTTCTTGACGATCTCGATCGTCTTCTCGACCTCCGCCGGGTTGAGGCCGGCGAAGTTCTCGTCGAGCAGCAGGAGCTCCGGCCTTGTCGCCAGCGCCCGCGCCATCTCGAGGCGCTTGCGCATCCCCAGCGGCAGCCCGCCCGCCAGCCGGTCGCGCCACTCCTCCATCTCGGCGAACGCGGTCGCCTCCAGGGCGATCTCGCGAGCCTCCTCGCGGCGGTCGGTGCGGCAGAAGGCCGACGCCATGACGTTCTCGAGCACCGTCAGGCGCGCCAGCGGCTTGACGACCTGGAAGGTCCGCGCGAGCCCCTTGTGGCAGACGACGTGGGGCTTCAGCCCGTCGATCCGGCCTCCCTTGAAGGTGATCGTCCCAGTGGTCGGCGGGTAATACCCGTTGACGAGGTTGAAGATCGTCGTCTTGCCGGCGCCGTTGGGTCCGATCAATCCGAGGATCTCCCCCTTCTCCACTTTGAATGTCATCTTGCCGACGGCCATCAGCCCGCCGAAGCGCTTGGAGACGTTGTCGAGCTCGAGCAGGCTCATGCCGCCGCCTTCCGCTCCGCCGAGGCCCGGAGCTTGCGGCCCGCGCGAGACTGGGAGATCGTCCCGACGATCCCGGAGGGGAAGAAGATGATGATGAAGATGATCAGGATCCCGAAGAAGATCAGGTGGCCGGACTTGACCCACACGCGGAAAAACTCCGAGACCAGGATGTAGAGGACGGCGCCGACGATCGGGCCGGCGAGGGTGGCCGCGCCGCCGAGCATCGTGACCAGGATCATCATGATCGAGATGTCCGAGATCGAGAACACGATCCCGGGATCGATGAACCCGAGGTAGTTCATGTAGAAGCTGCCGGCGACTCCCGTGAAGAAGGCGGAGATCAGCAGCGAATACAGCTTGTAGCGGGTCGTGTTCACGCCGAGCGACTCGGCGGCGTCCTGGTCCTCGCGGATCGAGAGGAAATAGAAGCCGAACTTCGACCGCATGACGGCCCGGATGACGACGAAGGCGAGAGCCGCGATCGCGAGGATGATCCAGTAATAGTACGCCTTGGACCGGAAGGCGGGGATGTAGAGGATGCCCTCGGCGCCGTTGGTGAGCTGCTTCCAGTTGACCGCGACCAGGCGCAGCACCTCGGCCAGCGCCAGCACCGAGAGCGAGAAGTACGGCCCTCGCAGGCGGAAGCAGATCCATCCGATGACCGAGGCGATCAGCGCGGCCATGAGGCCGCCGAGAAGCAACCCGGACCAGGCCGTCGCCGGCGAAAGCCCGGACTTGACCAGGATCCCGGTCGTGTAGGCGCCGACTCCGAAGAACGCGGCGTGGCCGTAGGAGATCTGCCCGGTGAATCCTCCGAGGAGGTTCCAGGCCTGCCCCAGCAGGACCCAGAGGAAGGTCATGATGAGCAGGTGCAGGACGTAGGGATTCTGGACGGCCAGCGGGAAGGCCGCCAGGAGGAGGAGCCCGGCGGACACGAGGATCGTCTTGCGGTTCACTGGGCCCGTCCTTTCCCGAGCAGTCCCCTCGGCAGGAAGATCAGGACGAGCACGAAGATGATGAACCCGAAGGCGTCCTTGTACCCGAGGCTGATGTAGACGGACCCCAGCGACTCGGCCAGGCCGAGCACGAGTCCGCCCAGCACCGCGCCGGGGATGTTGCCGAGGCCGCCGAGGATCGTGATGACGAACGCCTTGTTGGTGAAGGGGCCGCCGATCTGCGGATACAGGTAGTAGACGGGGTCGAGAAGCGCCCCGGCGGCGCCGACGAGAGCCGCGCCGATCCCGAAGGTGATGTAGGTGATCTTCCGGGTGTTGATCCCCATCAGCGCCGCGGCCCGCTTGTCCTGCGCGGTCGCGCGGATCATGCGTCCCGTGTCGGTCCTGCCGAGGAAGAGGAAGAGCGCCGTCCCCAGCAGCACCGCGATCGCGAAGGCGGTCAGGAACGGATAGCTGATCGACAGGGAGATGGTCTGGCCGCCGAGCTTGATGTCCCAGTAGATCGTCTTGGAGGCGTAGGAGACCGGGACCGAGCGGTAGTTGGCGGTGAAGAGGAGGAGCGCGAGGTTGGCGAGGACGAGGCCGATGCCGACGGTCAGGAGCACCTGGTTCTGCGGCAGGATGGACTCGGCCTCCATGACCGGCGTGATCAGGAACTTCTGGATCACCACGCCGAGCAGGAACATCAGCGGGCAGACGATCAGGAGGGAGACGTACGGGTCCACGTGCCAGAGCGTGAATGCCCAGTACGTCATGTACATCGCGACCATCATCAACTCGCCGTGCGCGAGGTTGATGATCTTCATGACGCCCATGATCAGCGACATCCCGAGGCCGATTAAGGCGTAGAGCCCCCCGAGCAGGATCCCGGAGATCAGGACCTGCCCGAGGAGCTCGATCTGGCCGGCGAGCTGGGGAGACATGGCGGCGCTTCCTCGGCTACCGGCTCGGGCGAACTACTTGCGCTCGCGCCAGCGGGGGACAGGGTAGACGAACTTCGCGGAGGACGCGGCGGCCGGCCACACCGTCTCGTACTTCTTGTTGACGACCTGGAGGACGAGCGTGTCCATCTTGTTCTGGTTGCTGAACTGCCCCCACGACACGAACTTGACCGGGCCGAAGGCCGTCATCGTGTCCGTCGCCGCCAGCGATGCGCGCAATTCGTCCGACGTGGCCGCCTTGGCGCGCTTCAACGTGTCGGCCAGGACGTAGGCCGCGGCATACGCCTCGGCGCCGTGGTAATCGGCCTCCTTGTTGAACTTCTTCTTGAAGTTGTCGAAGAACTCTTTCGCGCCCGGGTACTTGACCTGCGGGGTCCAGAGGGTCGCCGACATGCAGTACTCCGACGCCTCGGCGGCGTTCTGGAGAAATTCCGGCAGGGTGTGACCGGCGCCGCCGCCGATGAAGGCCTGCGGGTTGATGTCGAGCTCCTTGGACTGCCGCATGAGGAGCGAGGCGTCCATCAGGTACGAGACCATGTAGATGATGTCCGGCCGCAGGGACTTGACCTTCTGGAGGATCGGCTTGAAGTCCACTGCGCCGGCCTGGTAGCCCTCGGAGAGGACGACCTGGACGCCGTGGGAGTCGCAGTAGTCCTTCATCGCCTTCGACGTCGAGTTCCCGAAGTCGGTGTTCTCGTAGAGGATCGCGATCGTCTTGGGCTTGGCGACCTGCTCGAAGAAGGAGAACACCCCGAGGTTGTAGAGGCTCGCGGGCGGGTTCAGGCGGAAGACGTTCTTCCAGCCCTGCTGGGTGATCTTGTCGGCCGCGCCGGTGACGACGAGATACGGGACGTTGTACTTCTCGCACACGCCCGCGACCGCGTAGCTGCACTGGCTGGTGTACTCGCCGACCACGATCGGGTACTTGTTGATCGTGATGAACTTTTCGACGATCGCGGTGGCGGTCTCCGGCTTGCCGCCGGAATCCTGGATGTCGAGGGCCAGCTTGACGCCGTTGACGCCGCCCCTGACGTTGATCTCCTCGACGGCCATTTCGTAGGCCTGCTTTTCCATCTCGCCGAACTTCGCTTCGGCGCCGGTCAGCGGCAGCGGGATGCCCACCGTGAAGGTCTTGACCTGGGCGAGCGCGGGGACGGCCGGGACGAGAAGGCCGCAGAGCGCCCCGATCGCGAGCAATGTGAACAGTCGTCTTGTCGTCATCGAGGAACCTCCTAATTCGAAGTTTTCGTTACCGTAAGGTGCGGCCTATCTTTCGGGAGCCCGGTATAGGCCCTATGATTCATTTGAATCATTCCGCGCGGGCGGGAGAGGCCGCAGGTCCGGGCGGCGTCCGGCGCAAGCGAGGACCGGAAACGGCGGCTCAGTCGCTCTCGACGGCGACCTCTCCGAACTTGCGGGAAAGCTCGGACTGGAGCGTCTCGGGCGAGGGGCACTCGACACGCATGACGAGCTCCCGCTTGCCGGCGGGCACCTTCGAGTAGGACCCGAGGATCGAGAAGATCGTCCCGCCCTGGCCGCGGCAGATGTCGGCGACCTCGCGGATGCTGCCGGCCCTGTCGGGGACCAGGAGGCTGACCCGGGTTCGTTTCTTCGAGACTCCGGTCAACGACACGAGCGCCCGGAAGATGTCCCCCTCCGTCAGGATGCCCACGAGAGCGCCCTTCCCGTCCACGACCGGCAGCCCTTCGACTTTCTTATCGAGCATCAGGGCGGCCGCCTTCTCGATCGGCATCTCCGGGGTCACGGTCCACGGGTTCTTCGTCATGACCTCCTTCAACTTCAGCTTGTCGAGGACGTAGTGAAGCTCCCAGATGTCGAGGGTCGTGGCTCTCGAGGGGGAGACGTCCTTCAGGTCCCGGTCCGAGACGATCCCGACGAGCCTGCCCGCGTCGGACACGATCGGGACGCGGCGGATCTTCTTCTCCTTCATCAGGTCGATCGCCCGGGAGATCGACTCGGTGGGCTTCAAGGTGAAGGGTTTCGGGGTCATCCATTTGGCGACGCGCACGGTGGCACCTCCGAGAGAGATTGAACAACTGGCGCGGGTTTCCGAGCGTGATCCATCCGCATCAATTCCGTGTGTCTCGACGTGGCAGGAATGGGAACCATAATCGGGCCATGGAAGCGGTCCTCTTCGTCGGCATCCAGGGCTCCGGCAAGACGACCTTTTACAGGGAGAAGTTCTTCGAGACGCACGTCCGGATCAGCCTCGACATGTTGAAGACCCGCCACCGCCAGAACGTCCTGCTCTCCGCGTGCCTCGCCGCCGGCCAGCCGTTCGTCGTGGACGACACCAGCGCGACGAAGGCGCGCCGCGCCGAGCTGATCGCCGCCGCGCGCGCCGCCGGCTTTCGCGTGGCGGGCTACTACTTCCGAACGACGCTCGGCGACGCGATCCGGCGCAACAAGTCCCGCGCGCGGGTGGTCCCGGCCGGCGGGGTCGGCGCCACCTACAAGCGCCTCGAGCCTCCCTCCCGCCCCGAGGGGTTCGACGACCTGCGCGTCGTCGAGATCCTCCCGGGAGGCGGTTTTGCCGTCTCCGACTGGCCAGGCGAGGACCCTCCCCCCAAACCGTAAGTCCTTGACGGAAAGCCGCATGCGACGCGCATCCGTCATCCGGAAACCGACGTACTTCTTGCGGAATCTAAGATTCCGGCGGCTGGTTGTCCCGGTGGGCGCAAAAGGAGGGCACTTCTTGAGGAATAGCGTTTTGTTCAAGGCGGGCGTTCTTTGCCTGCTCATGGCGGCGGGCGCTTCGCTTCTTTCCGCGGCGGAGCCGCAGAAGGCGACGGCGATCTTCGCGGGCGGATGCTTCTGGTGCGAGGAGACGGCTTACGAGGGCCAGCCGGGCGTCCTGTCCGTCATCTCCGGCTATACCGGAGGGAGCGTGAAGAACCCGACCTACGAGCAGGTCTCGGCGGGGGGGACGGGCCATGCGGAGTCGGTGGAGGTGACCTACGACCCGAAGGCCACGAGCTACGAGAAGCTCCTGGAGATCTTCTGGCACAACGTGGACCCGTTCCAGAAGGAAGGACAGTTCTGCGATCACGGCCACCAGTACCGCTCGGCGATCTTCTACCGGGGGGACGAGCAGAAAAAGGCGGCCGAGGCGTCGAAGGCGAAGCTCGAGCAGGACCCGAAGTTCAAAGGGAAGATCGTGACGGAGATCACGGCCGCGTCGGCGTTCTACCCGGCGGAGGAGTATCACCAGGATTTCTGGAAGAAGAGCCCGGCGCGCTACTACTCGTACCGGGCCGGATGCGGCCGCGACGCCCGGCTGAAACAGATCTGGGGCGAGGCGGCGGGAGGTCACAAGTGAAAACGATCCGTGGATTTCTGATTGCCGCGGCGGCGCTGGCGATCGCGCTCGGCGCGTGCGGCGAGGAGCCGAAGATGAAAGGGTGGAACGGAAACTTCGTCAAGCCGTCCGACGCGGAGCTGAAGAAGAAGCTCTCACCGACCCAGTACGACGTCACGCAGCACGCGGGGACCGAGCGGCCCTTCGCCAACGAGTACTGGGACAACCACGCGGCCGGGATCTACGTGGACGTGGTCTCGGGAGAGCCGCTCTTCTCCTCGCTCGACAAGTTCGAGTCGGGCACGGGTTGGCCGAGCTTCACGAAGCCCCTCGAGAAGGGGAACGTCAAGACGAGCACGGATTTCCTGATCGGCTATCCGCGCACCGAGGTCCGGTCGGCGCACGCCAACTCCCATCTGGGCCACGTCTTCAACGACGGGCCCCCGCCCACCGGCCAGCGTTATTGCATGAACTCGGCCGCGATGCGCTTCATCCCCGTCGAGAAGCTCGACGCGGAAGGCTACGGCCAGTACAAAGCCCTCTTCGAGAAACCAAAGAAATAACTCGGGAGGCCTCGACCTCCCCTGTCATCCCGAGGAGAGCGAAGCGACCGAGGGACCT
>DATFWF010000055.1:0-18221 GCA_035259605.1 Thermoanaerobaculia bacterium
CCCGCCGGCCTCCTGGTAGGCCAGCAGCCCGTTGTCCGACGCGGTGAAGACAGCCGTGAAGAAGCCGGGGTCCTCCTGGACGTTCTCGACAACCGGGATCGGTTCGCCCGAAAGGGTCCCGCTCTTCGGATCGAAGCGCTGCGCCATGAGCGTCTTCTGCCGGACGAAGAGGAGGTATCCGGAGGCGTACACCGGCTTGGAGCGAACGTTGACGACCAGCTTCGGCGCGCCGCCGTCGAGGGAGCCGAAGTAGATCGAGTGGAGCTCGCTGTCCGTGCCGACGGAGTGGCTCGCGGCCTCGTAGAGGAAATGCTTCCCGTCCGGCAGGAAGTACGGGAAGCGATGCGTCGTCTCCCGCCGCGAGTCGTCGAACTTCGTCACGGGCACCGGCTTGCCGCCGGTCGCGGCGACGCGGAAAAGAGGCTCCCGGAAGTGCGGCTCGAAGAGGATGACGCCGTCGCGGCTCCAGGTGCCGCCCCGCCCATCCCCGGCGTCGCACAGCGAGAGCACCGGGCCGCCCGCCGCTTCGGTCTTCTTCAGCTTCGAGCCGGCGAAGAACCCGATGTGCCGGCCGTCGGGCGACCAGAACGGATAGCTGGCGCCCTCGGTTCCGGGCAGTGCGCGGGCGGCGGCGTTGTCGAGCGCTCGGACCCAGAGGAGGCCCTTGCCCGCGGCGTCCCTGGCGGCGAAGGCGATCTGCGTCCCGTCGGGGGAGAGCGCCGGCGGGCCGGCGGCGTCGCTGACGAAGTGGTACGAGGTCTTCTCGGGAGCAAGGAGGGAGCTGCGCACGATCCGCGAGGCCGGACGAGGTCGGGCGAACTGGATTGCCGCCAGCGCGATCGTCGCCAGGGCGAGGACCGCCGCGACCGCCCAGGCGAGGCGCTCGCGGCTCCTTCGCCGAGAGACGAGGGGAGCCGGCACTCCCGCGAGCGACCCGCCTTCCGCGATCCACTTCAGCTGGAGCATGACGTCGTGCGCGGTCTGCCACCGGTCGTCGGGCTCCTTGGCGAGGCAGGTCTTGACGACGCGGTCGAGAGCCGGCGGCGCCATCGGGACGATCGTCGAGATCGGCGGAGGATCCGTCGAGAGGATCGAGGCGATCAGCGAGGCCTGGCTCTTACCGGCGAACGCCTTCTGTCCCGTCGCCATCTCGTAGAGCACCGCCCCGAAGGCGAAGATGTCCGAGCGCGTATCGGCTTCTCTTCCTTCGAGCTGCTCCGGCGCCATGTACTGGAAGGTTCCGAGAATGGTCCCCTCCTGCGTCAGGTTCGACCCGATCTCCGTCTGGAGGATCGAGACGGAGGAATTGGCGGCCGGGTTTGGCGCCGCCAGCTTCGCCAGGCCGAAATCCACGAGCTTGACGCCCGACTTCGTCAGCATGATGTTGCCGGGCTTCAGGTCGCGGTGAACGATGCCCTGCTTGTGCGCCTTGTCCAGGGCGGACGCGATCTCGATTCCGTAGCGGAGGACCTGCTCGGGAGGGAGCGGTCCGCGGCCGAGGCGGTCTGTCAGCGTCTCGCCCTCCAGGAACTCCATGACCAGGTACTCGGTGCCGTCCTGGTTGCCGACGTCGTAGAGCGAGCAGATGTTGGGGTGCGAAAGCGAGGAGATGGTCTTCGCCTCTCGCTCGAAGCGCTGCCGGACCTCCTCGCTGCGGGAGAGATGAGGGGGAAGGATCTTGACGGCGACCGTGCGGTCCAGCCGCGTGTCCTTCGCCTTGTAGACCTCACCCATCCCTCCCGCCCCGACGGACGCGAGGATCTCGTACGGACCCAGACGAGTCCCCTGGGAAAGCGCCACTTGAGCGTCGGATTCTACCGTCGCCGGGAGGACACGACGGGCGGGAGGGCGCAAGGCCCTCCCCTACGACACCGGTCGGCTGATCTTGATTACCGGTTCGGCTGTCCTTTTCCTTCGCCGCTTGCCGCGCCGGCCGCCGATGCCGTCGCCGGCTTCTCCATCTCGTCGGCGACGCTGCCCGCGCCGTAGACCTGCCGGAGCGCGGTCGTCATCGCGCCCGTGTGCACGCACACCGACCGCGCGACGTCCTCCGTGTAGACGACGTCGTTGCCGAGCGACTGGATGTTTCCGTCGAAGAGCAGTCCGACCAGCTCGCCCTTCGCGTTGACCGCCGGGCTGCCGGAGTTGCCGCCGGTCGTGTCCGCGGTCGTGACGAAATTGACCGGCGTCTTGCCGTCCACCTTGCCGCGCGCGTCGAGGTAGCTCTTCGGCAGGTCGTAAGGCGCCTTGCCGCCGTGCTTCTCGGAGTGCGCGTACATCCCGTCCCACGTCATCGCGAACGGAACGGCCTGGCCATTCTCGACGTAGCCCTTGGCCGGCCCGTAGGCCAGGCGCAGCGTGAACGTCGCGTCGGGATAGCGGTCCTTGCCGGAGACGGCGAAGAGCGCCTTGGCGATCAGGGCGCCGTTGGCCTTGTCCACGCTCTCGACGTTGTCCTCGCGCCACTTGCGGATCCCGCGAAGCTCCGCCTCGGTCTCCCGCGCCAGCACGATCATCGGATCGGTCGAGGCTTCGACGGCCTTGACTCCTCCGGCGACGAGCTCCTTGCGGACGGCGACGTCCTTCATCCTGGTCCCGTCCACGAGCTCGGCGGCGCGCGCCTCGGGCGTCTTGCCCGCGAGGACTTTCTTGACGAACGGATCGTTGGCGCCGAGCTTCTCCGCCAGCTCGCGGAAGGCGTCGGCGATCGTGACCTTTTCGAGGGGCGGATAGACGGGCGCCGGGGAGTAGAGCGCAAACTCGAGCGACTTCAAGTTCGAGTCGCGGTATTCGTCGATCCGCTTGTCGTTGGGCTTCTCCTTCTCGGTCGTGTACCGGAGGATCGTCCGCGCCGTCATCATCTGCGGAGCCGACGCGAGGGCCCGGGTCATGACGGTGTCGCGCGTGTAGCGCTTCGCGTACGCCTTGTGCGCCGCGGCGATCGCGTCCCACGCTCCCGCGTAGCCGGCGAGCTTCGGATCGGAGGCGACCTTCGCCTTGAGCGCCTTCTCGTCTTCGGTCTTGCGGCCGAGGACCTTCGGGTCCTGGACGGCCTGGAGGTATCCGCGGTTTCTCTTCAGGTTGTTCTCGATCCCGAAGAGCGAGCGGTTGGCCATGCGGGCGTTCTCCGGCGACTTGTCGGAGAACTCGTGGAGGAGCGCCGCGCGGCGCGTGAAGTACGCGACCTGAGCCGGGTAACGGACGTCGCGGTCGAACTCGACCTGGGCGACGGTGTCCAGGCGCGCCGTCGAGCCGGGGTTGCCGGAGACGAGGACGAGCTCATTCTCCTTCGGCCCGGCGGAGTTCCACTTCAGGTAATGCGCGGGGCGGACCGGCTTGTCGTTCTCGTAGACGCGGAAGATCGCGAAGTCGAGGTCCCAGCGCGGGTAGGTGAAGTTGTCCGGGTCGCCTCCGAAGAAGGCGATCCCGAACTCCGGCGCGGCGACCAGGCGGACGTCCGTGTATTTCTTGTACTGGTAGAGGTCGTACTCGCCGCCGGCGTACAGGGTGATCGTGTTGCAGCGGAGGCCCGTCTTCTCGTTGCACTCCTTCTCGAGCTTCGCCTGGGCGGCCTTCTGAGCGGCGAGGATGTCGGCGACGGCCATGCCGGGCTTCACGTCCGCGTTGACCTTCGCCGTGACGTCCTCGATTCCTTCGAGCACGTTCAACTCGAGGTCCGGGCACTTGACCTCCTCGGCCGCGGACTTCGCGAAGTAACCGTTCTTGATGTAGTCCTTCTCCGGCGTCGAGATCTTCTGGATGCAGCCGGCCCCGACGTGGTGATTGGTCAGGACGAGCCCGTTGTCCGAGACGAAGGAGCCCGAGCCGCCGCTGTTGAAGCGGACCGACGCGAGCCGGACATGGTCGAGCCACGCCTGGTCGGGCGCCCAGCCGTACTTCTGCTTGAGCTGCTTGACCGGGACATTGTTGTACGGCCACATCCCCTCGTCGGCGAGAGCGGAGAAGGCCAGGGCCAGGACTGACACGAGACACAGCGGCAGCAAAAACCGTTTCATCTTCTTTCCCCTCAGTAACTTGATTTCGGCGACATGCCGTTTCCGAGGCAGCGCCGAACCGTTGGAGACTACTTCCGCGATAGAACGGACGCCTGATTCGTTTTCATTCCCGCCAGGACGAGTTTGGAAGCAGGGAGGTTACGTTTGAAGCAAATCATACATGTCTTCGACGTGAAGGCCCTCAGGGAGAAGGTCTACGAGGCCCTGACGACCGCCGAGGGGCTTCGCGGCTGGTGGACCCGGGACCTCGAAGCCGACGTCCGGGTCGGGGGCCGGATCGATTTCCGCTTCGGCAACGTCTTCCATCCCGTCATGGAGGTCGCCCGGCTCGACCCGAGCCGCCGCGTCGAGTGGAAGTGCGTGGCCGGCGAGAAGGACTGGCAGGACAACCGCTTCGTCTTTGCGATGGAGGACCGAAACGGGATCACGCTCGTCTCCTTCCTCCAGGACTACGCCCGCGAGCTCTCCGACGAGGTCTACGGCCGCTTCAACTTCAACTGGGGCTACTACCTCGGCAGCCTGAAGAAACTCTGCGAGACGGGAAAGGGCGTTCCGTTCGATCAGCCTTGACGGGGGCCGAAGGTAAGTGCATGATAAGTGCATGGCTGTCAAGACGATCACGATCGATCTGGAAGCGTACGAAGCCTTGTCGCGCCACAAGCGAAAGGGAGAGTCGTTCTCCAGGGTGATCAAGAAGCATTTCGGCGGACGCAGTACTGGCCGAGATCTGGAGGCGATTCTGCCGGAGATACGACTTTCGGAGAGCACGCTCATGCGGCTGGATCACCTGATCGCGGCGCGCCGCAGGGATCGCGCGAAGGCTCCGAAACTGTGATTCATCTCGACACGTCGTTTCTCATCGATTTCTTGAGGGAATCGGAGCGCGAGGACCCCGGACCGGCATCGCGGCTGCTCGGCGAGATTCGGGACGAAGAGCTCCGAATCAGCGTCTTCGTGGCAAGCGAGCTCGCCGCCGGCGCCGCGCTGTCGAAGAGGCCGGCCGAGGAGAGACGCAAGGTCGAACGGATCTGCTCAAGCCTGACCATCGAGTATCCCGACGAGCGCTTTCCGGCGGCGTACGCGTCTCTCCTCGCCGCGCAGGTCCGCGGATCGGGGCGCATTTCCACGATGGATTTGCTGATCGCGACTTCTGCCGTCATCGCGTCTGCAACTCTCCTGACGCGGAACGCGAAGGACTTCGAGCGAGTGCCCGGCCTCGGTATCCTGGGTTACTGACTTGACCGTCATGAAGAAGATCGACATTCGGGAGGCGGGCGACTGGACCCCGGTCTAGATCAGTTCTGGTACCAGCGGCTGAAGATGGGGATGCCGGTGTGGTTGATCAGCTCGATCCGGACCTCGTGCCAGCCCTTCGTGGTCGCGGGATCGCGAAAGACGATTTCGTAGCTTCCGCCTTCGATCGCCCGTTTGGCCTTCAACGTGGCCAGCTCGGCGCAGTACGACATTTCGTACTCGCACCCGCCGTTGTAGAGGCCGCCCGTATCGTAAGCGAGCTCCCTTAGAGCTGAGTCAAGCCAGTGGTAGCCGTTGCTGACGTCCAGAACGAAGACGGACGTGTTGGCTTTCGTAATGGCGTCGATCATTGCCGGATACTCGATAAACCAGGAGTCCCGCTTCGGCCGGCCGAGACTCCAGCCAAAGAAAACGACGCTCTTGGGGCCGGGCAGGGTCTGGAGCGATCGACCGATACAGATCATGGCCTTGCGAATGGAGTATTTGGGGCCGCAATTCGCGACTGCCGCTTCCAGGGAGTTCCTGGCGTCGTTCGCCGGCTGGCCTCGAAAACGTGTGCTTCGGATGTTCTGAATCGACTCGCGAAGCGCCGGATGATCGGTTGTGAAGTCCTGCTGCAACCGAAGAGACGAGCCGAAACCGAAGACCGCTATGAGATCGTCAGGCTGAGAGGTCTCGACCATTCGCTTAGCCTGACCCATCATTCTCATGAATCCGGGGTCCTTCTGTCCGGATATCTCCCACTGAAAAAGCATCACGATCCTTCGCGCGTGACTCGCCTCCGCTCTGTCTTCGGTCCTGGTCAAGGTCTCGCGCGTCCCTTCTGTTGGAGGCTTCTCAGCCGGGCGAGTCAGAACGCCTCGTTGCAAAGATCCGACCGACCCCGGGATCCACGAGACAGACTCGATGGGCGCTTCTTTCCTATCGACCCACAAACGAAAGTCGGCAGCGGTCAGATCCGGAATTGGCCTTGCAAGATTGTCGATCGCACGTCCGGTGATGACCACTCTCGTGACGGTTACGCTCTCCTGAACGGGCGGCGGGATTCTGGGTGCGTTCTTGTCCTGGGCCTGCTGGCTGATGACAAACAGCAGCGCCGCAGAGAGGAAGGCGAGCATCGATCGATGCTCCCACTCCGATTCCTCCTGAGGGAAGATGTGTCTGCATCATCCAGGTCGAACCCGGCAGCAGGCAGGGACGCCGTCTTGCGGTAAGTTAGTTCCCCAGATTCCTCAGTAACCAAGAAAGAGGAGAACGTGTTCGGAAAGCGAAGAATCGTTCGATTCCTGACCCTGGCGGCTGTTTCGGCTACGCCGTTGGCCGCCCAGACCTACGACCCGGCGCTGTATTCGGGGATGCGGTGGCGGCTCGTGGGGCCGTTTCGCGGGGGGAGGTCGGTCACGGCGTCCGGGGTGCCGGGGGAGCCGGACCACTTCTACTTCGGCGCCGTCGGCGGGGGAGTCTGGGAGAGCGAGAACGCCGGGCGGACCTGGACGCCGATCTTTGATTCGCAGCCGATCGCGTCGATCGGGGCGGTGGCGATCGCGCCGTCCAACCCGAAGGTGATCTACGTCGGGTCCGGCGAGGCGGACATGCGCTCGGACATCTCCTACGGCAACGGGATGTACAGGTCCGCCGACGGCGGGAAGACCTGGAGCCGGATCGGACTGGAGGACTCGCGGCAGATCGCGAAGATCCTCGTGGATCCGAAAGATCCCGACCTCGTTTACGTCGCCGCGCTGGGGCACGGCTACGGACCCAACCCGGAGCGCGGCGTCTTCAGGTCGAAAGACGGCGGAAAAGCCTGGAAGAAAATCCTCGGCAAGGACGACGACACCGGCGCTGTGGACCTCGCCTTCGACCCCAAGGATTCGAAGACGATGCTCGCTTCTCTCTGGCAGACTCGGCGTCCGCCCTGGAACGTTTATCCCGCTTCCAACGGCCCGGGCAGCGGCCTCTACCGCACAACCGACGGAGGCGAGACCTGGAACCCGGTCGCGGGCATTCCGTCCGAGAAGCTCGGCCGCATCGGCGTCGCCTTCGCGCGGAGCGACTCCTCGCGCGCCTACGCGATCGTGGACGCGAAGGAGGGCGGCCTTTACAGTTCGCGCGACGGCGGCACGACCTGGACTCGAGTGTCCTCCGAGTCGCGCCTGTGGGGGCGCGGCTGGTACTTCGGCGGGGTCACGGTGGACCCGAAGAACCCGGACATCGTCTACATCTGCAACGTCGCGCTGTACCGCTCTATCGACGGCGGCAAAACGTTCCTCCCGTTCAAGGGAGCTCCGGGAGGCGACGACTACCACGAGCTATGGATCGATCCGTCGGATTCGCGGCGGATGATCACGGCGACGGACCAGGGAGCGGTGGTGACGGTGGACGGCGGGAAGACGTGGAGCAGCTGGTACAACCAGCCGACCGCGCAGTTCTACCACGTGGCGACCGACGACCGGTTCCCGTACTGGATCTACGGCGCGCAGCAGGACACGGGCGCGGCGGCGACTCCCTCTCGCACCGACTACTCGACGATCCTGATGCGCGACTGGAAGATGATCGCTTCCGGCGGTGAGAACGGCTACATCGTTCCGGACCCGACCGATCCGAACATCCTCTACGGCGAAGGCGTCGGCCGCTTCGACTGGACGACGCTGCAGGATCAGAACATCGATCCGACGCACGGCTATCCCGACGACTACCGCGGCGATTGGACGCTGCCCCTCGCGATCTCGCCGCGTAACCCGAAGGCGATCTACTTCGGCAACCAGTACGTCTTCAAGACGACCGACGCGGGCCAGCACTGGGAAAAGATCAGCCAGGACTTAACGCGCGAGAACCCTCCGCTGCCCTCCACCATGGACGCCTTGAACGCGAAGAACTCCCCGGTCGCCGGCCCGCGCCGCGGCGTCGTGTACTCGATCGTCCCCTCGCCGGCGCGCGACGGCATGCTTTGGGCGGGCACCAACGACGGCCTGATCTGGAAGAGCGCCGACGAGGGAAAGCGCTGGGAAAACGTCACGCCGAAGGAGATCACGCCGTGGTCCATGGTCTCGATCCTCGAGGCTTCGCGTTTCGACGCCGAGACCGTCTACGCCGCCGTGGACCGCCACCGCCTCGACGACATCCAACCGCACATCTACCGCACGAAGGACGGCGGCAAGACCTGGTCGGCGATCGCGCAGGGGATCCCGGATGGGCATTACGTCAACGTCGTCCGGGAAGACCCCGAGCGCAGCGGTCTCCTCTATGCCGGCACGGAAAGAGGCGTCTTCGTCTCCTTCGACGACGGCGACCACTGGCAGCCTCTCCAGATGAACCTGCCGGCCTGCTCGATCCGGGACATCTCGGTCCGCCGCGGGGACATCGTCGTCGCGACGCATGGCCGCTCCTTCTGGGTGCTCGACGACATCGCGACGCTGCGCGAGCTCTCGGTGAAGGTCGCGGCGTCGTCCGCCTGGCTCTTCGCTCCGCGCGACGCGATCCGCTTCCATCCGGCGGCGTTCCAGGGAACCCCCGTTCCGAAGGACGAGCCCGCGGGCGAGAACCCTCCCAACGGCGCGATCCTGGACTACTACCTCAAGGCGGACTCCACGACTCCCATCGCCGTCGAGATCCTCGACGCGAAAGGAGATCTCGTCCGCCGCTACGCCTCGGATGACAAGCCTCGGCCGCCCGATCTCACCCGCATCGCCCTGACCCCCGACTGGGTCGCGCCGGCTCCGCCGCCGCCCGCGTCGGCGGGGATGCACCGGATCGTCTGGGACCTGCACTACGCCCCGGCCCGGGGGCTGCCGGTCTCTCCGTTCGGGGGCGCGGCCGGCCTCTGGGCCCCTCCAGGCCGTTACACCATTCGCCTGACCGCCGCCGGCCAGACGTTGACGAAGCCGCTGACGGTCCTCCGTGATCCCCGCGTCCGGGCGACCGATGCCGATCTCGTCCGTCAGTTCGAGGTCGCGCGCGAGATCCAGGCCGAGCGGATCCGCGTCGCCGGCCCGCGCGCCCAGGCGGACGCGATCCGAAAGCAGCTGGTGGCCCTGCGCGGCAAGGCGGGGCAAGCCTCCGCCGAGATCGAGGCGTTTGGAAAAAAGCTCGATGAGATCGCCGGCCCTCCGCCGGCCTCCCCCGAGGAAGACTTCTTCAGTGAGCCCGCGGTGGATCTCGCGAGCCTGCGCCGTCTGGCCGCCGCCCTCCAGCAGCTCGCCCGTTCCGTCGAGAGCGCCGACGCCGCCCCCACCCCGAACCTCGTCTCCGGCCTCGCCCAACGCAAGGAGATGATCTCCCGCACGCTCCCGCGCTGGGAAGCCTTCCTCCGCGAAGACCTCTCGCGCCTGAACGCCTCCCTCACCGCCGCCGGTCTCCCCGCGGTTTCCGGAGTCGCAGCTCAGGGCGCGGATCGGTAGCGCGCGGAAGACGACATCGTCGAACGGGGTCGGCGTCGAAAGGCGGACGCGAGGAGAAGCGGCCGGCGATCAGCGAGCCGGCAACGGTGACTCCACGCAGATTGCACGGGCGTTGTAGAGGATCAGAGCGTCGTTGGGGCGCAGCTGCATCGCGACTGGTAGCATCGCAAGTGATGCTCGCGATCGCGCTTTTTCTCGCAGCCGCGCAGCCACAGATGTCGATTTCGACTTCGCCCCGTCATGTTTACAAGGAGAATGACGGGCGCGACCTGAAGGGCAAGACAGAGAGTTTCGTCTTTCGCCTGGTGGTGCGGGGAAGCGTCGCGCAGTCAGCGGAACCGATCGGGGCCACCGTGGACCTGCGAGCCGGACCCCGGACGGTGAAGTCCGTACGGCTAACCGGCGACGCGCTGGCAGCCCTCCGCGAGAAGCCGGGCAAGTTCTCCGCGGACGCGGACGCCCTGTACGCTCTCAAGCTCGCCTTTGACGAACCGGTCGCCGAGAAGGTCGACCGGGTTTCCATCCGGCTGGAGTCGGCTGGCGGCACGGCATCGCTCGATGTGCCGGTCGCCGAGTACGCACAGAAAACCAGGCTCGTCTTCCCGCTCAAGGGTGACTTCATGGTCGTGACCGGGCACGTGAGCGCGCCCCAGGGACACGAGGAACGAAGCCAGCTCTACGCCTACGACGTGGTCGGCCTGGGACCTCATCTCGAGCTCTTGACCGGCGACGGATCGAAGAACGAGGACTTCGTGGGCTTCGGCAAAGAGGTTCTCGCGCCGGCGGCAGGCGTGGTCACCTACGCACGCGACGACGTCGCCGACAATCCTTCGACCGGGAATCAGGATTTCGAGAAGCTCCTCGCCCTGGCGGACCCTCCCTGGGGCGTCGGCGGAAATTGCGCGGTGATCGACCACGGCAACGGCGAATGGAGCTTCCTCGCCCACATGAAGAGGGGTTCGGTGAGGGTGAAGAAGGGCGACCGGGTCGTTCAAGGTCAGGTCGTCGGGCAACTCGGCAACTCGGGCGCCACTACGGGGCCACATCTTCACTACCACTTGATGGACGGACCGAAGATCCTCGTGTCCGACGGGCTGCCGGCGAGGTTCGAGAACACCTGCCAACCGATGCCGAAGCCCGGCTTGTACTGCGACGCGAAGTAGAGGTCAAGGCGGGGAGGGCAAGCTCCTTGTACCGGTTATTGGCAGATGCCGTTGTCGTTTGCCACCTGGCGTTCATCGTGTTTGTGCTTGGCGGCGGATTCCTCGTTCTTCGCTGGCCGAAAGTGGCGTGGGTCCACGTCCCGTCGGCAATCTGGGGAGCCCTGATCGAGTTTGAAGGGTGGATCTGTCCGCTCACCCCTTTGGAGAACCGGTTTCGGGAGCTGGCGGGAGAGGCCGCCTACCGGGGAGACTTCGTCGAGCGGTATCTGCTTCCCATCATCTATCCGGAGAACTTGACGCCCGCCGTCCAGCGCGTGCTTGGCGCCGCGGTCATCGCCGTCAACACGGCCGCCTACGCGCTCGTCATCGTGCGAAAACGCCCGAGCCGGCGGGTCGAGTCGCGGGAGCGAGGCGCGGGAGGATAAGGTAGTGCCGCTCCAGAACCGCGTCGATCCCTATGGACGGCTCCACGCGGTGCCGGAACGCGGCGCGTGGATGGGGAATCGGGGCGTTCTCCACAACGAGGCGAAGGAGATCGTCGCGCGCTGGCGCTCGCCGCGCTGGATCACGTGCGTGCTGGAGTTCCGGGGCCGGCGGCGCGAGGTCTTCGCTCCCCACCGGTACAGCGAGCTGTTCTTCCTCGACGAGGCGACGTCGCTCGCCGCGGGGCACCGGCCGTGCGCCGAGTGCCGCAAGAGCCGGTTCAAGGATTTCCGCGCTGCCTGGGCGGCGGGCCGCTCAGACGGCGTCGATTTCCGGCCGCCGACCGCCGGTGAGATGGACCGGGTCCTGCACTCGGAGCGACTCCTCCCCGGCGGCGGCAAGAGGACATACCAGGCGGCGCTGTCGTCGCTCCCGGCCGGGGTCATCGTCGAGCACGGAGGCAACCCCCACCTGATCCGGGCCGGCAAGTTGCGCCCCTGGAGTTTCGCCGGATATGGGCTAGCGGCCGGCTTGCCGGCGACGACGGAGGTTACGGTTCTGACCCCGAGATCGATCGTCCGGGCGATCGCCGCCGGTTTCCAACCGCAAGTCCATGGAGAATAGGCGAGGAAGCGAATGGATGCCGCGACAGGGCTCCTGAACCAGTTCCGGAAACCGGCGGGGTGGTTCGGCAGGCTGAACCTCGCGAACATGAACCGGCGTCACTCCCGGTTGACCGACTGGGGCCTGACGCGGGTTGCGCTCTCGAGAAATGCCATGGTCCTCGACGTGGGCTGCGGAGGAGGGCGGACCGTTTCCAAGCTCGCCGCGCTGGCTCCCGAGGGTCGCGTTTACGGCGTGGACTACTCCGACGCGAGCGTCGCCTTGTCCCACAGAGAGAACAAGCGGGGGATTCTGGCGGGCCGCGTCGAGATCCGGCAAGCGTCCGTGTCGCAGCTGCCCTTCGAGGCCGACACATTCGACCTCGTCACCGCCGTCGAGACCCATTTCTACTGGCCCGATCTCCCCGCCGACGTGCGCGAGGTGCTTCGCGTGTTGAAACCGGGCGGAACGTTCCTGATCGTCGCGGAGGCATACAACGGCGGAAAGAAAGCCAGGCAGATGCAGGTTTTCGCGGACGCGATGAGTCGGACAGGAAGCTACTCGCACCTCACACTCGAAGAGCACCGCGATTTGCTCGCAGCCGCCGGGTATTCGGATGTCCAGGTCTTCGAGGATTTCGAAAAGGGCTGGATGTGCGCGACGGGCAGGAAACGATGACCGCGCGCCCGGGGTCCTAATCGAGCGGCCGGGAATCCCAGCCTTTCAGCTTCAGATAGCTGTCGAGGGTGAGGTGGTCGGGAATGAGACTGTCCGTTTCTTTGACGGCGTCGGTCGACCCCGTGCGGATTGCCGGTCGCGCCGCAGACGACGACGAAGGTGTCGGGCACGGCGACGGCATACTATTGCGATTCCGGTTCCGCTGACGAAACGGGCGCGGGAACGGACGAACACGAAAACCTTCTTCAGCAGGTACCGTACGTCCTCGCATCGCCATGCGGAAGTTGCGTCTCTTTTCGCCTGGAGTGTCCGGGACGGTCCTCGCGGCTTGCCTCGCGGCCGCCGCCGCGGTGGGCGGCGCGGGGGCCGGCAGCGACCCTCTCGCCGCCGAGATCGACCGCTGGTCCGCCTTCCTCCAGACCAATCCGCGCACCGACGAGAACTGGACGCAGATCAAGAAGGTCACGCAGCCGCTGATTACCCTTGCCCGGGAGGCCTTCAACGACGGGCGCCGCCTCCTCGCCCTGCATCGGCTCGCCGCGGCGAGAACGAACCTCGCGGCCGCGGCCTGGGTCGGCGAGCGTCCCGCCGACAAGAGGAACGACGCGGACTTCCTGGACGCCGAGTGGAAGCGCGCCGGGAACACTCTCAAGGCCGACCTCGGTCCTCTTCACCCGGGCGATCTCGAAAACGTAAAGCCCGCCGCCGTCCGCGGCCTGGCCGAGGCGGCCCTCCTCCAGGTCCGCGCCTTCTACGAGGCGAGCGCGGAGTACGGCCGGAGCACCGAGCCGCAGTACGGCCTCTTCTATCTCGGTCAGGCGCAGGCGCAGCGCGACTTCGTGGCTTTCTGCCGGAAGCTCACCGAGCCTTCCTCGCGCCGGGCGCCGCCGCTGCGCTCCATCGCGGGGGAGCTCGACGTTCTCGAGGGCGAGATCCTCGACGCGTACCGGCCGCCGGCGTCGATCGACAAGCACAGCGACTTCATCGCGGCCAGCGCTCTTCTGAAAGAAGCGCGCGAGCTGAACACAGCCTGCTTCTGGCGGGGCGCCCTCTTCCGGTACCTCCAGGCCGTCCAGCGCTTCGCGCCGCTGCGCCCGGGCGCGGCGCCGATCGAGGGGGAAGCCCTCACGAGCCGGCTCAAGGCCTTCGAATCGCGGCTCGATGCGAGCGAATTCGACGAGAGCATCGGCCGCCTCTTTCTCGAGGCCGGCCAGGCGGCCGCCGGCGCCGGGCTGACGCCGGGGATCGCGCCGGCGTGGCCGGTGGCGACCGACGTCCTGCCGCGCTACTTCGCCGCGCTCGAGCCGGCAAAGCCGATGCCGCCGCGCCCGACGCCCCGCGCGACCGTGACGCTCGTTCGCTGGCCCTACACCTGAAACCTCTCCGATCCGGCAAGTTTGCTGGCCGAAAGCGTCGTCCGGGATTTCGAGGGAAAGGTCCGCTTCGTCTCGGAGAACTACGGCGACTCCGAGCTCGCGAAGAAGTTCGGAGTCACGCGCTACCCCGCGATTTTCGTGGACGACGTGCTCGTCGCCAGCCCGAAAGACTTCGGCTTCTACGGCAAAGGCGAAGGCTCCGGCGACGGCCGCTACACGCCGTTGAAGAGCGCGGCCAGCCACGAGCGGTTCCGCTCCGACCTCTCACGGATGATCGCGCTCGTCCTCGCAGGCCGCAAAGACGCTGCGCGCGACGCCGCTCCGAAGGCGCCCGCCGAGATCGCCGCGATGCCGGCCATCAGCCTGACGGACCTCGACGGAAATCCGCTGACCAGAGAATCTCTGGCCGGAAAGGCGGTCCTCGTCGAGTTCTGGGCGACCTGGTGCCCGCCCTGCCGGGGCACGCTCGCGTGGCTGGGCGATCTGAAGAAGCGGTACGGAGACCGCCTCGCCGTCGTGGCCGTCGCGGTCGAATCGGACGAGGCAGCCGTCCGCAAGGTCGCCGCGGACAGCAAGCTTCCTCTCTTCTGGGCGATGGGAACTCCCGACCTCGCCCGCTCCTTCGGGGACGTCAGCGCGGTCCCGACCCTCTTCGCCTTCGACCGGAAAGGCGCCACCGCCGCTACCTTCTACGGCGCCCCTCCTACCCTCCACAGCGAGGCCGAATCGAAGCTTGCCTCGCTCCTGCGGAACTGAGTTATTGGGGTTTGACCCTCCGGATCACGAAGTGATAGGTCCCGAGGCAGCGGTCCGCCAGCGTGCAGGTCCTGGGAAGCGACGTCACCAGCGGATCCACGGCCGGCGCGGGAATGTGATTGCCGGCAAAACTACCGGAGCTGCTCGCCGGGCTCACGATGGCCATACCCGTCGCGGGGTCGATGAAAGGAAACAGGTAGTACTGGATAAAGCCGAGCATCACGTCGGGATCCCCCGGGTCGAAGTAAGTCACGAACCGGGGACGGACGGAGCCCGGAATCGGACCCGGCTGAAGCCAGAGGAACGTGGCCTGGAGGCGGACCGACTTTTTCTCGTCGGGGAACCCCGGGTCCCGGGTGCGGATCCACGTGCCGTGCGCGGTGGTGTAGGCGCCGACCGAGCCGAGGTCGTCGGCGAGGACGGTTCCATCGGCGAGGAGTGTCGGCATCATCGGGACCTCCGGAGGAAGGGCCGGGGCCGTCGAGCAAGTTCCACAGGCCAATCGGCACAGTTCCACATGCAGCGCCGAGTCCAAGGCCGGATCGGCGGGACAGGGCCTCGCGATCCCGAACCAGGAGCCGACCGGGGTCGGCTCCGCCGCCCGTCCGGCCGCTGCGAATCCCAGGAATGTCAGCGCGACCGCCGCCGCGCCGAAAATCGAAATCTCCCTTCTCCTCATGACCTGGACCTCCTCTCTCGCTCCGAGAACACGGAAAGCCACTTCCACAAGATCAAACGGAAGAACGGGCCGGATCCCGCCATCGAGGAGCGGAGGCATCACGCCCTACAATGCGGAGAAGAATCGAGGCAGGCATGACCAGGATCGTTCAGGTGGATGCGTTCACGGCGCAGGCCTTCAAGGGGAACCCCGCGGGCGTGTGTTTCGTCAACGGGGACAGGGCCGATTCGTGGATGCTGGGCGTCGCGGCGGAGATGAACCTGGCCGAGACGGCGTTTCTCCGGCGGCGCGCCGACGGCTCGTATGACCTGCGGTGGTTCACGCCGGTCGCCGAGGTGGATCTCTGCGGGCACGCGACGCTCGCCTCGGCCCACGTCCTCTGGGAGGACGGCGATCTGCCGGAATCCGAGACCGCGCGGTTTCACACGAAGAGCGGGCTCCTGAAGGCCGACCGCCGCGGGGAGTGGATCGAGCTCGACTTTCCAGCGACGCCGCCGGAATCAATCGAGCCGCCGGAAGGATTGCTGGCCGCTCTGGGCGCGAAAGCCCGCTCCGTCGGGAAGAGCCGCTTCGATTACTTAGTCGAGCTGGAGTCCGAGGAAGCGGTCGCACGGCTGCGCCCGGACCTCGGCCGCCTCGAGAAGTTTCCGGTTCGGGGAGTGATCGTCACGGCTCCATCCGCTTCGCCGCCAACCGATTTCGTGTCCCGCTTCTTCGCCCCGGCCGTCGGCGTCCCCGAAGATCCCGTGACCGGCTCCGCGCACTGCTGTCTAGCTCCCTTCTGGGGCGCCCGCCTCGGAAAGGACACGCTTCTCGCCCGCCAAATCTCCTCCCGCGGCGGCGTCCTTCGCCTCCGCCTCGCGGGGGATCGAGTTCTCCTTGGCGGTCAGGCGATCACCGTCATCAGGGGCGATCTGCTGGCCTGATCGGCTTGATGGTTCGATCCGCTCGGGCGGCGGGACCGTAAGATCAGCGTCGCTTGAACTCGCCGGAACCGGTCCGCGGGCGCGAAGCCGGGTGGGCTGTCCCGCCGCTCGACCCGCGGGTCCTCGCTCTCCTCGTCGCCGCGAAGCTCGCGGTCCACCTCGCGACGGCGGGGCGCTACGGGTACTTCCGGGACGAGCTGTACTTCCTCGACTGCGGGCGGAACCTGGACTGGGGATACGTCGATTGCGCGCCGCTCATCGCCGTGTACGCGAAGGTCGCGCTGCTGCTGGGAGGATCGCTTCCGGTCCTGCGGACGATCGCGGCGCTCGCGGGAGCGGCGCGGGTCGCCCTGACGATGTTTCTCGCGCGGGAGATGGGCGGCGGCCGTTTTGGGCAGGCCATCGCCGGGCTCTGCGCTCTTTCCGCGCCGATCTACCTGGGCCTGGACAGCATCCTGACGATGAACGGCTTCGAGTCGCTCTTCTGGATGGGGTGCGCCTTCCTTGTCGTCCGGATCGTCCGTACTGGAAACTCACGGCTCTGGCTCTGGTTCGGCGTGCTCGCGGGGCTGGGCATCGAGAACAAGCATTCGACGCTTCTTTTTCTGGGCGCGTTCGGCATCGCCTTGCTGATGACGCCGCTGCGGCGGGAGCTCACGAAGCCGTGGATCTGGGCGGGCGCGGCGATCGCGATCGCTCTGTTCCTTCCGAACCTGCTCTGGCAGATCTCCCACGGATTCCCGACCCTGGAGGATCTTCGCAACGTCGCGCGGTCCGGAAAGAACGTCGTGCTGTCGCCGCCGGATTTCGTGCTTCAGCAGGTCCTGCTGGCGCATCCGCTTCTCGTTCCGATCTGGCTCGCGGGACTGGTGTCGCTTCTGGCCGGGCGGCTGTCGCGGCTTCGGATCCTCGGGTGGACCTATCTGTTCCTGCTCGCGATCATGATCGTCCTCAAGGCGAAGAACTATTACCTCGCGCCCATCTATCCGATGCTCTTCGCCGCCGGAGCGTTCGCGATCGAGCGTTTCCTCGAAAGCCGGGCCTGGAGCCGGGGGCGCGCGTGGCCGAAGGCTCTTCTCGCGGCCTACGTCTTCGCCGCGGGCGCGATCGCCGCGCCGGCGATCCTGCCGCTTCTTCCCCCCGAAAGGCTGCTCGCCTACCAGAGGGCGATCGGAGCCGCGCCGCCGAAGACGGAAGTCCGGCACGAAGGCCCGCTCGAGCAGCGGCTGGGAGACCAGTTCGGCTGGCCGGAGCTCGTCGAGGACGTCGCTCGGATCTACCGGTCGCTGCCCGAGTCCGAGCGCGCGAAGACGGGGATCTTCGCGAGCAACTACGGCGAGGCGGGAGCGCTCCACCTCTTCGGCCCGAAGTACGGCCTTCCGTGGGCGATCTGCGCCCACCAGAACCACTATTTCTGGGGACCGCCGAAGCCCGAGCCGGAGAACCTGATCTGGCTCCAGTGGAGACGCCGGGGCGTCGAGGACCATTGCCTGTCGGTCGAGAAGGCCGGCGAGCACTTCCACACCTGGGGCATGGCCGAGGAGAACCGCGCGATCTACCTCTGCCGGGGCCTGAAGCACACCATCGCGGAATACTGGACCCCGGATTTCAAAAATTGGAATTGACTGCGGCAGCGCGAAGCACCACCCTCAGGCCGCCTTGAGCTTCTCGTACTCCTTCCTGGCTTCGATCAGAGTTGCCAGGTCCGCGTCGGCGTTTTTCCACAGCGCGAAAAGATCCTGGTATGCCTTGCGCGCCTTGACCGTGTCGCCTTCGAGGACGGCGGCGCGCGCCAGGCCCAGGTGCGCCAGCGGGTAGAGATGAGAAGTGATCTGCGAGCCCCTGTGGTCGAGGATCTTCTGGAATTCCGCCGCGGCGTCCGTTCCTCTCTTCTGATTCAGGTAGGACTGGCCGCGCAGGTAGGCAACCTGGAAGAGAAGGAAGCCTTCA
>DATFWF010000056.1:0-42142 GCA_035259605.1 Thermoanaerobaculia bacterium
CCAGTGCGGGAGCGGCCACATCTTTTCGCAGCGAGCCAGTTCGCGGGGGCCGGGCCTGTCCTGCCATTTCCAGCCGATGCGGTACGGCCCGGAGGAGCTGGTGCGGCGAGTGGCGAAGATCCGGCGGGACTTCTACACGCACGGGTCCGCGCTGCGGCGGCTGCCGATTCCGCGCAGCCAGTCGCACCTGGCCGCCTGGAACCTCCACTTCCTCCAGAAGAAGGTCGCCAACAACCTCGATTCGATGAGGGACTTCACCGAGTTTTGAGTCGCCCGGCCCGTTTCCGTTATAGTGGATTCCAGTCGAGGGCAGCTGCAAGACCCGGCGCTCTCGTTCGGGCCGGCTCCCGAAGCTTAAGAGCAGCATCTCTCGAGGCGGAAGGAGGGGTTATGTTTCGGAAGCTTCTTTGCGGCGCGGCGTTCCTCGGCGGAATCCTCTTCCCGGCATGGGCGCGGGCGGCGGCCATCGCACTTCCCGGCGGGACTCTGACCATTCCCGGAACCTCGACCACGGGAACATCCTTCACGTACAGCGGAACCCTGACCCAGAACGACACGATCGCGTTCACGCAGACCGGAAATCCCTGCCTCCAGACCGCCGGGACCGGCTACTGCACCAACGGCGCCGGCGTCCTGACGGTCGCGGCGACCGTGGGCGTTACCCCGGTCGGCGGATCCTCGTCATTCTCGGGTCCGGCCGGCGTCATTCCCGCGGGCACCTGGACGTACGGCTCGCTGCTGATGACGGTTTCCGGTGTCGGCACGGTCCAGGTCTTTCCGACCAACGCCGGCAACGGACTGGGCAGCTCGAGCCCTCCCCCGAGTCTCACCCGTTTCTCGACGACGCTCTCCGCGCTCGGATTCCCGGCCTTCTCGACCACCAATCCGACGATCAGCTTCATCGTGGCCGACACGTTCTTTGGAGACAACAGCGGGCAGTTCGTCCTGAGCCAGGTTCAACCGGCCAACGTCCCGACTCTCGGACAGCGGGGAGTCATCGGTCTGGCGGTCCTCCTCGGGATCCTCGGGCTGATGATGCTCAAGCGTCTGGCCGGCTGAGCCGGGTCGAACCCGGGGCGGAGCGTCAGGATCCGCGCGCCGCCTCCGGGTCTTCCTCCGGGCCCGACCGCATCAGGAGAACGGTGATCCGAAACGCGTAAGCCGCCAGGATCGACAGGACGGCGACGGTGTAGGCGAGCTGGCGGCCGTGCCAGAGGCTGTCGAACCAGTCCCGGAACTCGGCCATGATCACGTTGGCTCTCCCGCCGAAGACCTCCAGCTCGTGCCGGTACGCCTTGTTCTGGAGCGGGTCGTAGCCGAGGGGGTTCTGCGGGGGAGGCCCCGCCGTGATGTAGAGAATCGCCGCGGCGGCGAAACCCGCCGCCACGATGCCCCGCGTCGCCGCGCGGAGGCGCTCGTCGGGGGTCCACCGGCGGCGCTTGCGGCGCGGGTATTCGAGGATCCTGGCGCGATGCTCGGGTGATCCCATCCGGACCTTCTCTGAAGCGGGGGACCTGCGGCCCCCCGAGCCCCCTAGCTTAGCTCCGCGCGTATCCCCGGAGCTCGTCGTAACGGGCGACCTGCTCGGCGGTCAGGATCCGCTTCGTGGCCAGGTGCGCCTTCAGATGCGCGGCACGCAGCTCCGCCTGGAGCGACGCGATCTCCGAGGTGAGCCGGCGCAGCGTCTTCTCGTCGATCGACCCGGAGGCGAACCCCGAGTCGAGCGCCTTCTCCTTCTCGATGATCTTTCCGCCGAGCACGACCGCATCCTCGTGCATCCGGCGGAAGACGGCCTGGAGCTCCGCCTTCTGGGAATCGGTGACCTTCAGATCCGCTGCCAGATCCAGGACGTGGCGCGGGCCGGGGTAGTGGTTGAGCTCCGCCGGTTTCGCCATCCCCATTCCCGTGCCGTCGCGGTAGGCCTGCATCTCCTCGGCGGAAAGCGCCTTGACCTCGGAGCCCTCCTTGCCGGCATAGGGGCTCATGACGTGCCCCGCGTGCTGGTGCTGCGCCTGGGGGTCCGGCGCCGGCGCCGGAGACGCCTGCGCGTCGGAGTGCCCGGCGTGCATGGGGCAATCGGCGGGATTGGTCTGGGCAAGCGCGGATGCCGGGGCGAGGACGAGGATCAGGGAAAGCAGTCGGACGCTGGACTTCATCTCCATTCCTCCTCTGTGCGTTTCGAAGAGAGCTAACGGGATTGCCCGGCCGGCTCTTCCATCGGCCGGCAATTTGTTCGGACGCCGGTCCCGCGAAAACCGCGATTCGTCCTCGAGCGGACACGGGTGGTCGCCGCGCTGAAACCTTCGTAGAGGCCCTCCGTAGGTCCGCGAGGGAGGTCCGTATGCGCAGGAATCGAAGACTCGGGATCCTGATCGGGGCAATCGCGGCCGTGTCCGTGGCGGGCGGCTGCGCGAAGAAGGAGGCGCCGGAGGCGTCGTCGCCGTCGAAGGCCCCCGCTGCGGCGCCCACGCCGGCCGGCGGCGGAAAGATTCCCGTCACGACGGCCTCGGCCGAGGCGAAGGCCGAGTTTCTCCAGGGCCGCGACAACTTCGAGAAGCTCCTGGTCACCGACTCGATCGCCCATTTCGAGAAGGCGGTCTCGCTCGATCCGGACTTCGCGTGGGCGGAGCTGGCGCTGGCCAACGCGGCGCCGACCGGAAAGGAGTTCTTCGATCACCTCCACAAGGCGGTCGCGCTGGCGGACAAGGCCTCCAACGGCGAAAAGCTGATGATCCTCGCCGCCGAGGCGGGGGCCAACGCCAACCCGTCGAAGCAAAAGGAGTACCTCGACGCCCTGGTCGCCGCGTACCCGAACGACGAGCGCGCGCACTTCAACCTCGGCGGCTACCACTTCGGGCAGCAGGAGTACGACCGGGCGATCGAGCACTACAAGAAGGCCACCGAGCTCGAGCCGGGCTATTCCACCGCCTACAACCTGCTCGGCTACTCGTACCGGCAGGCCGCCGATTACGCCTCCGCCGAGAAAGCGTTCCAGAGGTACATCGCGTTGATCCCCGGAGACCCCAACCCGTACGACTCCTACGCCGAGCTCCTCCTGAAAATGGGGCGCTTCGACGATTCGATCGCCCAGTACCGCAAGGCGCTGGAGATCCAGCCCAGCTTCCTGAATGCCCACCAGGGCATCGCCATGGCGCTCCTCTACTCGGGCAAGCCCGCGGAGGCGGAGAAGGAGCTGGACAACATCGCGAAGAAGGCGCGCACCGACGCGGAGCGCCGCACAGGCCTCTTCGCCCTGACGGTCGTGCACGCGGACGACGGGAAATTGGCGAAGGCACTCGCGGACGTGGACAAGCAGTATGAGCTCGGGGAGAAGACCGGCGATGTTCCTGCGATGGCCGGCAACTGCGGGCTCAAGGGAAACATCCTTCTCGAGATAGGCAAGCCCGACCAGGCCAAGTCGGAATTCGAGAAGGGTTTGAAGCTCATCCAGGCGTCGGGCCTCTCGCAGGGGGTCAAGGACAACGCCGAGCTGAACAGCCACAACAACCTTGCCCGCGTGGCGGCGGCGAAGAAGGATTTCGCGGCGGCGAAGAGCGAGGCGGAGATCTTCCGCAAGGGCGCCGAGGCGAAGAAGAACGCGGCGCAGGTCCGGGCCGCCCACGCGCTCGACGGACAGATCGCGCTCGCCCAGAAGGACTACGACAAGGCGGTCGCCGAGCTCCTCCAGGCCAACCAGCAGAATCCCCAGGACCTCTACCGCCTCTGCCAGGCCTACCAGGGCAAGGGCGACGTCGAGAAGGCGAGGGACTTCTGCGGGAAGTCCGCGGGCTTCAACTCGCTGCCGGCGATCAACTACGCCTTCGTCCGACAGAAGGCGAAGAAGGCGGCGGCCGCTTCCGGCGCCGTCTGAGGGAGCTCGCCCCGGACGCGGGATCAGGGCCGGCGAGGCTCGAGGCCTTGGCCGGATGCTGGGCGATTGCGTCGGTGATCATTCCGGTCAGCTGCATGCGGTCCGCCGGGCCGGCCCCCTCCAGGTACCCGCGCGACGGAGCCGGCGGCGAGGCGGCCCTGATATCGTTTCCCGTCAGACGAGGGAGGCTCGAGGATGGCGCGAGGCATGCGGTCCAGTGCTCGTTTCGCAGCCGTCTGCGCCATCCTGCTTGCGGGCGCGGGCAGCTTCCTCCTGGGCACCTGCGGGCCATTCACCGACGTTGCGCCCGACGCTTTCTGTCCATTCGTGCTCGAGATCTTCTATCTGGGCATCACGACGGGGACCACGCCGACGACCTACGATCCGGCGGGCAACGTCACGCGGCTCCAGATGGCGGCGTTCCTGTCCCGGACGGTGGACGCGACTCTTCGCCGTGGGAGCCGCCGCGCGGCGCTCGGGCAATTCTGGACGGCCATCAGCCCTCCCCTTGTCGGCGTGACGACGCTCGGATCCACCGACGCCGTCGCCCTGCTGGCGAGCGACGGAACCGACGTCTGGTCCGGCAACAACACTGGAGGCACGATCGCGAGAGTGCGCGCGAGCGATGGAAAGCTTCTCGACGAGTGGACCGGCGCGATCAACGCATTCGATGTCCTGCCCGCCAGCGGCTACATCATCGCGACCGGGAGGAGCACGCCCTCCGGCAGCCTCTACCGGATCGATCCGGGTCTTCCCGCGGGCGCCGTCACGACAGTAGCGACCAATCTCGGCGCCAATCCCCAGGGGCTGACCTTCGACGGGACTCGAATCTGGACGGCCAATTTCGACGGCTCGCTTTCGATCGTGACTCCGGGCTCTCTTCCGTGGATGGTGACCACGGTCTCCGGTTTCTCCGGCCCCAAAGGCATGATCTTCGACGGCTCCAACGTCTGGATGACGGAGGGCAACGCGAACACGCTCCTGAAGCTGGACGCCACGGGCATCGTCCTGCAGACCGTCACGGTCGATCCCGGGCCGGTCTACCCGGTTTTCGATGGAGCGAACGTTTGGGTCCCCACCTCCTCGGGACCTACCGTCGCGGTCGTCCGCGCTTCGACGGGCGCGATCCTGGCGAACCTGACGGGCAATGGGCTGACGGGTCCGGTCGCGGCCGCCTTCGACGGGCAGCGCATCGCCATCACCAACAGTGGGAGCTCCCGCGTCTGCTTCTGGAAAGCGGCCGACCTCGCGCCCCTGGGCTTCTTCACGGCCGCCGCCAGCCCTCTTTTTGGGATCGCCAGCGACGGGGTCCTCTTCTGGACCGGTTCGGGAAACCACCTCTTCCGCTTCTGATGTTTTCGCTCGGCCTGGCGGATTTCGAGAAGGCGCGCGAGCGCATCGCGGAGCACATCCGGAGGACTCCGCTGCTGACGTCGCGCCAGCTCTCGGAGCGAAGCGGCTTCGACGCGCGTCTGAAGGCGGAGATGTTTCAGCGGGTCGGGTCGTACAAAATCCGCGGGCCGCTGAACAAGTTCGCCCTGATGCCGGAGGAGAAGAAGAGGCGCGGCGTCGTCTGCTCCTCGGCGGGAAACCACGCGCAGGGAGTCGCCCTGGCGGCGAAGATCCACGGAATCCGCGCGGTCGTCTGCATGGCCGAGAACGCCACGCCGGCCAAGATCGCCGCGACGAAGGGCTACGGGGCCGAGGTCGTCCTGCACGGCCGGATCTGGGACGAGGCCAACGAGAAGGCGAAGGAGCTCGTGCGGGAGCAGGGGCTGACCTACGTCCACCCCTTCGACGACGAGGAGCTGATCGCGGGGCAGGGAACGCTGGGCCTGGAAATCGTGCAGGACTGGCCCGAGGTCGAGGCCGTGATCGTCCCGATCGGCGGCGGCGGTCTGATCTCCGGCATCGCCATGGCGGTCAAGTCCTGGAACCCGAAGATTCGCGTGATCGGCGTCGAGTCCTCCGACGGACCGGCGATGAAGATGAGCGTCGAGGCCGGAAGTCTCCAGACGATCGACTGCAAGACCATCATCGACGGCCTGCGGGTCCGCCGCGTCGGGGAGATCAACTTCTCCGTAGTTCAGCGCTATGTGGACGACCTCGTGGCGCTTCCCGACCGCGAGATCTTCGACGCGATGATCTGGGTGATGGAGCGCTGCAAGCTCGTCGTCGAGGGGGCCGCCGCGGCTCCCGTCGCTGCGCTGCTCCACGGCCTCGTCAAGCTTCCCGCCGGCTCGAGGGTCGCCGTCGTTCTCTCCGGCGGCAACGTCAACCTCGACCAGCTCCGAGACCTGACCTGGAATTGAGGCCGGAGGAAGAAAGAAGTTCGCGATGCTCCAGATCCTTTCCCTGTGGTTTTTCATCTTTCTTTCGCCGCCGGCGAGTCCGCCCGCGGCTCCGCCGCCCGCCCGGCGCGTCCCCTTCGAGGAGACGTTTCACGGCGTCACGCTCACGGACCCGTACCACTGGCTGGAGGATTTCGACTCGCCCGAGGCGGCAGACTTCATCTCGGCGCAGGACGAGTTCGCGCGCGCCGCGCTGGCGCGGGCACCCGGGCAGGAGTTTCTTCGCAAGCGCCTGTCGGAGTTGACGCGGACGGACAACCTTGGCGTCCCCACGGTCGCCGGCGGCCGGTACTTCTACACGCGGACGCGGGCCGACGCCGACCTGCCCGTCGTCTGCGTTCGCAAGGGGTTCGACGGCCCGGAGGAAGTGCTGCTCGATCCGGCGGCGCTCTCGCCGGACCGCTCCGCCAACGCGATCCTTTCGGACGTCTCCCGCGACGGGAAGCTCGCCGCGTACCTCGTCCGCCAGTCGGGCCAGGACGAGGTCGAAGTTCGAGTCAAAGACGTGGACACGCGGCAGGATCTGCCGGACCGGCTCCCGAAAGCGCTCTACGAGAGAGTCTCGATCCTGCCGGACCGCTCCGGGTTCTACTACGCGCGCCGCTCCCGCAGCGAAGGGCCGCGGGTCTTCCTCCACCGCATGGGGGCCGATCCTTCCGCCGACGAGGAGATCTTCGGCAAGGGACTGAAGCCGAGCGTCTTCGTCTCCGCCGACGTTTCCTCCGACGGCCGCTGGCTGATCGTGAACGCGCAGGAGGGGTGGGCGAAGGGAGAGGTCTGGTATTCCGACCTTCGCAGGAAGCTGCCCCTGCGGTCGCTGACCGAGGGCTTTCCCGACCAGTTTCGCCCCCGGATGGCCGGACCGAACCTCCTCGCGCTCGAAACGACGTGGAAGGCGCCGCGGGGCCGGGTGCTCCTCGTCAACCTCGAGAGCCCGACGAGGGAGGAGTGGCGGGAGATCGTGCCGGAGGGACCGGACGCGATCAGCAATTTCGCGGTCATCGGCGGCCGCGTGTTCGTGTCGTACCTCCACGACGTCCGCCTGAAGGTCGAGATGTTCGGCCTCGACGGAAAGCGCCTGGGCGAGGTCGCGCTGTCGGGCCCTGTCTCGGGCGGGATCTCCGGGGAATGGGACCACGACGAAGGATTCCTCTCCTACCAGTCCTTCACGTCGCCGGGAGAGACGTGGGCCTACCGTCCCGCGACCGGAGAGAAGCGGCTCTGGTTCGCGCGCAAGGTGCCGCTGGAGAAGGAAGCCTTCGAGGTCCGGCAGGAGTGGTTCGCGTCGAAGGACGGCACGCGCGTGCCGATGTACCTCGTGCACAAGAAAGGCCTCAAGCTCGACGGCAAGCGGCCGACGCTCCTGACCGGGTATGGCGGGTTCAACGTCAGCCAGATGCCGGGCTTCTCGGCGCTCGCGATCCTCTGGGCGGAGCTGGGCGGGGTCTGGGCGCGGCCCAACCTTCGCGGAGGATCCGAGTTCGGCGAGGAGTGGCACCGCGCCGGGATGCTCGCGAAGAAGCAGAACGTCTTCGACGACTTCCTCGCCGCGGCGGAATGGCTGATTGGTCACAAGGCGACGAACCCGTCTTTGCTGGCGATCTCCGGCACGAGCAACGGAGGTCTCCTCGTGGGGGCGGCGCTGACCCAGAGGCCCGATCTCTTCAGCGCGGTCTACTGCGGGTATCCCGACCTCGACATGGTTCGCTACTTCCGCTACACGAAGAACAACAACGCGCCGGCGCTGCTCGAATACGGTGACGCCTCGAAGGCCGACGAGTTTCCGTTCCTCCGCTCCTGGTCGCCGTACGAGCGGGTGACCGAGGGAACGAAGTACCCGGCGGTCCTGCTCGCGACCGGAGCCGGCGATACGCGCGTGCCGCCGCAGCAGGCGGTCAAAATGGCCGCGAAGCTCCAGTGGGCGACGCGCTCGGGACTACCCGTTCTCCTCCGCTTCGACCGGAAGTCGGGCCACGCCGGCGGCCGCACGCAATCGCAGTTTCTCGCGGATCTCGCCGCGGAGCAGGCCTTCCTCCTCCAGCAGCTCGGCGTCTCCTTGCCGAAGAGTTAATCCGAGGCTCGCAGGAGGCCGGCCTCGCAGGTCCCTTCGACGACCCGCTCGCCCTTCTCGTTCTCGATCCACGCGTCGATCTCCAGCCGATGCTTGCCGCGGTTGACCGACCCAACGCGGAAGTGCGCCGTGACGGTGTCGCCCACGTAGACCGGCTTGAGGAACCGGATCGAGAGCGAACGGTAGATCGCGCCGGTGCCGGGCAGGAGCGTCCCCATGAGGGTCGAGAAGAGCGACGCCGTCATTGTCCCGTGAACGATCCGGCGTCCGAACTGCGATTGCGCCGCGAAATCGTCGTCCACGTGGAGCGGGTTGGTGTCGCCGCAGATCTCGATGAACCGGCGGAGGTCCTCGTCTGTGAAGGTCTTGGTGATCGTGGCGGTCTGCCCGACTTCGAACTCTTCGATCCGGGCGATCCGCGAAACCGGCAAGGGGTCACCGAACGCCGGTCACGACGACGAGGTCGTCGAGGACCCGGCGGTAGGAGTAGATCCAGGACTTGCCGTCCGCGGACAGCTCGATCGGGAACACGTTGAGGACGCCGGCAGGGTCCACAGGAGCGAAAGAGCGGAGAAGCTCCCGCCGTCCGGTCGCGAAATCGACGCGATAGACCGGGGCCGGCATCTTCCGGTAGTCGGCCGCGTAGAAAGCGCGGCCGTCTTCGCTCCATCGGATGAAAGACTCCTCCGGTCCGATGCCCGGCATCGGCCGGGGTTCTCCTCCGGCGAGCGGATACAGCATGAATCTCCTGTCCGGCGCGACCACCACCACGAACCTGCCGTCAGACGTGACTCCATTGTTGACCATGCTGACGCCCTCCGGCGTGAACACGCGGATTTCTCCGGAGTCCGTGTCCACCAGGGAAAGGCGGACGCCGCGTTCGCCCTCGCTCGCCCGCACGATGACGTGGCGGCCGTCCGGCATCCAGATGGCCCATTGAAGAAGAGGGCCCCGGAGCGGGACGGTTTTCGGCGCGCCGGCGCCGGTCGGCAGGATCAGGAGCTGCGGCGGATTGTCCGGGCTCTGGGCGAGCACGCGCCGGCCGTCGGGCGAAAGCGCCATGACGGCACCCTTGCCGAGGAGAACCGCGGGAGAGCCGTCGGTCTTGCGGATGTAGGCGAGATAGCTTCCGCCTCCGGTCGCCGCTCCCTGCTCGCCGAAGAGCATCGTCCGGCCGTCCGCGGACAGGTCGGAGGGAAACGACCAGTCATGCCAGGAGAGATTGCGCTCGCTCGTCTCCCCGGGGGCGAGACCCACGATCTCGCGGCGCCTCTGGTTGCTCGTCAGGAGGACGCGGCCGTCCCGCGAGACGTCCCGGAGGGAGGCCGGTCCGAGCGTCGCGAGGAGCCTGCGCGATTTTCCCGAGGGCTCGACGGCGGCAAGGCCGTTGCCCGTATACCAGACTTCGTCGGCCTTCGGCGACCAGGTCAGGCCGCCGATCGAAGTGGAGATCTCGCTCCGGAAGAGGCGGCGGCCGGACGTATCGATGACGGCCACGCGGCCGAGCCCGTCGCCGCGCTGCGGGTGCTCCGCGTAGGCGATTCGCCGGCCGTCGGGCGAGACTCGCGGCAGGTCCAGCCACCCGGGATACTTCGCGAGGACCTTTCCGATCGGGTACTCCAGCTGCCACTGGCCCGCCTCCGGCCGGGTGATCGCGAGCTGCTGTCCGTCGGGCGACCAGTCCGCGTCGGTGACGTTGTCGGCGACCTCCCTCGGCGCGCCGCCGTTGATCGGCACGCGGGCGAGTGTTCCGACGGACTCGAAGCCGACGAGGAAGCGTCTCCGCAGCAGGATCGCGAGCTCGCTCGAGGACGAGACGGCAAGGACCGACGCCGAAGGCTGGCCCAGCGACCGCGACTCCGGCGAATCCGGCTGCGTCGCGAAGATCTCGCTGGGTGCGCCGTCCCACGCGGCGGAGTAGACGATCGTCCTTCCATCCGGCGCGAAGCGGGCTCCCGAGATCGTTCCCTTGCGGAAAGCGACCTGCTGGTAAACCGGCTGGGCCGCCGCCGAAGCGCCCGGCTGCAGCCGCCCGGCGAGGGCCGCGAGGATGGCGCCGAGCAGAATGCCGGCCGCGGCGGGCAGCAACCAGCCTCGCCGGGGGCGCGCCGGAGAGGGACCGAGGGGCGCGGCGCCCGACGTCTCGGAGAGATGATCGCGCACGCTCTCGATATCGCGTGCCAGGTCTTTCGTCGAGGCGTAGCGTCCGTCGGGCTCCTTGGCCAGGCAGCGCTCGATCGTCCAGCGGAGCGGTGGCGGAGCGGCGGGATTGAGCTTCGCGATCGGCTGCGGGTCTTCCCGGACGATCGCGGCGAGGGTCTCCACGCCCGTCTTGCGCTGGAAGGCGCGTTCCCCGGTCGCCATCTCGTAGAGGATCGAGCCGAGCGAGAACTGATCCGAGCGGAAATCCACGGGATGCCCCGCCGCCTGCTCGGGCGACATGTAGCCGACGGTCCCCATCACGGTGCCCGGCTGCGTGGCCGCCGCGCCGGCGGTCATCGTGGGACCTTCCGGGACGGCGGGCGCGGCCTCCGCCAGCTTCGCCAGCCCGAAGTCGAGGATCTTGACGTAGCCGTCTTTCGAGACGACGAGGTTCTCCGGCTTCAGGTCGCGGTGGACGATCCCGGCGGCGTGCGCGGCCGCGAGACCCTCGGCAACCTGCGAGCCGATCTCTAGGACGCGCCGGACCGCGAGGGGGCCCGAGACGAGAAGCTCGCGGACCGTCCGGCCTTCGACGAGCTCCATGGCGATCCAGACCGAGCCGTCCGACTCGCCGACATCGTGGATCGTGACGATGTTCGGATGCGCGAGCGCCGAGGCCGCGCGCGCCTCCTGCTCGAACCGGGCGCGGCGCGACGCGTCCGCGGCGACGTCGGTGGGCAGGACCTTCAGCGCAACTTCGCGCCCGAGCCTCCCGTCGCGGACCCGGTAAACCTCTCCCATCCCGCCCGCACCGAGAGGCGAGACGATTTCATAAGGTCCAATCCGGGAGCCCGAGCTGAGCATTTTTACGGGATTCTACCGGCCCCGAATCCCGCCGCTCCGACCCTTTTGAGAGATGATCGCTCCAACAGGCGGAGGGAGTATGAAAGGCTTCGCGGTGCGGCGGCGTCTCGTCGGAGCGGGCGCTCTGGCTCTGGCTTCCCTTCTCGGCGCGTGGAGCGCGCTTCTGGGCGTCTGCGGACCTTTCACGGACGTCGCGGCGGACGTGTTCTGTCCCTTCGTCCTGGAGGTCTTCTACATGGGGATCACGACGGGGACGACGCCCACGACCTATGACCCCTCGGGCAACACCACGCGCCTCCAGATGGCGGCTTTTCTCTCGCGGACGGTGGACGGGGTATTGACCCGCGGCAGCCGGCGCGCGGCCATGCGCCGGTTCTGGAACCCCGGCAACGAGGCAAACCTGGGAGTGACGACCGTAGGCGGCAGCGCCGCCGTTCACGTCGATTCCGACGGGGCGGACATCTGGGCGGCGGGCTCGAATAACGTGTCGCGCGTGCGGGGGAGCGACGGCATGCTGCTGGAGACCTGGACCGCGGCGTTCGCCCACAATGTCCTGACGGCGTTCGGAAAGGTCTTCGTCACCGGCGCGTCGGATCCGGGCAGGCTCTACCGGATCGATCCCACCCAGGCGGCGGGATTCGCGACCTCGGTCGCGACGAACCTCGGGGACTCCCCGTTCGGAATCGCCTACGACGGCGCGCGAATCTGGACGGCGAACTTCGGGGACGGGTCCGTCGGGACCGGCTCGGTTTCGATCGCCACCGTCGCCGCCACCGTTCCCTGGACGGTCACGACCGTCACGACGGGGTTCTCCCAGATGAGAGGCGCCCTGTGGGACGGAACGAGCATCTGGGTCACCGACCAGAACGCCGGCAAGCTGTTCCGGTTGAGCCCCGGCGGCGCGATCCTCCAGACCGTGACGGTCGGGACAGTCCCGGGCCGACCCGTATTCGACGGGACGAACATCTGGGTCCCCAACGACACCTCGAACTCGGTCTCCGTGGTCCGCGCTTCTACCGGCGTTCTGCTTCTGACTCTCACCGGGAACGGCCTGGACGGTCCCATTGTCGCCGCGTTCGACGGCCTGCGCGTCCTCGTCACGAACAATACCGGCGCCAGCGTTTCGCTCTGGAAGGCCGCGGATCTCTCCGCCATCGGGTCCCTCTCCACTGGCGCCGGATCGACTCCGTTCGGAGCCTGCAGTGACGGGATCTCGTTCTGGATCGCGCTGAGCAACAAGGGGACCGTCGCTCGCTTTTAGGCGCGCCGTTCCCGGACGGACCGCGCGCGGACGGGTTCGCCGCCCGCGAGGCGCCAGAACTGGCCCTCGTTCAGGATCGTGATGCGGTGCCCCTTCTCGCGCAGCCGCTTGATCTCGATCAGCTTCCGCCCCGCGTCCCGGCCTCCCGCCTGGAGGGGATTCGGCCGGCCGCGCACGACGACGGTCGTGTTCACGGACGGGCCTCCGTGGACGGTCGCGCCCGCGCGCTTGGCCGCGCGGGCGGCTTCGCTCCTCTTGTGCGACAGGATGCCGGTGAAGGCGAGGTGCGCTCCCTTCAGCGAGCGCAGCCTCCCGACGTGGAGCGAGGCGGGGCGCGTCGTGAGGGCGTCGATCAGCTCCTGCGCGCTCTCGTAGCGCTTCCGGCGCTCGCCGAGGCAGCGGTAGATGATCTCCTTCAGGTGGTCGCTGCACTTCAAGCGCCGGATCTCCTTGGTCCGGATCCGCGTCCGCGCGTCTCCCTTGACGAGCATCCCGAGGAGCTGCCCGACCTGGTAGACGTCGTCGCGCGCCTGCCACTTCGGCGCGGTGCGCTCGAGCATCTCCACCGGCGCGGTCATCGGGTTGAGGGTTCCCGCGCGGACGCCCTTGCGGCCGCCGGCGTGGCGGACGATGCCGAAGTCGCCGAGCTTCAACGTCCGCCCGTCGCAGACGAAGACGTTCATCGGGGTCAGGTCGCGGTGGAGCAATTGCCCGCGGTGGAGCTTGCCGAGGACCTGGAGAATGCCGGCGATCTCCCGGCGCGCGGCGGACTCCGTCCAGGGCTTTCCGGTCTGCTCCAGGAACTTTCTCAAGTCCCCGGAGCTCGCGTATTCGAGGGCGAGGCAATAGAGGATCGGGCCTCCGGCGGGGCCGTCGCAGGGGAGGGGGAAGCTGTCGTAGATGCGGATCGCGCGGGGATGTCCCTCGAGAAGCTGTCCGAAGTAGGCCTCCCGCAACCATCCGTCGATGCGCTGGCTCGCCTTGACGCAGACGATCTGCGGCACCGCCCGCGACCGGCCCAGCCGCGTGGCGAGGTAGACCTGCCCGAACCCGCCTTCGCCCAGCATCCGGTCGATCCGGTACTGGATTCGCGTCTCCGGGCTGGTGATCACCCGCGGGGGCGTCAGCAGGAAGCCCGCGAGCCCGGCGCCTGCCGGCATCGGGAGCGTCGTGGCGGAAGTACGAACCTTCGAGCGATCGGCTTTCTGGCGCATCTCGTCGGCGAGGGACGCGAGGATAATCCTTTCCGGGAGACTTCGAAATGATTCCGGCGATCCTCGCGGTCGTCCTTCTCGCCGCGTCGGCACCTTTCGGGCCCAGGCACGTCTGGCGCCCTCCCGACGGAGCGGTCGAGGAGCTTCACCGGTGTAGCGGCCGCATCCGGCTGGACTGCGTGAAGAAGGTCCTGGCGCGCCACGGCGGGACGCCGGAAGCCTTCGAGTTCTACCGGAAGACCGGATGGTTCCTGTCGGAGCTGAAGGAGACCGGGGGCCCGGTCCGCGTGGCGACGCTCCTGGATCCGTGGAGGGCCAACGAGAACGAGCAGCCCGCCCTCGTCAACGGCGCGCCCCCGGTCGTCTATCCCGAGGACGCCGACTTCGACGTCGAGAAGGACGCCGCCTACCGCGCCCTCAGGGAGAAATTCCCGAATCTGCTTCTGTGGAAGCCCGGCGCCGAGCTCGAAGGGAGCGGCTCCACGCCGAAAGGGCAGAGCTTCCTCTTTCGCTACCGGCTGCTCGACGGATGCCACGCCTGCCCGGTCCGCGGCTTCGCGCGCGTCGAGTTTCTCTTCGGCCGCGACGGGACCTTCCTGAGGGCGAAGCTGCTCGGCGTCGTCCCGGCGACCTAGGCGACGGGGGCCCGGAGGCTCCGGTCGAGGATGCGCGAATCGCCGAGGCGGCCGGAGTACTCCGCGAAGAAAGGCGTCGGACCGCGCCAGCGCAGCTCCTCGACGTCGGCAAAGAGCGCCGCGTCGTCCCGCAGCGTCGCGAGCTTCTTGAAGAGCAGGGCGAGGCCGCGGCGCTCGCCGATGACTTCCTCGGGGAAGTCCTCGATCGCGCCGTGGCGGTTGATCAGCCTCGCGGCGCCGACCGGTCCGATCCCGGAGAGGCCGGGGTAGCCGTCGGCGGAGTCGCCGACGAGGGCCAGGTAGTCGGGGATCCGGATCGGGTCCACGCCGAACTTCTCGCGGACTCCGGCTTCGTCGCGGATCCGGTTCGTCCGCCGGTCCGCCTGGACGACGCGGCCGCCGCGGACGCACTGGCCGAGGTCCTTGTCGGGAGTCCAGATGCAGACCTTCTCGACGCGCGGGTCTTCCGCGGCGATCCGCGCGGCCGATGCGAGGGCGTCGTCGGCCTCGAGCTCGATCATCGGGAAGACGGCGACTCCCAGCGCGGCCAGCGCCTCCTCGAGCGGATGGAACTGCGCGAGGAGCTCCCGTTCCACTCCCTCGCTGGTTTTGTACCCGGGCCAGAGCCGGTTGCGGAACGATTCGATAATGTGATCCGTCGCCACACCGACGTGCGTCGCTCCCTTCTCGATCATCTCGAGAACGGTGTGGAGCACTCCCGCGGCGGCTCCGAGCGGCCGCTTCGAAGCCTCGGGGACCCGGCGCAGGCCGTAGTAGTGCCGGAAGAGCTCGTAAGTCCCGTCGACGAGGTGAACGATCATTCCCGGGTAGAGGATATCTGCCTGTACCATACGGGGCCTTGTTGTTCAGGGCGGGTCGGAAACGGGTCGGCGCCGCGGCGGTCGTCCTCGCGGTCTTCTGCGGAATCGCTTTGGGGTCGCGCTCGGCCAAGACGAGCGGGGACGGGAGTGTCCTGAGCTTCGCCGGAAATGCGCAGCACACCGCCATTTTCGATCCGCCCGCGCAGGACCTGAACGCGATCCACTGGTCCAAGTCGATCGACCTGAACAACACCGCCCTGGCCCATTACGGGGCGCCGCTCATCACCGCCGCCAACTCGGTCCTCGCCCCGGTCAAGATCTCCGCCAGCGGCTTTCGCGTCGACGCGTTTCGGGGCTCCGACGGAAGCGCGAAGTACTCGCTGGCGAGCGACTACGTTCTGCCGCCGCACAACTGGATCCCAACTTACCAGCCGGTGGTCGCCCCGGCGGCCGGAGGGCTGCGGATCTACTATCCCGGCGCGGGCGGGACGGTCCTCGCCACGGACGATCCCGACTCCGACACTCCCGCCGCCGCCGCGCGCAAGGTCTTCTACACGTCCCTCGCCAATTACCAGGCCAGCGCCGCCGCCTTCAACGCCGCCATCTTCATCAACACCCCGATCACCGCCGACGCCGCGGGGAACATCTTCTTCGGGTTCCGCGTGGTTCAGGCCCCGCCGGCTCCGTTCAACACGATGCAGAGCGGCTACGCGCGGATCGATTCGAGCGGCAGCGGCACCTTCATCGCGGCCGGAGCGGCGGCGGCGGACGCCATGATCGACAACGACTCGCACAACTGCGCACCGGCGCTCTCCAACGACGGGACCACGCTCTACGTCGTCGTGAAGGGGCTCGAGAACTACACCTACCTCCTGGGGCTGAACTCGACGACGCTCGCGACGAAGTTCAAGGTCTTCCTCAAGGACCCGCGAAACACCAACGGCGCGACCGTCCCGGACGACGCGACCGCGTCTCCCACGGTCGGCCCCGACGGCGACGTGTACATCGGAGTCCAGGGCAACCCCCTCAACGGGGGGCGCGGCTTCCTGCTCCACTTCAACGCCGACCTGACCGTCGCGAAGACCCCGGGCGCGTTCGGCTGGGATTACACGGCAGCGCTCGTGCCGGCGGCGATGGTCCCGTCGTACACGGGAAGCTCGAGCTACCTGATCTTCGCCAAGTACAACAACTACGCCAACCTCGGTGACGGCAACGACGGGATCAACAAGATCGCTCTACTGGACCCCAGCGCGACGCAGGTGGATTCGCACCCCTCGGCCTCGGGCATCCTCGTCATGCGCGAGGTCCTGACCGTGGCCGGGCCAACCCCGGACTCGGAAAACCCCTCGGTTCCCGACGCGGTCCGGGAATGGTGCATCAACACGGCGGCCGTCAACCCCGCGACCAACAGCGTCTTCACACCGAGCGAGGACGGACACCTCTACCGCTGGAACCTGGCGACGAACTCGTTCTCGCAGGTCGTCACATTGACTCCCGGGGTCTTCGAGCCCTACGTCCCGACCGTGATCGGCCCGGGCGGCGTCGTCTACTCGTTGAACGGCGGCACGCTCTTCGCGCTCAGCGGCCTCCCGGGGGTTTCCGTCACGCTGGACTCCTCGCTGCCCGACGTGCGCGCCGCGGTCGCCGGAGATGCGGTGACGTTCACCGCGACCGTCGTCTCTTCGGGCCTGAGCCCGTCCACCCCCACCGGCACGGTCACCTTCGAAGACACGACGTACTTCGTCATCGATTTCGACGACCTCGGCACCACGACGACCACGCTCGCCGCCAACGTTCCGCTCGACGAGTCGGGCCATGCGTCGGTCACGACCTTGGCGCTGGAGGCGGCGAACCATTTCGTCAAGGCGACCTACAGCGGCGACGGCAGTTTTTCGGCCGGGAGCGCCACGCTCGTCCAGAAGATCCACGCGAAGGCGACGATGACCTCGCTCGCGTCGCTCCCGAATCCCTCGACGCCGGGCCAGAGCGTGACCTTCACCGCGACGGTCGCGGGGTCTCCCGCGGTCCCGGAGTTCCCGACCGGGATGGTGACCTTCCTCGAAGGCGCGGCCGTTCTCGCGCAGTCGCCGTTGAACGGGAGCGGGCAGGCGGCGTTCGGCACGTCCGCGCTCGCGGCCGGCGGGCACACCGTGACCGCCCGCTACGCCTCCGACACGCACTTCGCGGCGAGCAGCGGCTCGACCGGCCAGATCGTCCAGGGCGCGGTAACCCTGACGCCGACCTCCACTCCCACGGCGACTCCGACGCCGACCTCGACTCCCACCGCCAGGGCGCAGGCGCAGGCGCTCTCCGTGGACGCTGCCGCCAACGGCGGCTTTTCCAACGGCAACGGAGTGCTCGAGCCGGGGGAGCGAGCCTTCGTCCGGCCGGCGTGGAAGAACGTCAGCGGCGCGCTCCTCGCGCTGGCCGGCGCCGCGTCCTCGTGGACGGGGCCCGGCGCGGCGTACGCGGTCTACGACACGGCCGCGGACTACGGCTCGATCGCCGGCGGCGCCACCGCCGACTGCGGCTCGGCGACGGGCAACTGCTACGAGGTGGGCGTTTCCAACCCGGCCAGCCGGCCGGCCACGCACTGGGACGCGACCTTCACCGAGTCGCTGAACGACGGCGATCCGCCGAAATCCTGGCGCATGCACGTGGGCGGCAGCTTCACCGACGTGCCGGCCGGCCATGTCTTCTACTCCTTCATCGAGCGGATCCTGCACAACGGGATCACGGTCGGCTGCGGTCCGGGCGCCTTCTGTCCGGACGATTCGGTTTTCCGCCTCCAGATGGCGGTCTTCCTCGCGAGGGCGCAGGCGGGCGGCGACGCGAGCGTCCCCGCGAGCGGAACGGCGCAGGGGAATCCCTACAACTGCGCCGGCGGCGGCGTCTCGCAGTTCACCGACGTGGATCCGACCGATCCCTTCTGCCGCCACGTCCATTACATCTTCGCGACCGGCGTGACGACCGGGTGCGTCACGACACCGCCGCGCCAGTACTGCCCGGGCGATCTCGTCAACCGCGCCCAGATGGGGCTTTTCGTCGCGCGGGCCGTGGCCGGAAGCGACGCAGCGGTTGCGACGACCTACGGACCCGATCCTTCGACCGGACGAAGCTACAGCTGCAATCCGGCGACTCCGAACCTGGCCTTCACGGACATCTCGACGGCCGACTTCTTCTGCCGCCACGTCCATTTCCTCTGGGCGAAGAACGTCATCTCGGGATTCCCGGACGGGACGTACGGTCCGTCGCTCCTCGTCTCGCGCGGCGCGATGGCGAAGTTCCTCGCCAACGGGTTCAACGTCACGCTCTACGGACCATAGGAATCCCGGCGGCACGGCGGGCCTATGATCAGGACGATGCGATGGAGGCCGGCCCTGGTCGGAGCGGGAATCGGCCTGGCGCTCGTCGGCAGGTGGCTGTCGTACGGGAGGCCGCACCGGGCGCCGGATTTCGCGATCGTCGCGTTCTTTCTCCTGCCGCTCGCGTTGCTCGCCGTCTGGGCGTACACGCTGGACCTGGGCTCGCCGGGACCGCTGCGGGGGCTTCGCGCCGCGTTGTTCGCCTTCCTCGTCGTGGAGGTCTTCTACTGGGGGATCAGCCTGGGCGGCATCGCCGCCGCCGTCGGAGCGATCGTGGTCTACACGCGCCTGATCCGTCCCCGGCCGCGCGCCTCTGCCTCTCCTGGCGGGAGCTAGTCGGCTCGCATCACCGCCGCGGGATCGAGGCGCGCGGCGCGGATCGCGGGGGCGAGGCTCCCGAGCAGCGTCATGAGGAGCGAGAGGCCCGCGGCCGCCAGAAAGGTCGGCGCGTCGGCCGGGCTGATGCCGGCCAGGAGCGACTGGATCGCGCGGCCTCCGGCATAGGCGACGCCGCATCCCAGGACGACTCCCGCCAGGGCCAGGAGCCCTCCGCGGCCAAGCACCATCCCCAGGATCGAGCCGGACCGGGCTCCGAGCGCCATCCGCACGCCGATCTCGCGGGCGCGCTGCGAGACCACGAAGGCGAGGAGCCCGTGGATGCCGAGGCCGGCTAGCAGGAACGCGACCGCGGCGAACCCGCCCAGCACGCGCAGCTGCACCCGGCGGGGCGCGGTGTCGGCGTCCACGATGTCCGACAACAGCCGCACCTCAGAGATCGGGATCGTCGGATCGGCCTTCGCGACCGCCGCCCGGATCGAGGACAGGACCGCCGCCGGCGCCGTGGTCGTCCGCACGGCCAGGTCCTTGGGCATGTAGTTGATGATCGCCCCGTCCTCGACCTGCTGGTAGGAGAGATAGACCTGCGGCTCGCTGGACTGTTCGTGGCCCCGCACACGCACGTCGGCGGTCACGCCGACGACCTCGTGGTCCTTGAGGACGCCGACGTGGACCCGCCGCCCCAGGGCGCTCTCGCCGGGCCAGAGCCTGCGCGCCAGCGACTCGCTGACGACGGCGACCGGGGTGCGGCCGGCCGAATCCGCCTCGGCGATGTCGCGCCCGGCGCGCAGGGCGATCCCCATCGCGTCGAGAAAACCGGGAGTGATAAACCGCATGCTCGCGGGGCGCTCCTCCTCCGGGCCCTCCGGTTTTTCCACCGGCCGCACGCTCCAGATGCCGCCGCGCATGACCATCGGAAGGCCGCTCGCGTATCCGGCGCTCGCCACGCCCGGCAGCGCCCGGACCTCCGAGAGGATCCGCCGGTAGAGCGCGGCCCGGGCCTCCGTTTTCGAGTATCTCGTGAGCGGCAGGCTCGTCCTCATCGTCAGGACGCCTTCGGGCCGCAACCCCGTATCGAGCGACTGCAGCCGCCACAGCGCCTGCAGGAGGAGCCCCGCCCCGATGAGCAGCGCGACCGACGCGGTCACCTCGGCGACGACGAGAAGGCCGCGCATCCGCTCGGAGCCCCGGCCTCCTCCGGCCCGCTCGCCTTCTCTCAAGCCCCCCGACTCCGCGTCCGCGCAGGCCCTCACGGCGGGGAGGACGCCGAAGCCGATTCCGGTGGCGAAGGTCAGGAGGACGGCGAAGAGGAGGATCGGCAGGTCCACCCGCGGCAGGTCGGAGACCGGCAGCGTCTGGGGAATCAGGCTCGCGGAGAGCGGGACCGCGGCCGCCGCGAGCGCCAGCCCGAGCGCTCCTCCCACGGCGGCCAGGAGAACGCTCTCGGTCACGAGCTGCCGGATGAGCCGCTGCCTTCCCGCGCCCATCGCGGTCCGGACCGCGAGCTCGCGGCGGCGCGAGACGGCGCGGGCGAGGAGCAGGTTCGCCAGGTTCGCGCAGGCGATCAGCAGGAGAGCGAGCGCCGCCCCGAAGAGCGCGAGCACCATCGTGCGCGACTGCGAGGGGATGTCGTCTCGAAGCCGTTGCAGGAGCACGGTGTTGCGGCCGTCCTCCTTCGGGTGCTCGCGACCCAGACGGGCGGCGATGACGCTCATCTCCGCCCGCGCCTTCTCGAGCGTCACGCCCCGCTTGAGTCTCGCCACGGCCAGCAGCCACGAGTCGCTTCGGTCCTCGTAGTTCTCCTTCGTGAACCGGGCCGCCGTCCAGAGCTCCGTGGTCCGGTTCGGATAGTCGAAGCCGCGCGGCATCACGCCGACGACCGTGAACGGCTCGTCGTCGAGGAGGATCTTCGAACCGACGGTTCCCGGATCGGCGCCGAAGCGCCCCCTCCAGAGCGAATCGGAGAGGACCGCGGCGCCCGGCGCTCCCGCGGCGTCGTCGGAAGCGGCCAGCAGCCGCCCCATTGCGGGGCGCGCGCCGAGAACGGTGAAGAGCTCGGGCTCGACGGCCCAGCCGGTCACCCGGGCCGGCTCTCCGTGGCCGACGAGGTTGGCCGCGAGCGGGCGGTAGCAGGCCGTCCGCTCGAAGGACGTCGAGAGCTGCTTCCAGTCGCGCCAGGTCGCCGGGGAGAACTCTCCGCGGCCCGATCCGTGGATCGGCGTGGACCAGAACTTCACCAGGCGCTCGGGCTCTCGGTAGGGGAGGGGGCGGAGCAGGACGTGGTCCGCGATCGAGAAAGTCGCCGTCGTCGCGCCGATGCCGAGGGCCGTGACGGCGATGGCGGTCGCCGCGAATCCCGGCGAGCGCGCGAGCGTGCGGAGCGTGTAGCGCGTGTCCTGCCGCAGCAGCTCCGCGTGGACGCGGAGCGCGTTGGGGAACACGTCGGCCGCCGCCTCGGCGAGGAGGGCCAGCCGCTCCCCGGCGCCGGACGCCGACTTCCAGCGCTCCTCGAAGATCGCCCGCATGTCCTCGCCGTACTCGGCGCGGAAGGAGGACGGGTAGAGACGCAGGAGGAGCCGGTAGAAGAGCATCAGGTCTGCCTCGGCGCGAGGCCGCTCGCCCGCGCCATCCGGACGAGCGACGCCAGCCGGCTCGCCTCCGCGCGCGCCGCCGCCTTTCCGAACGCCGTGATCCGGTAATAGCGCCGCCTCTCGTCGTCCATCTCGGCGGCGGGCCTCTCGCGCGGCTCCTCGATCAAGCCCTGCTCGAGCATCCTCTGGACCGAGCGGTACAGCGTCCCCGGCCCGAGCCGGACCTGTCCGCGGGTCCTCTCCGCGACCTCCTGGAGGATCGCGTAGCCGTGCCGGTCTTCCCCGGCCAGCGCTACGAGGATGTGGAACGCCGCCTCGGGCAACGGCAGGACGGCTTCGAGGCCGGGCTTGTCATGCATGGGCCGATTATATCCACGGTGGATATATCCACAAGGAGGAGACTCCGGAAGCTGTCTCGCGAGACTTGACACGGAAGACACCGCTCCGCCGAATCGCGATATCATCACTGTCTCGACCCATTGCTCCGGTATCGACGACGCGTTCGGACAGGCGAACGCTTGGAATTGTTCCACTGCGTTCGCGCTGGCGCGCCGTGATCCGGCGCGCCGGGCCGGGACAAGGAGGGTACGGCGATGCGGCCCAAGGGATTGCTGGCGGTCGGTCTCCTCGTCTCGATTCTCTCGGTCGGAGCTTCGTCCTTCTCGCCGGGACCGGTTCCTCCGGCGCGCATCGTGGACGTGAGTAACGCGGAAGACGCGGATGCCGACCTTCCTCCCGGCATGGCGTGGATGATCGACAAGGAAACCTACCTGCGCCTGCGCAACGAACATATCAGCCGGCTCCGGGGCATCGAACCCGGTTACCTCCTCGATCCGGGTCTTCGAACCGAAGCGGTCCGGCAGATGGACCGACAGATGGCGCTTCAGAGCCTCCGCCGGGAGCTCGCGCCGAACACACCGGAAGCGGCCGCCTGGACTCCGCTCGGCCCCGCTCCGCTGTCCAACGGCCAGACCATGCAGTTCCCCACGACCGCGGCCGTCACCGGCCGCGCCACCTCCATTGCCGTGGACCCGGGCAACTCGAACAAGGTCTACCTCGGCACGGCCCAGGGCGGAGTGTGGCGCTCGACCGATGGCGGCGCGTCCTGGACGCCGATCTTCGACGCGGGCCAGTCGCTCTCCATTGGCGCGATCGCCCTGGCGCCCTCGGATCCGACGAAGCTCTACGTCGGGACGGGCGAGGGGAACAACTCCGCGGACTCTTTCTTCGGGGTTGGCGTTTACCGCATCGACAGCGTGGACACCTCGCCGGTCCTCGTCGGCCCGATCAACCCGCAGATCACGACGGGCACGACCATTCAGGTCACCACCAACTGCTTCACCGGGCGCAGCATCTCGAAGATCCTCGTTCACCCGACCGACCCGGCGACGATCTTCGTCTCCACCGCCTTCGGCCTCGGCGGGATCGGGGCTAATTTCCTCTCCTTTTCCTCGCCGCCGCTCGGACTCCTCGGCCTCTACCGCTCGACCAACGCCACTGCGGCGGCGGGGTTGGTCACCTTCAGCAAGCTCGTCGTGACGACGCAGGGGAGCCTCGACATTCCGGGCACGGGCAACACGGACATCACGGACATCGTGCTCGAGCCGGGAAACCCCAACAACCTCCTCGCCGCCGTGCGAGGCTCGACGGCTCCCGGCGGCGGCGTCTTCCTCTCCACGACCGCCCTCGCCGCGACCCCAACGTTCACGCAGACGCTGACCCCCGGTCCCATCGGCCTGAACCAGAAGCTCGCGATCAACAAAGTCGGCGCGACGGTCACGGTCTACGCCTCCTCCAGCGAAGGTTCCGCCTGCGGCGGAGGGCGGGTTCGGAAATCCGTCGACGGCGGCGCCACCTTTGGCACGCCGCTCCCGGCGGCCGACGGGTTCTGCGGCGGGCAGTGCTTCTACGACCTCCCGATCGCGGTGGATCCGAACAACGCATCGATCGTTTACGTCGGCGGCCAGGCCCGCTCGAACGCGAACACCTGCCCCGACGTCCTCAAGCGCTCCTCGGATGGCGGGACGACCTTCAACCGCGACGACAACGGGCTCCACGCCGACGCCCACGCGTTCGCGATGGATCCCCTGACCAACCCGACCACCGTCTGGTTCGCCAACGACGGCGGCGTCTGGAAGCGCCAGGACGCGGCCGCCGGGACGGCCTGGACCAACGCAAACACCGCCTCGCTGAGCACGATCCAGTTCCAGAGCGTCGCGGTCCACCCGACCGACAAGGACTTCACCCTGGGAGGCACTCAGGACAATGGCACCGAGTACCAGTCGGCGAGCACCGTCTGGTCCAGCGCCGCGAGCGGCGACGGCGGCTTCACGCTCGTGGATCAGAGCGCGACCGACACCGGCGCCAACATCAAGGCGATCTACCACACGTACTTCAACGCCAAGAACTTCCTGATCGGCTTTCAGCGGGCGGAGAACGGCGCCTGCCTCGCCATCAAGGATTCCTGGCCGTCGCGCGGCTTCGGCCTGGGCAACAACCCGTCCACGACGACCTGCGACGGGACTGCCCTCGCGGCGCCCAACGGTCTGGCAGGGACGGACGATGTGCTCTTCTACGCGCCGATGGCCCTGGGGCCCGGCAGCCCGAACACCCTCTATTTCGGAACCGACAAGCTCTACCGCTCGTCCGACCGCGGCGACACGATGACGGCGGTCAGCCAGGTCATCTCGGCGGGCAACCCGGTCAGCGCGATCGCGATCCACCCGGCCGACGACAACATCCGGATCGTCGGCACGAGGAACGGCCTGGTCTTCGGCACGATTACCGGGGCGAACCCGCTGGTTACTTTTGGCTTCACGGCGCCGACCAACGCCAGCGGCAGCGCGAACAAGTACGTCTCCCGCATCGCCATCGACCCGATCAACGCCAACACGGCGTACGTGGCGCTGTCGTACTACACCAATCCTTCCAACGCGGGGCAGGTCTGGAAGACTACGAACTTCAACACGGCCCGCGCCGGCGACGCGCCGGAAGGCGCTCCGAGCTGGAGCCCGGTCAGCAACGGGATCCCAAACGTTCCCGTCAACGCGCTGGCGATCGACCCGGTATGCGCTGACCACCTCTGGGCCGGCACCGACATCGGCGTTTACGAGACAACTGACGGCGGGGCCAACTGGACGCCGTTTGGCACGGGTCTTCCCCGGGTCGCGGTGTTCGATCTGGCGCTCCAGAACTCGAGCCGGACTCTCCGCGCCGCGACTCACGGCCGCGGGATGTGGGAGGCGAAGTTGAACGGCCCGTGCGCGAACCTCTCCGACCAGGGGATGGTCGTGGACCCGACCGTGGATTCCTCCAACGGCAACGGGATCCTCGAGCCGGGAGAGAGAGTCCTCGTCAAGCCGTCCTACAAGAACGTCTCCGGGAGCACGGTGGGCAGCCTTTCCGGAACCGCTTCGAATTTCACCGGCCCTGCAGGCCCGATCTACACGATCAACGACGGGACCGCGAGCTACGGGTCGATCGGGGCCGGCGCCACGGTCCAATGCACGGACTGCTACGAGATGACCGTGTCCAATCCCGGCGTCCGTCCGGCGACGCACTGGGACGCGACTTACGGGGAAACGCTCAACAACGGCGCGCCGCTCGTCACTCGCAAGCTCCACGTCGGGTCGAGCTTCACGGACGTGCCGACCAACCACGTCTTCTACCAGTTCGTCGAGCGGATCTTCCACGCCGGGATCACGACCGGCTGCCTCACGGGGACGACCTACTGCCCGGATGACAACGTCTTCCGGCTCCAGATGGCCGTCTTCATCGCGCGCTCGCAGGCGGGCGGTGACGCCAACATCCCCGTCTCCGGCTCGGCGCTGGGCAACCCCTACAACTGCGTCTCGGGCGGACAGTCCCAGTTCACGGACATCGCTCCGGACAACCCGTTCTGCCGGCACGTTCACTACATCTTCGGTACCAACGTGACGACCGGCTGCATCACGACACCGCCTCGCCAGTACTGCCCGAGCGACAACGTGACTCGCGGACAGATGGCGCTCTTCATCGCGCGCGCGGTCGCCGGCGGGGACGCGAACGTTCCGGTGACGTACGGGCCCGACCCCGTGACGGGACGGAGTTACTCCTGCAACCCGGGCACGCCGAATCTCCACTTCATCGACATCACGACGTCGGACATCTTCTGCCGCCACACGCATTTCCTCTGGGCCAAGGACGTGATCTCCGGCTTCCCGGACAACTCCTACCAACCGAACCTGAACGTCAGTCGCGGCGCGATGTCGAAGTTCCTGGCCAACGGGTTCAACATCAAGCTCTACCCCGGCTCATGACCTGCGGCTGATTTTCACGAGATTCCAGCGGAGCCTCCCCGGCGGGGGCTCCGCTTTTGTTTCCGGGCGGAGGCGATCATTCCGACGATCCCGGTCAAGGGAATCGAGCTCTACTACGAGACCCTGGGCGAGGGAGAGCCGCTCCTGCTCCTCGCGGGCTTCGGATGCGATCCGTCTTTCTGGGAGCCGGTCGCCGCGCCGCTCGCGGAGCGGTACCGCCTGATCCTCCCGGACAACCGCGGATCGGGGCGGACGAGGTCGGCGGGAAGCTTCACCGCGCGGGATCTCGCGCAGGACGCGGCGGCCCTGCTCGACGCGCTCGGCGTCGCGAAGGCGCGCGTCGCCGGTCATTCCTTCGGCGGCCAGATCGCGCAGGAGCTGGCGATCGGTCACCCCGAACGCGTCGCGAGCCTCGCGCTTCTCTCGACGAGCGCCCGGTCGAGCCGCAGGCTGAAGGAGGTTGTCGAGGCCGCCGCGAAGCTTCCCGCGAGCGCTCCTCCGGAGATCTGCTGTCGGGCCTTCCTCGCGTGGATCTTCACCGAGAAGTTCTTCGAGACCCCGGGCGCGGTCGAAGCTTCTCTCTCGCGCACTCTCGGCAATCCCCATCCCCCGACGCTCGAGGGACTGGCGGCCCAGGCCGAGGCGATCGGCGCCTTCGACGCGGCCGATCGCGTCGGGGCGATCCGCTGCCCGACGCTGGTGCTTTCCGGCGCCGCGGACGCTCTCGTCCCTCCGGACCACGCCCGCGAAATCGCCGCGCGAATTCGAGGATCGAGCCTCGTTCTTCTCGCGCGGGGAGCCCACGACCTGATCCACGAGATCCCCGAAGAGGTCACTGGCGCGCTCCTGGCCTTTTTCGTTGGCAGCTTGACAACTCCTGCACGTTCCTTTATTTAGGTGTCACCGAGCGATTGAAGGAACTCCCGCTGGCGGCCATGCTGTCTGAACTTTTGTCTGCAAAGGAGACTGGCCGATGAAGCGCACGGGTATCGCGGTCCTGCTCTTGGGTTTGGGTCTCGGCCTCTCGGTGAAGCCGGCGTCGGCGCAGAGCGACGACAAGTTCCAGCGGTTCATCCGGATTCACAACTCGCTGGACGTTACGGTTTATCCGGTCATCCAGTCGCCGCAGGATGCCCCCGACAAGCCCAACGCGAAGCCGGCAAACTGCGGCACCGGCGGGCACCTCCGGATCATCGTCAACAACGGGCAGGAGGGCGCGGGGATCAAGAAGGGGGAGACCGTCACCGTCAAGATCCCCAAGGACGTGCCGTGCGCGATCGGCGGCTTCTACGACGCCTCGAGGATCTACATCCTGAACGCCAACTTCGACTCGTTCGAGAAGCTCCTGAACGAGAACCAGAAGACCCAGCGCTACCCCGGCTGGGATTACACGAAATACAACCCCTGCGTCGGCTGCTACGTTGGCAAGTCGAGCGCGGACTATGGACACGACGCCCCGGGGCAGCTGCTCGAGTACACGATCATTTCCCAGAATCCGGCCACCGGAGACAAGTTCGACGATCCGAACAACACGAGCGGGACCCCGCTGCTCGACTTCGACGTGTCGTACGTGGACGACGCCTACCTTCCCGTCGCGATGGCCATCGACGACACCGGCGCGACGCAGTTCATGGGAAGCACCTTGAAGTTCGACACGTTCAAGGACAGGCTCACGCAGTTCTTGACCGACGGAAAATGGTCGCGCTACGCCGCCTACGCGCCGGTGAACTGGGCGGACCCGAACGATTGCACCGCCGGGGTGCCGGGCGACACCAACAAGACGAGGTTCTCCTGCCTGGTGGCGAGGATCGACCGCATGCCGTCGGCGAACATCCTGATCATCAACGCCCAGACGGGCGGGACCTCCTCCTTCTATCGGCCGGCGTGGGACGGCAAGTCGAGAGTGGAATGCAATGCCGCCCTGACGGCGGACCCGGGCGCTAACCTGAAGTGCTCGACCCTGCGGCCGGACGGCGACGGGCTGACGAGCGGAAACTGCTGTCCGGACAATCAGAAACCCCCCTTCATGCAGGGCTGCTGCGACCTGGAGAAGTTCCTGATCGACAACACGCACCGCAGGTTCATCCCGGCCAGCAAGGCCTTCAAGCTGAGCAACGACACCCTGGATAATGCCGTGAACCAGTTCCGGAAATGGCAGGGCGCCTCGGTGACGCCCTGCCGCGGCGCCTCGGAGGCCATCACCTTCGCGGCCGTCAAGGATCCGAAGTTCTTCTGCGACTCCTTCAAGAAGACCGTGGATTTCGTCTGGAAGGAGTTTCTACCGCAGTGTGCCAGCCGCGGCGACGCGCAGGACCGGTGCGTCACCGCCGCGATCATCGGCTACGACCTGAAGAACTCGAGCTTCGATCCCTCCATCTGCAAGTGCCCGAGCGAGGACGAAGCCAAGTGCCCCCGCTCCTGCGCCCTGGAGTCGCAGAGGAACGCCTCCGTCCAGGCGCTGATGCGTGGACTTCCGTGGGTCCCTCCCGGCGATCCGGCGACCTGCGTGCCCGTGTGCCCCGACGCGAAGACCTGCCCGACCTCCTGCATCCTTCCGATCACGCCTTCGGCCTCGGCCCGGCAATACAACATGGACAAGTACCTCCACTTCTGGGCCGACTACGGCAACGTCTACAACCTGAATCCCTTCGCGCGCTTTGTGCACAACTACACCAACGGGCTGGCCGCCCCGGGGGCCTACTCGTTCTCGATCGACGACTTCTACGGGAACTTCGGCGGGCCGGGCTCGACCCTGCTGATCGATGTCGGGGATTTTCAGTCCCTGCCGAACAAGGAGCCCTTCGATCCGTATAAGCAGTACAGCGTGGGATTCGGGACGGGTTGGCACCATGGCTCCGTCTGCGGCCGGGACGCGTTCCTGCCGGCGGCGGCGCCCGCCAACGTGGGCTTGAACGCCCCGTTCTCGTTCTGGAAGAACGGCAGCCAGGGCTCGGTGTGCGAAGTGCGCGCCTACGCGACCGCGGACACGTCGAAGTACATCGCCTTCCAGCTCAAGGAAGTGCCGGTGACTGCCGTGGACCTTTACACGGGGGAGTCGCACACGGCCTACGGGTTGAGCGGCGTTTTCGCCAACCGGGGCTTCCCAGGAGAGGTTCCGGACGAGAACGACTACTGCAAGAGGATGTCCACCGACACGGACCTCGTTGCCAAGGGGTTCTGCAAGGCCAACCTCTCGGCGGGGAAGTTGAACCTCGACTACGTCGGAGTCTCGGACGACGCGTGCAAGGGCAAGCCCAACGTGGCCGATTGCGGAAAGCCGCTGGTGAACCTGAACATGCAGGCGCTGAAGCCGGTTCCCCCGAGTGCGCCGCAGGACCTCGACACTCAGTCGCCGAATTGAGAGGAGTCGGTTTCTTGCCATGAACTACTGCACGATCGGGGCCCTGTCGCTCCTGCTTCTGGCGTGCGCCGCCGCTTCGCCGGCGCAGACCGTCTCGACGGCGAAGACCGCGGCGAACGACCCGTTCGCGACGCCGGAGCTGTGGATCAAGGCGGAATACCTGCACTGGTGGGTCAAGGAAGGCTCCGTGGACGTGCCGCTCATCACCGACGGCCTGGTCGGAGAGTCCACGACGCACGTCCTGCTCGGCGGCGGCGACCTGGAGAACCGGACCCACGACGGGTTCCGGGTCACGTTCGGGTACGGGTCGCACGAGAAGATCAACTACGAAGCCAGCCTGATGGCGCTGAAGTCCAAGACCGCCAGCAACAGCGTCTCCTCGTCGGGCCAGCTCGGCTCGGTGGACCTGCTGCTTCCGTACTTCGACGCGGTCTCGAATCGCGAAAACGTCACGGAGATCTCGCTGTCCCCTAGCTACGCGGGGGCGGCCGCGGAAGCGCTCACGCGAAACATGACCGGGGTGGAGCTCAGCTTCGTCAAGCCGTGCGACCACCGCGGGACGATGTCCCTGGATTTCGTGGGCGGCCTGCGCTGGTTCAACCTCTCCGAGAACTTCACGTTCACGACGAGCAGCCCGTTCATCCCGCCGCAGGCGGTGGACATCTGGCAGACGACCGACCGCTTCGAGACCCGCAACAACTTCTACGGCGTCCAGGGCGGAATCCGGGCGCACTGGGAGCGCGAGCGATTCCGCGTCGGGGGCGCCATCAAGCTCGGCATCGGGGGGACCGTGCAGAAAGTGGACGTGAGCGGGTTCCTCCTGACCAACGACTTCAACGGCCTGGCCACGACGCCCCAGCGTTTCGTCGGGGGGTACTTCGCCGTCCCGACCAACATCGGCTCCCGCAAGCGCGCCACGTTCGGAATCCTGCCCGAGGCGGACGTCAACCTCGATTACCGGATCACCGACTGGCTCTCGGTCGGAGCCGGCTACTCGTTCCTCTACATCAACAGCGTCGCGCGCCCCGGCGACCAGATCAACCGCACCATCAACACGACGCAGAGCGTCTCCTGGACGGGGGAGCTGAACGCGGCGCTCAAGGGCCCGGCCGAGCCGTCCTTCGACTTCCACGGCTCCAGCTTCTGGGCCCACGGCCTCAACGCGGGCCTGACCTTCCACTTCTGATCACCCGGTAACCCGGGGACGAGGAGTAGGGGAGGGCGCTCCGGGGAGGCGCTGGTTCTCGAGGAGCCGTCCGATGACGAGGCGGACGAGGGAGAAGCCGAACTCCGGGTTCTGGTAGTAGAGCTGGAGGACTTTCTCGTCGGGGATCTCGCCGACCTCGACCTCGGTCTCGCAGACCGCCGTCGCCATGCGGGCGTTCTCGGGTGCGAAGAGGCCGATCTCCCCGAGAAGCTGCCCCCGCGGGACGGCCACGCCGAGCTCCTCGAGGCGGACCGTCCCCTCGAGAACCATGTACATGCGGCTCGCCTCGTCGCCGCGCCGGAAGAGAACGTGCCCGGCGGGATATCGGTGATGGGTCATCAGCGGGATCAGCCACTCCCCGGAGATGCTCCCGGTCGAGGCGTCTTTCACGCGCCGGATCAGCGAGCGCATCTGCCGCAGCCGCAGAACGTTCAACGGAAGCAGGATCGCGTGCAGCGCGGCGATGGGGTAGAGGCGGCCCGCCAGGCCGTAGGTCAGGAAGGCGACGTTGCTCGCGATCGCCACGGACCGCAGCGGGATCATCGTTTTCATGTAGAAGGCGGAGAAGACCAGGAACGACGCGACGTAACCGGCGATCTCCACCCAGAGCGGTCGAGTCATCGGGACCTCCGGCGTTATGATCTCCCGCGAAAACACCCGAATCCAGAGTCGTCCCGCCCAATTCGCGGGGAAGGAGCAACGCCATGCCCGGACGCTTCGCGGCCGCGGCCGCTCTGCTGGGAATCGGACAGTTCTTGGCGGGCGGCGCGCCGGCCCTGGCAGGCGGCGACCGGGGCGAGCTGGTCCGGGTCGTCGTCGTCTCCCGGCATGGCGTGCGCGCCCCGCTCCAGAAGCCGGAGGAGCTGGCGCTCTGGGCGGACAAGGAATGGCCGGATCTCGCGGCGGACTGGCAGGTGTCCAAGCCCGGCAACCTGACGCCGACGGGCAAGGCCCTCGCGAAGCGGATGGGGGAGTATTACCGTGCGCTCCTCGCCTCCGAGGACCTCCTTCCCTCGAAAGGCTGCCCGTCCGCCGGCGATCTGTTCGTGTGGGCGGACGTGGACCAGCGAACCCTCGAGACCGGCGAGGGAATCCTCGAGGGGCTCGCCCCTTCGTGCAACGGGATCTCGGTCCACTCGCTGAACGCCGACGTGGATCCGCTCTTCCACCCGGTCAAGGCGAAGGTCTGCGCCTTCGACCGCGAGAAGACCGAGGCGGCGATTCGCGGCCGGATCGGGGACAGATTCGCGGCGGTCGAGCAGGCCGCCGGCAGCGACCTTCAGGCCCTTCAGAACGTCCTCGGTTGCTGCGGCGCGGAGCTCTGCAAGCGGTTCGGCAAGCCCGCGCCCTGCCGCCTGCAGGACCTGGGGAGCGATCTCCTCTGGAAAGAGCCCGCCGATCCGAAGAAGCAGAACGAGGCCTTTTCGCTGGAAGGGACGCTGGGGATCGCTTCGACGGCGGCCGAGGTGTTCCTGCTCGAATACGCGAGCGCGTTCCAGGGAGAGAAGTGGGGCTTCGGGAGGATCGACGAGGCGGGAATGCTCCGGCTCGGCCGCCTGCACACTCTTCTCTTCGAGACCGTGGACCGGACTCCCTACGTCGCCCGCCGCGAAGGGTCGGAGCTCTTGAACCGGGTTGCCGCGATCCTCGAGGGAAGCTGGCCGCGCCTGCCGGAGATGCCGAAGAGCGCGAAGGCCGTCTTTCTGGTCGGCCACGACACCAACATCGGCAACCTCTCGGCGATGCTCGGCGTCTCCTGGCAGCAGCCCGATTACCAGGCCAACGACACGCCGCCCGCCGGGGCCCTCGTCTTCGAGCTGCGCCGCGGCTCGGACCGGCGCAACCGCGTCTTCGTCTCCTACCTCGCGCAGTCGCCGCGGCAGATGGCGCTGAAAGCGGCGCTCGATCTCGACCACCCGCCGCGGCGGTCCTCGCTCTTCCTCCCGGCGTGCAGCTCCTCGAGCGCGGGCTATCCCTGTTCGCTCGACTCCTTCGAGCGCCTGGTGGACCGCGCGGTGGATTCCCAGTGCCTGCGCCGCGGCGGAAGGTGGTAAGAGGGCGCCATGAGCACGCTCGACGTCGGGGAGAAGGCGCCGGATTTCCAAACCGTGGACCAGGACGGAAAGCCCGTCTCCCTGTCGGATTTCCGAGGAAGAAAGGTCGTCCTCTTCTTCTACCCGAAGGACGACACGCCCGGCTGAACGAAGGAGGCCTGCGCCTTCCGCGACGTGTTCGCGGACTTTCGAAAGAGAAACGTCGAGGTCCTCGGCGCTTCGACCGACAGCGAGAAGTCCCATCGAAAATTCGCCGAGAAGCTCAAACTGCCCTTCCGCCTCCTCGTGGACGAGGACAAGAAGATCGTCAAGGACTACGGCGTCCGGGACAAGAAGTCGCTCTACGGACGTCTCTTCCTGGGCACCCGGCGCGTGACGTACGTCATCGACGAGAAGGGAAAGATCGCGGCGGTGTGGCCGAAGGTCAAGACCGCCGACCATGCCCGCGAGGTCCTCGACTTTCTTGACACTGGTGCCCACGCGTAGCCCGGCGTCCGCCCCCATTTCAGCGGGCGGAGAGGCCGCCGGGGAAAACGGAGCCTTCACGTCTTCTGAATCCGAGCTTCAGGCCGTTTTTGCCGACCCTGACCAGTCTTCCCGCGTGGAAGCCAGCGCCTACGACCTCGTCGTCATCGGTTCGGGGCCGGCCGGCCAGAAGGGGGCGATCGCCGCGGCCAAGCTCGGCAAGCGCGTGGCCGTCGTCGATCGAAAGGAGCGGATCGGGGGAGTCTGCCTTCACACGGGAACCATCCCGTCGAAGACCCTGCGGGAGGCGATCCTGTACCTCTCGGGATACCGGCAGCGCGCCTTCTACGGACGCGATTACTCCCTGAAGGACGAGATTTCCGTCGGCGACCTGTCTCACCGGGTCCGCAAGGTGATGGGCCGGGAGATGGAGGTCGTTCGGGCGCAGTTGAAGCGCAACCACATCACGACGGTCCACGGCTCGGCGCGCTTCCTCGAACCCCATGCCGTGGAGGTCCAGAGCCACGAAGGAACCTCGCTGCTCCGGGCCGGGAATGTCCTGATCGCCTGCGGAACGCGCCCGGCCGAGAGCCCCACCGTCCCGCTCGATGGCCGGCGCATTCTCGACTCCGACCAGCTGCTCGAGTCCGAGCTGCTCCCGCGCGACCTGATCGTCGTCGGAGCGGGAGTGATCGGCCTCGAGTACGCCTCGATGATGACCGCTCTCAACATCCGGGTGACGATCATCGAGCAGCGCCCCACGATCCTCGACTTCGTCGATCGCGAGATGGTCGAAGCGCTCTACTACTTCATGCGGCAGCGCGGGGCGACCTTCCGTCTCGGGGAGAAGGTCGTCTCGGTGGGACTGGACGAGCGGAGCCGGGTCGTCGCGAGCCTGGAGAGCGGGAAGCAGGTCCACGCCGACTCCCTGCTCTATACGGTGGGGCGGCAGGCCAACTCGGACCTCCTGAACCTCGAGGCAGCGGGCCTGGCGGCGGACTCCCGCGGCCGGCTCCCGGTCAACGAGCACTACCAGACCGCCGTGCCGCACATCTACGCCGCGGGCGACGTGATCGGATTCCCCTCTCTCGCTTCGACCTCGATGGAGCAGGGCCGCCTGGCGAGCTGCCACATGTTCGGCGCGCCGAGCACGAGCCGCCGGGAGTTCCTGCCCTACGGGATCTACACGATTCCGGAGATCTCGATGGTCGGCGCGACCGAGCAGGAGCTGACGGCCTCCAAGATCCCTTACGAGGTCGGACAGGCCAAGTTCGAGGAACTGGCCAAGGGCCAGATGCTCGGCGTCGACGTGGGGCTGCTGAAGATCCTCTTCGATCCGCGGTCCCTGAAGGTCCTGGGTGTTCACGCGATCGGAGAGAGCGCGGCGGAGATCATTCACATCGGCCAGGCGGTGCTCTCCCTGGGCGCCACGATCGAGTACTTCCGAGACACGACGTTCAATTACCCGACCCTCGCCGAGGCCTACAAGGTCGCCGGCCTGGACGGCCTGAACCGCCTCTAGACCGCGGCTCCCGGAGGGGTATGATCCGCTTTCCGAAAACTACTAGGAGGGCGGAATGCTGAAGATTGGAGATACGGCTCCGGATTTCGAGGCGGACACCACCGAAGGGCACATCAAGTTTCACGAGTGGCTCGGGAATTCGTGGGGCGTGCTGTTCTCGCACCCCAAGGACTTCACGCCGATCTGCACGACCGAGCTCGGCTACATGGCGAAGATCAAACCCGAGTTCGATAAGCGCGGCGTCAAGATCGTCGGGCTGTCCGTCGATCCCGTGACCTCTCACTCGAAGTGGGCCAACGACATCCAGGAGACGCAGGGCCACGCGCCCAACTATCCGATGATCGGGGACCCGCAGCTGAAAGTCGCGAAGGCGTGGGGAATGCTCCCGGCGGACCTGGAGGGGAGCTGCGAAGGCCGCACTCCCGCGGACAACCAGACCGTCCGCAACGTCTTCGTCATCGGGCCGGACAAGAAGATCAAGCTCATCCTGGTTTACCCGATGACGACCGGGCGCAACTTCGACGAGGTGCTGCGGGTGATCGATTCGCTCCAGCTCACGGCGAAGCACAAGGTGGCGACGCCGGTCAACTGGAAGCATGGCGAGGACGTCATCATCGCGGGCTCGGTCAACGACGAGGACGCCAAGAAGCTGTGGCCCTCGGGCTGGAAGTCGCCCAAGCCCTACATCCGGATCGTGCCCCAGCCTCGCGGCTGAAGCCTTCTCGGACCGGTGATGTGAACGCGCGGGTCCTGCGACCCGCGCGTTTTTTTTGCTCGAGACCCGGCAGACCTACTGGTGGATCCTGTAGACCGTCCCGTTGGAGAGCGAGACGACGTAGAGGTTGCCGTCGGGTCCCGTGACGATGTCCGTCCCGATCCCGAAGTTCTTCCCGGCGATCAGGGCCTCGCTTTGCCCCTCGTCGAACTTGTAGTCGTTGTCGTCCACGTCGTCTTTGAGCCCCTTGCCCGCCAGGTTGAAATGCTTGCGGGAGTTGTCGAAGGTGAACTCGAAGAGGTACCCGCCGGCGAGGAACGTGCGGGCGGCGCCGACGAACAGGTTGCCGGCGTGCTGCGAGCCGAGGCCGTTGCCCGCGAACCCGATGGCGGCCGGCGCCACGGCCCACTTCCAGCTGAACTCCGGCCCGTCGTAGCGCGAGCCGGGAAGGACGAAGAAGCGATTCCGGGCGGCGCCGGGAGAGTCGGCGATCCGCATCGGCGGCCAGCGGACCTGCTGCAGCGCCGGGATGAAGGTCGCCGGGTCGATCGCGCTGAAGGGGAGGTTGCCCGCGACCGGGAGGTTCCCCTGGAGGGGCGTGAACGAGGTCTCGATCCTCTTCAACTCGTCTAGCCGCGCGAGCTTGCCCATGATCTGGATCCAGCCGCCGTTGGACCCGGGCGTGACCTGGTTCATCTCGTCGCCGGTGTCGTCCCCGTTCTCCGACTCCCAGAGCAGGCCCGTCGCGGGATCGAAAGCCAGCCCGAAGCCGTTGCGCCGGCCGTAGGAATAGACCTTGCGGAGATTCGCGCGCACCTCGGCGAGCTGGGCCGGAGAGAGGTTGACGCCCGCGTCGAGCTCGAGCTGCGAGATCTCGGCGGCCGTGATGCCGGCGAAGGGATTGTCGTCCGGAGTCGAGCCGTCCGGGTTCAACCGGAAGATGACGCCGGTCAAGTGCGCGTTGTCGGGCTCCGGTCCGCCGAACTGGTCATCGGGCAGCCCCGGGCCGAAGGGCCCGCTCGCCAGGTTCTGCATCTGGCCGCGCCGGCCCTGGTCGCCGATCTGGAAGTAGAGCTTGCCGTCGGGGCCGAAGGCGATCTTGCCGCCGTCGTGGTTTCCCCGCATCGGCTGGTTGGCGTCGGCCTGGAACGCCCTCAGCTGGATGATGTTCTTGTCCAAGGTCAGCGTGCTGGTGGCGGGATTCCAGACGAAGCGGTCCACGCGGTTGCCCAGCAGCGGCACGTCGGCGAGGTTCGCGCTGTCGCTGGCGGTGCTGCTCTGTGTCCAGTAGAGATAGACCCCCTTCGTGGTGGCGAAATCCGGTTGAAGGGCGATGCCGAGCAGGCCTCGCTCCGAGGCGGAGTTGACCGGGAGGTCCAGGGCCGTGCCCGCGACCGCGCCTCCCACGACGTGCTGGACCTTGCCGCTGGCCTTCTCGAGCACCAGGAATTCCCCGGGGCCGAGGAAGGCCATGCTCGTCGGCTGCTCCAGACCGGAGACGACGGTCGAGACCAGGAGCGCGGGATCGGTCATCTCCGGCGGCTCCGGCGGCGGCAGCGACGCGGGGTTAACCGTGAGCCTTCCGAAGAGGCCGTGCTCCTCGCCGCCGATCCCGGCCGTGAAGTAGAGGCTGCTCGAGGACCCTCCGGCGACCCCGAGGCCGAACTGCAGCGCCCAGAGGCCGGGATTGACGATCGCCGCGTTGGAGGAGTCCCGGACCTTCCCGAGGAAGTCGCCCGAGTCGAAATCGAACGCGTTGATCATGCCGTCGCCGAAATTGCCGACGAAGAGCGCGTTGTTGAAGTTGCCGAATCCCTGGAACGGCGCCCACGCCATGCCCCACGGCGAGTTGAGCTGTCCCTGGCTGGTGAACCGGTTGACGAGCTTGCCGTGCGTGTCGAAGATGTCCACGAAGCCGTGGCCCGCGCCGGGGACGTCGTCCTCCCTGTCCGCGTCCTGCTGGGCGTAGGTCACGTACAGCTTCGCGTTGATCGACGCGATTCCGAAGGGCGCGAATCCCTTTGGGATCTTGTGATCCTTGAAGCCTCCGGGGATGCTGACCGGCTGGAAGTTCGAATCGAAGACATCCACCGTGCCCTCGTGAAAGTTGGTGGCGAAGAGAAACGCGCCGTCCTCGTTGAACCCGATCGCCAGTCCCTTGTAGATCGCGCCGGAGGCCGACTTGTTGACGGCGATGATGGCGTTGGTCGGATCGACGCTGCTGTTCCAGCCGGCGATCGTCCCGTTCTCTGTGGCGAAGAGCTCCGTGGCGGGAGCCGTTCCGCCTCCCCCGGTGATCTGGAAGCCGCCCGTCGCGTTGGTGGCGACTCCCGTCGGCTTCGAGGTCCCGCCGCCTGGGACCGGGATCGTCACGACGAGGGGCGAGCCGGACGGAATCGGCTGCCCGGTGCCGTCATAGGTCGTCGCCTTTCCGGTCTTGTTGTCGGAAATCCAGAGCCCGCTGTTGGTGCCGAGGGTCATGCCCCACGGGTTCGCCAGGTTCGCGTCGGTTCTCGCCGCCATGCCACCGATGTCCGAGACCAGGTTCGTCTGGGTGAACGTCGTCGTGACGGCCGTGGTCGCCGAGTGCAGCCGAGCCGCGAGGGCGATCGCGGCGAGGGACAGGGTGAGGATGATGAGGGCCCGCGCCGATCGTCGCGGACCGCGCGTCGAGAGAGCCTTTCGCAGGGGATGGTGGGTGGCCATGAGCGATCTCCTTACTGAAAGTGATTGGAAGTCGGGCAATCCTTCCGATGCCTGGAGACCGTTTTCCGGAGAGGGGTTCGCGCTGGGCCTCCAGGAGTCCTGCGGGATGCACGCGAGGTACCAGAGGCTCGCGCGCTTAAGGGCCTCGTTAAGTTCTTAGCGAATCGTTAAGGCCTGGCCCCCGGGCGGGGGTGGCCGGCTCCCCCGGGCTATCGTCCGAAGAGCACTCGCAGCTGCCGTCCGCTCATGCCGGTGTCGTAGGGAGCCGTCCCGGGCTCGAACTCTCTTCCGCGCTCGAGCGGGCCGGCGGGGACGGGATCGAAGCCGGCGTCCTGGGCCAGGCGCTCCGCGACCTCCAGGGCCTCGCGGTCGTCGCCGGCGAGCGGGATCCCGACGCGGTCGCCCGTGCGGTGCGCTTCCTTCGCGAGGGTCTTGAAGTACACCGTGTTGAACGCCTTGACCCATCGCGCGCCGGGGAACATCGCCGCCGTCCATCCGGCGGAGCCTCGGGGGTGCCGGATGGCCTCACGCGCGGCGTCCCCGTCCCGCTGCTCGTAGGCGTTTCCGGTGTCCAGGACGACTTTCCCGCCGAGAAGCGGCTCGAGGTCCTTCGCAAGGCCGGGAATCGCCTTGAGAGGAACCGTCAGCATCACGACTTCCCCGAACTTCGCGGCGTCCTCGGCCGTTCCCGCCGAAGCGTTCTTTCCGAGGCTGCGGACGAGCTGGCGAAGCTCCTCGGGGTGGCGCGAGGCGAGGCGAACCTCGTGCCCGGCGTCCGCCCAGAGCTTCGCCAGGGTCGATCCGATCATCCCGGCTCCGACGATCCCGATCCGCATGGCTTCTTACGCGAACCGCGAGTCGTCGGCAGTGGGGCCGTAGATCGACGGAACGGGAGCGCCGTTCAGGCGCAAATAGACGGTGAGCTGACCGCGGTGGTGCGAGAGGTGCATGAAGGTGTCGCGCAGCACGACGTGGCGTGGATCCTCGCTGACCGTGTTTCCGGCCACGAGAAGGCGCCAGGGTTTGAGCAGATGCTCCTCGGTCGTCGCCTTCAACGCCTTGCGGGCCTGGGCGACGCCTTCGTCGTGGGCGGAGACGAGCTCGGCTGCGGTCCGCAGCGGGCGGTGGTCGAAGTTCGACCCGGCCGCGGGCTTCAGGTCGAGATCGTCGCGCTCGAGGATCATCGAGACCCAGGTCGGCATCCGGGCGACCAAACCGGCGAGCCTCCCGAACGGCATCGACTTCTCATGCGGCTTCCAGTCGTCGCGCCCTTCCGGAAACGCTTCCAGGGCGCGGCGATCGCGTGGGGCTTCGGCTTCGAGCTGGGCCAGGAAATGTTCGGTCATCTTCATAAAGCTCTCCTCAGTGCGGACGCTACCGCCTGGCTCGGGGTCTCCGAAGCGTGTCGCCTGTGCCGGGTCGTTGGAAGCGAGTGGAGTTCTCATGGCCAGGTTTCCCTGACGAAGGTCTGGATCTGGGAATGGCCGGAAGCGGCGGCGGGCCTCGAGGCACGGCCCTTCTTCGATCGGGCGGCCGTCTCGACGGGAGCGGCCCAGCGGGCGAGGTTCCCGACGTAGGCCCGGATGTCCGAGGCTGCCCGCGGGTTGGAGGCCATGCCGGTTCCCTCGGGCTCCGTCACGAACGAGGGGGCGCCGCGGCGGGTGTCCCAGTTGTAATCGGCGAAGTGGTGGAAGCTCGAATGGGCGACGGCGCGGCCGGGCGAGCGGCCGCCGTCCGCGGCGCCTCTCTCGAACGCGACGATGAGGTTGAAGGGGCGGCCCGTCGCCGCGCTGCGCCCGACGGCGACGACGCGGGCGGTCGGGTCCCCGGGCGGAGCCTCCACCGCGCCCTCGTGAGGATGGGCCGGGAAGAATTCGAGCGTGCGTCCCGGATCTTCCGGATCGACGAGGAGCGGGTGAACCGGGTCTACCGCCGTGACAATCTGGAAGTCCCCGTTTTGCCCGGAGTGGTAGTTGGGCCAGGAGATCGCCGCGGTGCCTCCGTCGTCCGCCCAGTGGCGCGAGGCGTCGGACTCGGGGTTGACGCTGTGGAAGTGGTTCGCCAGCCCGACGCCGCACGGCAGCGAGCACAGCGAGGAGCCCAGGTCCTGATGGTCGCGGGCGGTGACGAGCCCTCCTCCCTGGCGCCAGAACCGGTCGATGGCGGCGCATTCCGCGGCGGTCAGCCCGGCGCCCGAATCGAGCGCGAAGAGCCAGAGCTCGTCCCAGTCCAGCCGGTCGATTCCCGCCAGGATGGGATCGCTCCCCGAGGCGGAGGCGTCGCGGTTTCTCGCCGCCACGACGACCGGGCGGCCGTCCCTGCCGGACTTCTCCAGCTCGCGGCGAAGGAGAGAAAAACTGTCGATCGTCCAGTCGTCGGGCCTGGCCGGCGTCGTCGTCTGAAGCAGGATTCGGAGCGGATTCCCTTCCATGAGCCTCCTCCTTTCAGACCGCCTCGGACAGCTCGGGAAGCTCCGGCTGCGGACGGACTTCGGCGGCGGTCGTGGCCGCCGGGCGGTGAGTCTTCGCGACGAGCACGTAGATCGCGGGCACGACGAAGAGGGTGAAGACCGAGCCGATGATCATCCCGGTGACGAGCATCATGCCGATCGAGTTGCGCGCCCCCGCTCCCGGCCCGGTGGCGAAGACCAGCGGGAAGTGCCCCATGACCGTAGCGGACGTCGTCATCAGGATCGGCCGCAGCCGTGTCTCCGCGGCCTCGATGACCGCGTGGAGCTTGTCGAGCCCCTTCTCCTCCTGGAGGTTGTTGGCGAACTCGACGATCAGGATCCCGTTCTTCGCGACGAGTCCCACGAGCGTGATCAGGCCGACCTGGCTGTAGATGTTGAGCGTCGTGAAGCCCAGGAACGAGAAGAGCAGCGCGCCCGACAGCGCGAGCGGAACCGAGCCCGCGAGCACGATGAAGGGATCCCGGAAGCTCTCGAACTGCGCCGCGAGCACCAGGTAGATCAGGATGGCCGAGAGCAGGAACGTGCCGAGAAACTTGCCGCCCTCCGTGCGTAGCTGCCGCGATTCGCCGGCGTAGTCCACCGTGAACCCCTTGGGCAGGCTCTTCGCGGCCTCCTCCTCGAGGACCTTCAGGGCGCGGTCGAGCGGGACGCCCGGAGGGATGACGCCCTGGATGCGGACGGCGTTTAGCTGCTGGAAGCGCTTGAGCTCCCGCGGCTCGGTGGTCGCCTTGAGCGACGCGAAGGTCGAGAGCGGGACGAGCTTGTTGTCGGCGCCGGTGACGTAGATCTGCTCGAGCTGCTCGGGCGTCAGGCGCTCGGCCCGCTTGATCTGGGGAATGACCTTGTAGCTGCGACCCTGGATCGAGAAGCGGTTGACGTAGTCGCCGCCCAGCATCGTCGAAAGGTCCCGGCCCGCCTGCCCGAGGTCCACCCCCTGGGACCGCAGCTTGTCGCGGTCGAAGACGACCTCGGTCTGCGGCTGGTCGAACTTCAGGTCCGAGTCGGCGAACATGAAGATGCCGCTCTGAAACGCCTTGCCGACGAGGTTGTTGGCGAACTCCGTCAGGCGCTCCGGCTCGGCGGTCGAGGCGACGACGAAGTCCACCGGGAAGTCGCCGCCCCCGGGCAGCGCTGGAGGGATCAACGTAATGACGCGGACGCCCGGGATTGTCGATGACCTGCCGGCTGCCTCGACCTGGAGCTGCAGCGTGGTCTTTTTTCGCTGGCTCCAGGGCTTGGTGACCATGCCTCCGAACCCGCCGTTGGGCGCCGTGATCTGGAAGATGCTGTCGGCTTCCGGGAAGGACCGATAGACGTCGTGGACCTGCTCGGCGAAGAGCTTGGTCTGGTCGATGGTCGCGTTGGGCGCGGCCTGGAGAACGCCGAAGACGACGCTCTGGTCTTCGTGGGGCGCGAGCTCTCGCTGGGAGAACATGTAGAAGGGGATGATGAGCAGGGTGACGATCACCCACAGGACGTACACGACCGGCCGGTAGCTCAGGGTCCCGGCCAGGAGGCGTCCGTAGAGGCTCCGGATCTTCTCGAACCGACGGTTCACGATGCCGGCGAAGCCGTGCTCCGAGCCACCGGCTTTCAGAAGCCTCGAGCCCATCATCGGGGACAGGGTCAGCGCGACGACGCCGGAGATGATCACGGCGCCCGCCAGCGTGAAGGCGAACTCGCGGAAGAGGGCGCCGGTCAGGCCTCCCTGGATCCCGATCGGCGCGTACACCGCGGCGAGCGTGATCGTCATGGCGATGATCGGGCCCCGCAGCTCGCGCGCCGCGCGGATCGCCGCGTCGAACGGTTTCTCGCCCAGGTG
>DATFWF010000057.1:0-12106 GCA_035259605.1 Thermoanaerobaculia bacterium
GAGGATGACTCGCTTCTGCGTCGGAACCGTCCCCAGCACCCGGCGCCCCGACTCGATGAACTCCGCGATCTGGACGGCGCCCGACGCCGGGAGGGCCTCTCCGCAGGCCATCCGCAGGAGATCCGCAGAGTCCTCGGGCCGATCCGCGCTGTCCTGCCGCAGCGCTCCGATCTCCGCGGCGAGCTCACGGGTGCGGCCGGGCGCTTCGCCCAGCCAGAAGGGAAGCGACGGCGGCTGACCCTTCGCGTCGGCGACCCGCACGATGCCCGACTCGATGCGGATGACGCGCCAGGAGGAATTGCCCAGCTGGAAGATGTCTCCGGCGTTGGACTCGATGGCCCAGTCCTCGTTGACCGTGCCGACGAGGGTTCCTTCGGGCTCCAGGCGAACCTGATAGTCGGCGGCGTCGGGAATCGCGCCCCCGGAGAGGAGCGCTGTCAGCCTGGCCCGCTTCGTCGCCATGAGCCGGCCGTTGACGCCGTCCCGATGGAGGAGCGCCCGGCGGCCGTCGGTGTGAACGGCGACGACCTTGTCGAAGTCCTCGCGCGAGAGGCCGCGGTAGGGCCAGGCGCGCCGCACGACCTCGAGCAGCCTCTCTTCCTCCCAGGCCTCCGGCACGCAGGCAGCGACGATCTGCTGCGCCAGGATGTCGAGCGGCCTCGGCGGAATCGGCGTGCGGTCCAGGACCCCCGCACGGATGCAACGCAGGAGCGCCGCTCCCTCCACGAGCTCGTCGAGGGTCAGCGGGAAGAGCCTTCCCTTCGGAATCCGCTGGAGCGCGTGGCCGGCGCGGCCGACTCGCTGGAGGAAGGTCGCGATCGAGCGGGTCGCCCCGACCTGGATCACGAGATCCACGTCGCCGATGTCGATCCCCAGCTCGAGCGAGGCCGTCGCGACGAGGGCCTTGAGCTTCCCGGCCTTCAGCCTCTCCTCGGCGTCCAGCCGCCGGGCCTTCGACAGGCTTCCGTGGTGACTGGTGACCGCCTCTTCCCCGAGAAGGCGCGTCAGCTGCCCCGCGATCCGCTCGGCCATCTTTCGCGTGTTGACGAAGACGAGCGTCGTACGGTGCTCGCGGATCAGGTCGCCAATCCGCGCGTAGATCTCTTCCCACTGCTCGTGCGAGCAGACCGTCGAGAGGGGCGACGGAGGCACCTCGATGCCGAGGTCGAGATCCCGGAACGTCCCGGCGTCCACGAGCGTGCATTCGCGCCCCGCTCCGACCAGGAATCGCGCGACCTCCGACAACGGCTTCTGCGTGGCCGACAACCCCACCCGCTGGACCGGCTTCCCGGCCAACTCCTGGAGACGCTCGAGAGAAATCGAGAGGTGGCTTCCCCGCTTGTCGCGGATCAGGGCGTGGATCTCGTCCACGATCACCGTCGAGACGGTCCGGAGCATTCCCCGCCCGCCGTCGCTCGTCAGAAGCAGGTAGAGCGACTCGGGAGTCGTGACCAGGATGTGCGGCGGCCGTTTCGTCATCGCCGTGCGCTCGAAGGACGGGGTATCGCCGGTTCGCACGAGCACCCGGACCTCCGGCACCGACGGATCCATCTCCGCGATCTCGGCCAGCGGCCCCTGAAGGTTCTTCTGAACGTCGTTGGAGAGCGCCCGCAGCGGCGACACGTAGAGAACCTGCGTCTGGTCGCGCAGGCCCTCTCCCTGGCGAATCAGGGAGTCGATCGCGGAGAGAAAGGCGGCGAGGGTCTTGCCGGAACCGGTCGGAGCCGCGATGAGGGTGTTCTTTCCTTCGCGGATCCTGGGCCACCCTTCGACCTGTGGCGGCGTCGGCTCGCCGAGCCTGGTCGCGAACCACTTCTGAACGGCGGGATGGAACCGATCCAGGAGATCCATGGGGACCTGATGTTAACGAATCCGTCGCGGGCGATGTTCCCCGCGGGCAGGACTCACTTCGACGCCTCCCGAAGCAGCCGCCGCGCCCTGGCGAGGTCTTCGGCGAAGAGGGACGGAGGGGCGCCGGCGAGGAAGCGCGCGAGGGATTCGCGGGCGAGGTCGCGCTGCCCCTGCTCCAGGGCGACGACGCCGAGGTTCAGCATCGCCTCGAACTGCTGGGGGTCGAGCGCGATCGCCTTCTTCCAGGCCTCGATGGCCTCGGCGTGGCGACCCAGGGCTTCCAGCGCGGCTCCTCTGCCGTTCCAGGCGCGCGGGAGGCGGTCGTTGACCGCGAACGCCTTGTCGAAGGCCTCGATGGCCTCGGCGGGGCGGTTGGCGTGGAGCTGCGTCAGGCCAATATTCTGCCAGGCGACGGCGTTCTTCGGATCGAGCCGCAGCGCATTCCGGAAGGCTTCTATGGCCCGCGCGGGGTCGCCGGAGGTGGCCAGCGCGATCCCGAGCGCGTTGGAGACATCGGGGTTCTTGGAAGAGCGGAGCGGCTCGAGCAGGGCGACCGCCTCCTTCGTCTTCCCCGTCTGGCTGTAGAGGAGGCCGAGGCGGGTCGTCAGGCGCTCGTCCAGGAAGGCGCGGCGCCTCGCCTCCTCCAGCGTCGCGATCGCCCGCGAGGTCTCGCCCGCCTGGTCCTCCAGGTATGACAGGAACTCGTAGAGGACCGGCATCGTCGGGCGGCGCTTCATCGCGGAGCGAGCCAGCGCGACGGCGTCGCGGAGCTTCCCGGCCTGGTAGAGCGCGACGATCTCCTGGAGCTGGCGGTCGAGATCCACGAGTCGCTTGGGGTCGTCCTCCGGCCCCCAGGACTTCTTGCCCGCCGAGCCGCCGGACAGATACCCGAGGCTCCGGAGCCTCGCCGCGGTCTGCTCGGATTCGGAGGCGCGCGATGGAGCGGCAGCCTCGGGAGAGGGAAGCAGGCGCTTCAAGGCCGCGGCCGCCTCCTTCTTCTCCTCGAATCGGTTGGACTCTTCGGCCGGGTCCGAGGCGAGATCGTAGAGCTCCGGGATGGGAAGGTCGATGAACTTCTCGCGGCCGCGCAGCACCCCGCGAAGCGGCGCCCACCCTCTCGTGAAGGAGGCGGTCAGCGCCTCGAAGTAGGAAGCCGCGCCGGCGTCTCCGGCCGTAAGGAGCGACCGGCCGGGGAGACCGGAAGGCGCGTTGACGGCGGCCGCGTCGAGAAGAGTCGGGAGGATGTCCACGTGGCGGCGAAGCGAGTCATCCCGGGCGGCGGGGATCGCGCCCGGGCTCCAGAGGATCAGCGGGACGTGCAGCGTCGCCTCGTAGGCGAAGAGGCCGTGGGTTTCCTCGCCGTGGTCGCCGAGCGCCTCGCCGTGGTCGGACGTGACCACGAGGAGGACGTGCGATTTCGACGCCCGCAGATCCTCGAAGAGAGGCCCGAGCGCGGCGTCCACCCCGGCGACCTCGCCCGCGTAGGGATCGGAGGCGAAGGCCGCGGCGAGCTCGGGCGGCGGGACGTGCGGCGAATGGCAGTCGTAGAGATGGACGAACAGGAAGCGGCGGCGACCCGCGTTCTCCGAGAACCACCGCCGCGCGGCGGCGACGACCTCGGGCGCGGGCCTCTCGGCGACACGGAAGTCGTATTCGTTGGCTCCCTGCGGGTAGCGCTCGTCGTAGAGATCGAACCCGCGGTCCAGGCCGAACCGCGCGTCCAGCGGAAAGGCGCCGATGAAGGCCGCCGTCGAGTAGCCGCCTCCGTGGAGAAGCGTCGCCGCGGTCTCCCACTTCGGATCGAGGCGAAAGCCGTCGTTGTCGCGCACGCCGTGCTCCCAGGGGTACCGGCCCGTCAGGATGTTGGCGTGCGAGGGAAGCGTCATGACGTTGTGGGCGTGGGCCTGGAGGAAGACCCTCCCTTCGGAGGCCAGCCGATCGAGGTTCGGCGTTCGCGCCCGCGAATTCCCGGCGTAGCCCGGGGCGTCGGCGCGCAGCGTGTCGATCGAGACGAGGACGATGTCGGGAAGAGCAGGAACCGGATGCCGGTCTCCCGCCGCGGGTGGCCGCGCGGGCGACTCCCGGCATCCGGCGAGGAGGAGGAGAGCCGGAAGCAACGCCGCCGCGAGGATCCGGAGCCGCATCGCGCGCAGAATAAACCGGCCCGCCGGATCTCTCCGGCGGGCCGGCCACAGGAGGAGACCTCCGCCCAGGAGGTCGGGGGGACCGCAAGGTCCCCCGCTATCCATTTAGAAGCTGATCCGCGCCCCCAGGCGGACAGCACGCGGGTTCTGAATCTCGAGAATCGTTCCGGCGGCGCCCGTGCAGTTCTTTCCGGCGTTGTCGCACTGCGGCGTCGCGTCGGACTCGCGCTGGAGCACCGTGTTGGAGTTTGCGGCGTTGAAGAGCTCCGCCGAGATCGTCAGGTCCGCCTTGGCGAAGAGCTGGATCGTCTTCTCGAGCCTCAGGTCGAGCTCATAGACGTCCTTCAACCGGAAATTGGTCGGATCGCCAAGCAGGACGCCCCGGTTGCCTTCCCCGTTGCCCGAGTCGAACTGGATGAAGTACGGGTTGACGTAGCCCTGCCGCCCGTAGAAATTCGCCGCCAGCGCGAAGTCGAGCGGGAAGCGGTAGAGGCCGCTGACGTTGAAGCTCCAGTGGGAGTTGATCCACACGTTGCCGAAGTTTCCGCTGCCGCTCGACTGGTTGTAGAGCTGGCCCTCGGAGCAGGATGGTCCGACGTTGGGCGTCGGGAAGCCGGCGCTGAAGGCCGGATCCTGGGACAGCCGCTGGTTGGTCGGGTCGATGCAGGCCGTCGCCTTGTTGTCGATGATCTGCTTCCAGTCGTTGTAGGCGAAAGAGCCGTGCATCAGCCAGTTATTGGTGAGCCGCTTGGTCAGCTGGAGCTGCGCGCCGTAGTAGTCCTGGCTGTAGTCCGGACGGTTGGTCACGAACTCGCCGCCATTGAAGTCGGATCCGAGCTTCCCGCTATAGATCGGCCCGGTCACGCCGATGACGTTGCCGTTGACGTCGTAGCCGGGGAGACCCGTCGCGAACACGTCCTTATAGCTGTCCGCGGTCGCCCCGATGTAAGGCGACCAGACGATCCGGCGGCGGTGGCGGTAGGTGCCCGTCAGCGACGCCGTGAACTCGGGGAAGATCTCGTGGTCCACGGAGAGCTGGAACTCGTCGGTCAGGGGCGCCTTGAGGTTCGCGTCGATGACATTGGCCGAACCGAGGGCGTTGGGATTCAAGTGGTTGAAGCCGCCGAGGTCCTGGATGAACGCTCCGAGCTCTCCGGGCTCGACGTTGTGGTTGCCGTTGCGGTCGGTCCAGACGTACCGGGACCCCGCCGTGCCGGCGCCGCCCACGGGATTGTCCCAGGACACGATGGAACCGCCGAGCTGGTCGGCGTAGCGCGCGTAGGAGGCGCGCAGCAGCGTCTTGCGCTCCTTGCCGAGCGCGTAGTTGACCCCCACGCGCGGCTGGAACGTCTCCCAGGTGAACTCCTTGTCCGAGCCGTTGTAGACCTTGCCCGGCACGAGGTTGGGGAAGAGCGGGTTGCCCGGCACGCTCGAGGCGGTGTTGGTGCCGTACTGGTTGTCGTAGCGCACGCCCAGCGTGACCGTCAGGTTCTGGGTCGTGATCGTGTCGCTCAGGAACCCGCTCCAGTAGGTGTATTCGTAATTGAACAGCCCGGGGCGGAAGACGTCGGCCGCCGCGCATCCCGTCGGGCAGATGCCGGCGCGGACGACCTGCGCCTCGCGGCCCAGAATCCCGTTGCCAGGCCAGAAGGTCTGGCTCGAGATCGGGGCGTTGCGCCATCCGAATCCCGCCTTGATCTCGTGGCCCAGGGTTCCCGTGTTGAAGAAGAGTGAGGAGTTCGCGTTGACCTGGTGCTGTGGCCGGTTGAAGACCTGATACGTGAAGGAGCGGTGATAGACGTTGCTCGGATCCAGGTACACGTTCGTCACGGGAGTGAGCGCCCCGCCTTCCGGCGACAGGCTGAAGCCCGAGCGCGTGTAGTCATAGGAAGCCGACGCGATGAAGTTGGCCGAGAAGACCTGCGAGTCCTCTCCCTTCCAGATCGTGGTGGGGCCGGTCTGGTCCACCGACGTCTCCTGTGGGCGCGTCACGCCGGCCGAGCGGCCGAGCTTCTGCTTGTCGCCGCGGAAGTAGAAGACGGTCGCCGCGTTGGACTCGACGAACTGGAGGTTTAGCTTCCCGGCGTAGTCGTCGAGGTAGGTCGTGTCGGTCGCTCCGCCCAGCTTGGTCAGCGGGATCTCCTTGCGGCCGTAGCTGCCCCACAGCCAGGCGCGATCCTTCCAGAGCGCGCCCCCGGCCTCCACCCCGTAGTCCTGGATGCCGGCCGCGCCGCCCTTGCAGCCGACCGTGCAGATCCGATCCACGTTGGTGTTCAGGTTGCCGCCGTTGATTGCCGGCCCGTAGAGGCCCAGGTCCGCCTGGTCCTTGGCTTCCTGCGGCGCGTTGTGCGCCTGCAGCTCGCCGGGCGAATAGAAGTAGCGCGCGGAGCCGTGCGGCTCGTTGGAGCCGCGCTTGGTGACCATGTTCACGGTGACGCCGGGCACCGCGACCGCCGGGTCCGAGCCGCCGGTCGTGACCTGGATCTCCTGGAACTGGTCGAAGTCGTAGTACGTCGGCGAGGAGCCGAGCGCCGCCATGTCGGTGATCGTGACGCCGTCCATGTTGAAGGCATTCTGGCTCGTGTCCGTGCCCATCCCGATGTAGGCCGACTGCTGGCCGCTCTGGCTGCCGGCCACGTTCAGCCGGTCGATCTGGACTCCCGGCACCTGCTGGATGACGACCCATGGGTCGCGGCCGGTCGGGATGCTCTTCAGCTCCTGGAGCTGGTAGTTGGCGCCGGTGATCGTCTTGCGCGGGTCGATCAGCGGCACTTCGCCGGTGACCGTCACCGCCGCCGTGACGTTGGAGAGCTTCATCGGGATCGTCAGGTCGGTGTTCTGTCCCAGGTTGACGACGACGTTGCCGCGCTCCACGGTCCCGAATCCCTGGAGGGTCGTCGTCACGACGTACGCTCCAACCGTCAGGTTCAGGAACCGGAATTCGCCCTTCGAGTCGGTGAAGGTCGTGCGCGGGGCGCCGCCTCCCGTCAGCGTGACGGAGACGCCCGGCAGGACGCCGCCCGATTCGTCGGTGACGTGCCCGTAGATGTTCCCCGTGCTGGCCTGGGCCAGCGCGAGCGAGGCGGGGAGCACGGCTGCGAGAACCGCCAGCCCCGCCAGCTTCCAGAGTCTGTTCATGAGCCCTCCTTCTTCTTTCCGAATGCGATCGCTTCGACGCTTGGGTTTCGTTCTCGCGCGCGAACACTCTTCGCGCCCGAGGCGCTTCTCCAAAGAGCAACAGCGCTGCCACCGCGACGCGTGGTCTCGCCACGGACCAAGGTCACGCCCGGACGGACGAGGGTCACGAAGTCACGGACCGAGACAGCGTGCCGCGGTGGCGTGATTCAGAAATTCGTTCGGAAGATCAGGATCTTGAACTCGCGGCGCCCGCGCCCCACGGTGGAAGCGCGGCATCGCTCTCCGCGGCGCGCGAGGACGAACGCCGCGATTTTCAGGACGAACGCGAGGGCACCGAGGCGCCCCGCGCGGCGCCGTACCATCGAAACCTCAGTGGTTCGTTTTGCGTAAGCGTAGAAGGAAGAGGTCGCCGATGCAGAACCATGCCCAGGCCGCGAGGTCCGAGAACGCCGCGATCCGGACGATCATCGTGGACGACGAGCCGCTCGCCCGGGAATGGCTGCGCGAGCGGCTCCGCGCCGATGGGGGCATCGAGATCGTCGCGGAGTGCGAGGACGGGTTCAAGGCCGTCCAGGCGATCGAGCAATTGAGCCCGGACCTCGTGCTCCTCGACGTGCAGATGCCGGGGCTCGACGGCTTCGGGGTCCTCTCGATGCTCGAGAACTCCCCGCCGCCGGCGATCGTGTTCGTGACGGCGTTCGACCAGTACGCGCTGCGCGCGTTCGACGTTCACGCGATCGATTACCTCCTCAAGCCCGTTTCCCCCGACCGGCTCCAGACCGCGCTCGACCGGATCCGCGAGCGCCTGGAGAAGTCGGCGGCGCGTGACACGGCGACCGAGCTCGCGGGGCTTCTCAAGGAAGTCCGGCTCTACCCCGAGTGGTTCCTCGTCAAGACCGGCGGCCGGAGCCACTTCGTCCGCGCGAGCGACATCGACTGGATCGAGTCGAAGAGAAACGACGTCGTCCTCCACGTCGGAACCGCCGCGCACCTCCACCACGAGACGACTTCCGGGATCGAGAGCCGGCTGGATCCGGCGAAGTTCCTCCGCATCCACCGCTCCACGATCGTGGCGATCGACCGGATCCGCGAGCTGCACCCGTGGTTCAACGGGGATTACGAGGTGGTGCTCAAGGACGGCACCAAGCTGGCGATGAGCGCCAGCTACAAGCAGCGGCTCAAGGCGTTCCGGCGCGGGCTCGTCTGAGAACGGTCTCGCCCGCTTCGGCCGCGGGTTCGAGAGACAGCGGGAGGCGGATCCGGACTTCGCAGCCGCCGGCGGGCAGGTTCCTCAGCGCCACCTCGTGCTCCCCGGGGTAGAGCAGGTCCAGGCGCCGCCGGATGTTTCGGAGCCCGATCCCTCCGGTCTTCTCGGACTCCGGCGAGACGCCGGGCCCGTCGTCGGAGACCCGAAGGACCAGGGCCTCCCTGTCCACGCGGGCCTCGACGCGGATCCGCACGCGCCCGGTCACCGGGTCCGCCGCGTGCTTGATCGCGTTCTCGACAAGCGGCTGGAGCAGGAAGCTCGGCACCCGCGCGGCGCGCGCCTCGGGGTCGGCGTCGATCTCGATCGAGATGCGGTCGCGGAAGCGCATCCGCTCGACGTCGAGGTACTCGGAGAGAAGCAGAAGGTCCCGCTCGAGCGTCACCAGCGGCGCGGTCTCCGACATCAGGCTCGCGCGCAGCAGGTCGCCGATCCGGACGATCATCCGGCGGGCGCGCGCGGGCTCGTTGCCGACCAGGGGAAGGAGCGAGTTCAAGGCGTTGAAGAGGAAGTGGGGTTTCAGCTGCGACTGGAGCGAGGAGAGCTTCGCCTCCAGGACCGCCGCGCGGAGCGCCTCCCCGGCCGCGAGGCGCCTTGCGCGCAGCCGGTGCGCGCTCCACGCCAGGAGGACGATCCCCGCCACGACCGAGAGCCGGAACCCGGCGGTCTCCGTGAGCGACCTCTCCAGCGTTGCCCCGAGCGACGCGCCGCCGACGCTCCAGTAGCCGTCCTCGTTTCCGGCGAGGACCCGGAACGTGTACCTGCCCGGCGGGAGGTTCGTGTAGTACGCGGTGCGCCGGCCTTCCGCCTCGATCCATCCGGCGTCGAAGCCTTCGAGGCGGTAGCGGAAGCGGATCGCGCCGGGATTCCGGAAGGAGAGCGCGGTGTACTGGAACTCGAGGTCCCGTGTCGGGGCCTCGACCGTGATGGACCGCGAGCCGTCGAGCTCCATCTCCTTGCGGCCCGCCACGACCTTCTCGATGACGACCTGGGGCGGCACCGTGTTCAGGCGGATGCGCCTGGGGTCCGCCATCGCGAGTCCCTTCAGCGTCGCGAACCAGAGGCGGCCGTCCCTCCCCCGCACGCCGCCGTGCTGGCCGTTGTTGCATTCGACGTTGCGCATCCCGTTGCCGGTCGGCAGGCCGATGGGGTGGAGCGTCTGCAGCGACCCCGTCGCCGCCGAGAGCTCCTCGGCGCGCACGCGGAAGATCCCGCGGTTGCTCGTCATCCAGAGGTAGCCGCGGTCGTCCGCCATGACGCTCTGGACCGCGTCGTGGAAGAGGCCGGTCGCCTGGCGGAAAGTGGTGAACCGGCCCCGGCTCCAGCGCGACAGGCCGCCGCGGGTGCCGAACCAGAAATCGCCGCGCGCGTCCTCGAGAACCGACATGACGATGTCGTGCGCGAGTCCGTCCTTCGTCGACAGGTTCAGGAAGGCTCCGCCGTGGCGGCGCGAGAGTCCGCCGCCCCACGTTCCGATCCACAGGTCGCCCGCCCGGTCCTGGTAGAGGCAGAAGATCGCGTTGGACGCGAGGCCGTCCCTCTGGGTGAAGCGGGTGAACCTCCCGTCGCGCCAGAGGTAGAGGCCCGACGTGCCGGTTCCGACCCAGACTCCGCCCGAGCGGTCCGCGCGGATCGCCCCGACGAAGGTCGGCGAGAACCCCTCGGCCTCGCCGATCTGGTAGACCCGCGTGTCGCGGATCCGGAAGAGCCCCTGCCCCCGCGTTCCGACCCACAGGTCGCCCGAGGCGTCCTGGTCCATCGCGACGACCCGCGCCCCGAGAGACGTGAAGAACTCGAAGCGCGACTTGCCGCGCGGCAGGCGCGAGAGGCTTCCGTCCGCCGTCCCGACCCAGAGCGTCTCGTCGCGGTCCTCGAAAACGCTCCAGACGTGGTCCTCGGGAAGACCCTGGCGGATGCTGTAGTTGGCGATGCGCTCGTCCTTCAACCGGTTCAGGCCCCCGTCGCGCGTGCCGATCCAGAGGCTGCCTTCGCGATCCTCGAAGATCGCGTTGACGTCGCCGCTCGAGAGGCCGCCGTTCTCGCGGGTCGACTCCTCGAATCGTCCGTTTTCGTAGCGAAGCAGTCCGGTGGCCGTTCCGATCCACACGGCTCCTTCGCCGTCCACGTAGAGGACCTGCGCGGGCGCGGGCTGGCTCGTGCGGGGAAACGCGCGGCTCTCGATCCGGCCGGCGCCGGCGTGGAAGATCCCGGTCCTGGTCCCGGCCCAGAGGCCGCCCTTCGGATCGCGGACGAGCGCGGTGACGCCGCGCGGGCTGGCCTCGCCGGAAGGCGTGGCAGGGCGGAACCGCTCCGCTTCGAGCAGCGCCAGGCCCAGCTGTCCCCCGACCCACAACCTCCCCTCGGAGTCCTCGGCGAGCGACGTGACCTGCCCGATCGTCAGGCCGTCCCTCTCGCCGAAGAGCTGGATGGTGTGTCCCTTGAGCCGTACGAGGCCCCGGATGGTCACGGCCCAGAGCGTCCCGTCGCGGGTCTCGAGGAGCTGGGTCACCGCGCCGCGCGAGAGATCGCCCTCCGGCTGCCAGCCGTCGAACCTCCCGTTGCGGCTGCGCAGCAGCCCTTCGGCCGTTCCGACCCAGAGCGTGCCGTCGCGCCCCTCGCAGAGGGAGCGAACCCAGTCGTCGCGGATCGCGGGGCTGTTGCGGGAATCGAAGACCGAGAAGCGAACGCCGTCGAATCGGACGAGGCCCTCCTGGGTGCCGAGCCACAGGTAACCGTCGCGGGTCTGGAGGATCGCGTCCACCGAGTTCTGAGGGAGGCCGGAGTCGCCGTCCCAGACGTCGCGGCCGTACTGGGAGAGCGCGGTGCCGGAGTTCAGGCCGCGGGAGCCGGAGGCGCAGAGCCCCAGGACGAAGCCTGCCGCCAGGGCCCGCGCCCGGACGCGGCGCCACCCGCCGAAACGGCCTCGATGCCGGTCCAGCAGTCTCGTTGGACGCCTCCTTCCCCGCCAAGGCTGACACGGCCGGGCGCTCCGAGAGGGCCCTTCGGGGACGAAACCATCTCGTTTCGTGATGAAAGCTACGAAAAAAGTGATGAAAGGTTGGCAGCGCAAGCGCCGTTTATGTTAGGTGTAAGACCTTTCAGGAGGCTCTCATGGGAAGGAAAGAGCGGCTCCTCGCCCTCCTCGCGATCGCCGGATTCGCGGTCCTCGCTCTCGCGGTACCCGGCTGTAACAACGCCTCCGGCACCGTCACGGGGCCGACGACCGGCGCGTCGGGCGCGAACATCACGGGCTCCTGGAAAGGCGCCTTCCAGTCGGACGACCAGGCCAACTGCGGCAACTCGACCGCGTCGGCGACGTTCGAGCAGATCGGGTCGGAGGTCACCGGGAATCTCCAGACGTCGGATTGCGGCGTGCGCGGATACTTCAAGGCGACCGTCTCGGGCAACAGCGTGACGGGATCCGTGGCGATGGAGGGATGCGTCGGCGGGAAGCTCTCGGGAACGATCAACGGGAACACCCTCTCGCTCCAGATCGCCGACCTGACCAAGCCCCTGGTCACCGAGGACCGCTCGATCATGTCCGGCGGCGTCGTCATCCTCAACCGGTAGACCGTCGCTCCGCGCTACGTGATGGACCTGCGCCTTCGGCGCACCGGCGAGCGGCTCGCCTGAAGGCTCGACCGCTCGCCTGGTCCCTCGCTCCGCGCTCCGCTCCCGCGGCGGGAGGCTCCTCCCTCGCTGCCGCATT
>DATFWF010000058.1:0-22733 GCA_035259605.1 Thermoanaerobaculia bacterium
TCGCCCGGGCCTCGAGCACGGCGTCGAAGGGCGCCGGATCGGGAACGGCCGCTCCGCCGGCGGCGCAGGTGAAGAGAAGGAGCAGCGTCAGCCGGGCGACCCGCTTCTTCACGAAGGGCCTCTACCGCTTGATCGCATGGAGGATGCCGTAGGCGAGGCCCCCGACGACGGCCGCCATCGGGATCGTCAGGATCCAAGCGTACACGATCCGGCCCGCGACTCCCCAGCGCACCGCCGAGAAGCGCTGGGTGGCGCCGACGCCGATGATCGCGCCCGTGATCGTGTGGGTCGTGGAGACCGGGATGCCGCCGTAGGAGGCCAGCAGGACCGTCGCGGCCCCGCCGGTCTCCGCGCAGAACCCGGAGAACGGCTTCAATTTCGTGATGCGGCTTCCCATCGTCCGGACGATCCGCCAGCCGCCGGTGAGCGTCCCCAGCGCGATCGCGGCGTGCGCGGAGAGGATGATCCAGATCGGGACCTCTTTCAGATCCGGCAGGTACATCCAGTGGAGGGAGGAGCCCGGGTCGGCGAAGAGCGCCTGGTTGGCGACGAGCAGGCCGCCGATGATCCCCATGGTCTTCTGCGCGTCGTTGGTGCCGTGCGAAAGCGAGAACGCGGCCGCCGAGCCCAGCTGCGCGCGGCGGAACCAGCGGTCCACGGAGCCGTACGGGACCTTCCGGAAGATCCAGGAGACGGCGGTCATCAGGACGAACCCGAAGAGCATCCCGATCAGCGGGGACAGCACGATGAACGAAAGCGTCTTGACCCACGCCATCCCCGGCACGATCGCCCCGATCCCCACGCGCGCCACCGCGGCCCCGGAGTATCCGCCGATCAACGCGTGCGAGGAAGAGGACGGGATGCCGAAGTACCAGGTGAGCAGGTTCCAGACGATCGCGCCGACGAGGCCGCCGAAGACGACGTTGGAGTCCACGACGCTCACGTCGATCAGGCCGGTCCCGATCGTCCTGGCCACGGCCGTCCCGAACATGAACGCCGCGATGAAGTTGAAGAAGGCGGCCCAGAAGACCGCGGCGAACGGCGTCAGCACGCGGGTGGACACGACCGTCGCGATCGAGTTCGCGGAGTCGTGCATCCCGTTGATGAAGTCGAAGGTCAGCGCCGCCGCGATGATGAAGAGGACGTACGTCATGAAGCTCTCAGCCCTCAGCTCTCGGAAGACAGCTGATCGCCGGCAGCGGACGGCTCACGAGTGCTTCAGGACCACGCTCTCGAGGACGTGAGCGACGAACTCGCACCTGTCGATGCAGCCCTCCAGGTTCTCGTAGATGTCCTTCCACTTGATCAGCTCGACGGCCGGCATCTCGTTGGCGAAGAGCGAGGCGATCGCGTCCTGGAAGGCAATGTCGCCCTGGTTCTCGAGCTGCTTCATGCGGATGCAGTGCTCGACGACCCCCTTCTGGCCCCGGAGCGCCGTGACCGCCTTGACCATCTCGCCGGTGATCTCGACGATCGTCGCGGAAAGCGGCCGGGAGGCCTCGGTCGGCTCGGCGATCTTGAAGAGGCCCATGCGGCGGACGGTGCCGTCGATCAAGTCGATGACGTCGTCCAGCCGTACGGCGAGCTGGTGGATGTCCTCGCGGTCGATCGGCGTGACGAAGGTCCGGTCGATGTCGCGGAGGATCTCGTGGGAGATCTCGTCGCACTCGTGCTCGAGGCGTTTGACCTGGTCGGCGACCGTGGCGACCGGGCTCTCGCCGCGAAAGAAAATGTCGAGAATTCGCGCGCTTTCGTGGATGCGCCGCGCCATGTCGGTGAAGCGCTCGAAGTACCGCTCGTCGCGCGGAAGGAGATTGAGCATGGAACCCCACCCCCCTGGAAAAGACGAAACGGAAGGGATGCTATATCAGCGAAGGAACACGGCCGGGCGGGAGGGCAAGCCCCTCCCCTACGACGACGAGCCCGTGTTCTTGGTTTCCGCCGGCTTCGAGTCACGGGGGCCCGAAGCGGCTCCTATGAGTCCGATTGACCTCCGTCGCAGTAGCGGGAGAGGATGTTGAAGAGCTGGTCGAGATCGATCGGCTTGGAGATGTACCCGTCGGCTTCGAGCCACGCCGCGTGCTGCTGGCTGTCGGACTTCGCGGAGACCACGACGACCGGGATCTTCGACAAGTCCGAATCCTGGCGCTGCTCGTAGCGAAACTGCCACCCGTTCATGATCGGCATCATCAGGTCGAGAAGGATGACCGAGGGGCGAACGCCCGCCCGCAACCTTCCCAGGGCCTCGAGGCCGTGCCGGGCGCAGGCGACGCTGTACCCCTCGGATTCGATGACCTCGGACAGCGAAAGCAGCAGTTCCGGGTCGTCTTCCACGACGAGCACCGTCCCGCGCATCCACTCGCCTCCTTTCCCGGGAGCCGACGCGCCGGCAAGTCGCCCGTAGCCCCCTCGGAGCTATTCTACGCGCGCCGCCGCCCGCGGAGGGCCTCGACCAAAGTCAAACTTCGGGGGCCGGAAGGCGGACGGTGAACCGGCTGCCCGAGCCGACCTCGCTCTCGACCTCGACGGTCCCCTCGTTCACGTGGACGAGGTGCTTGACGATCGCGAGCCCGAGCCCCGTGCCGGCGCGCACTTTCGAGCGCGAGCGGTCCACCTGGTAGAAGCGCTGAAAGATCTTCTCGCGCTCGGCCCTCGGGATTCCCGGACCGCGGTCCGCGACCGAGAACCCCGTCCATCCGGGCTCGCGGAAGGCCGTCAGCGTCACGGGCGACCCTTCCGGGGAGAACTTCACGGCGTTGTCGAGGAGATTCCTCGCGATCTGGCGGAGCCGGCGCCGGTCCGCGAACGCGGCGGCTCGCTCATCGCCGTGGACGCGGATCTCGACCCTGCGGCGCGAGGCCTCGACGGCCAGGTCGCGCGCGGTCTCGCGAAGCAGGTCTCCGAGCGGCACCAGCTCGTTCTCGAGCTCGACGGAGCCGCTCTCGATCTGCGCGAGGTCCATCAGATCGTCGATCAGCTCCTTCATGTGCGCCGTCTGCCGCTCGATCAGGGCGACGAGCTCCTGGCGCTCGGCCTCGTCCTCGTCCGGAGCCGCCTCCGCCAGCGTCTCCGCCGCCGCGGCGATCGAGGCGATCGGCGTGCGCAGCTCGTGCGAGACGTCGGCGACGAAGGTCCGGCGCATCGCCTCGGTCCTCTCGAGCCGGGTCACGTCGCGCAGGACGCCGACCGCCCCCGCGCGGGACCCGGGCGGGAGCGGAACCGCGAGCACCTCCCAGACGGCGCCGTCGGAGAGCCGCACCGTCTTCTCGACGGTCTCGCCGCGCTCGAGGGCTTTCTCGAAGACCTCGTAGAGGGAGCGCAGCCGCAGCACGTCGTAGAGGGCCCGGCCGGCCGGCGCGGGAAGGCCGACCATCCGGGTGAAGCGCTCGTTGGCCTCGAGGACGTGGAGCTTCGAGTCGAGGATGACGAGGCCGTCGGGCAGCTTCTCGAAGACGACCGCCGTGAGCCTCCTCTCGGCCTCGGACCTCTCGGCCGCCTTCGCGAGGGAATCCTTCATCCGCTGGAGGGCGCCGGAGAGGAGCTGGACCTCCGCGCCTCCCTGCTGCGGCAGGTCGCGGGGCTCCCCCGCGGCGATCGCCGAGGCCGCCTCCGTCAGCCGCGCGATCGGCTCGGAGAAGCGCCTCGACGCGTAGGTCCCGATCGCGAAGAGCAGCAGGCAGGCGAGCGCGATCGCGCCCCGCGCGCTCCAGAGATAGCCGCTCTCGAGCTCCCGGACCCCCTCGGCCGGAACCGAGAAACGCAGGACGCTCCCGTCGGCGATCCGCCGGGCGAAATAGAAGCGATCCTCGCTCTCGGTCGCCGAGTAGCGCCGGGAAAAACCCTCACCGGTCTTGCGCGCGTCGACGACCTCCGGGCGGCTGCCGTGGTTCTCCATCTGGGAAACCTCGGAGGGCGGAAGGTCGGTGTCGGTGAGAACGCGCCCGTCCGGGGCGATCACCGTGATGCGGGTGGCGAGCGCCTTGGCCGAGCGGCGCAGGTACTCGTCCCGCTCCGGCTCGGGGTGCGCGGCCAGGTCCCCGGCCACGTGGTCCATCTCGTGGAGGATCCGGGCCCGGACCCGGTCCTCCACCGCCCGCCGCAGCGTCGCGTCCATGACGAGGCCGAGCGAGACCGCCGCCGCGATCGCGAGCAGCGCGAAGAGAATCGTGTAGAGGGACCGGAGGGTCATCGTTCGTGAGCCGTGGGCCGGGAGCGGCCCGCCGCGGCCTCATTTCTCCGCGGCCTCGGCTCACGGCTTACGGCTGACGGTTCACACACCCGACGCGTCGCGGTAGCGGTAGCCCAGGCCGACGACCGTCTCGATCCGGTCGTCGCCGAGCTTGCGGCGGAGCGACCGGATGTGCACGTCCACCGTCCGCGTCTCCACGTCCGCATCGTAATCCCAGAGGCGCGCCAGGATCGCGTCGCGGGTGACGACCCGGCCGCGGCTGCGGATGAGGAGCCAGAGCAGGTCGAACTCCTTCTTGGTCAGGTGGACCCGCTCGCCTTCCAGGCGGACCTCGAATCGGGCCCGGTCCACGTGGAGCGAGCCCTCGTCGAAGACCTCGTCCTCCGACGTCTCGAAGGAGGCGACCCGGCGCAGGTGCGCATGGACCCGGGCGAGGAGCTCGCGCATCGAGAAGGGCTTGGTGATGTAGTCGTCGGCGCCGATCTCGAAGCCGAGCAGCTTGTCCCGCTCCTCGACCCGCGCCGTCAGCATGATGATCGGCACGCGGCGGGTCTCGTCGGCGCGGCGGAGCTCCCGGCAGAGCGCGAGGCCGTCGATATCGGGAAGGTTCAGGTCGAGGATGACCAGGTCGAACGGCTTCTCCTGGAGGGCCGCCAGCGCGGCGACTCCCGAGATGTAGTGCTCGACCTGGTATCGCTTCTCCTTCCGGAGGTTCAGCCGGATCGTGTAAGCGATGTCGGCGTCGTCCTCGATCAGCGCGATCCGCTTGACCGGCCCGCCGTTGCGGGCGGCGGCGGCCGCGGGCGTGCGGGTCCCGGGGGCAGGTGTCCTCATGCGGTCTCCTAGCCGAACCGTCCGGTGATGTAGTCCTCGGTGATCTTCTGGCCCGGGTTGGTAAAGATCTTCTCGGTCCGGTCGTGCTCCACGAGCCGCCCGAGCATGAAGAAGGCGGTGTACTCCGAGACGCGAGCCGCCTGCTGCATGTTGTGGGTCACGATGACGATCGTGTACTCGCGCTTCAGGTCGTAGATGAGCTCCTCGATCTTCTGGGTCGCGATGGGATCGAGGGCCGAGGCCGGCTCGTCCATCAGGACGACCTCGGGCTCGATCGCCAGCGCGCGGGCGATGCAGAGCCGCTGCTGCTGGCCGCCGGAGAGGCCGAGCGCCGAGCCCTGGAGCCGGTCCTTGACCTCGTCCCAGATCGCCGCCGAGCGCAGAGCCTTCTCCACCCGCTCGGGCAGCTCGGAGCGCCGGCAGAGGGAGTTGATCTTCAGGCCGTAGGCGACGTTCTCGAAGATGGACTTGGGAAACGGGTTGGACTTCTGGAAGACCATCCCGACCCGCCGCCGCAGAGCGACGATGTCGGTCCCCGAGCCGTAGATGTCGTTCCCGTCGAGAAGGACATCCCCCTCGACCCGGGTGTCCGGGATGATGTCGTTCATGCGGTTGAGGCAGCGCAGGTACGTGGACTTCCCGCATCCCGACGGCCCGATGAAAGCCGTCACCGATTTCTCGGGGACCTGGAGCGATACACCGTAGAGCGCCTGGGCGGCGCCGTAGTAGAAGTTCAGGCCCCGGGTCTCCATCCGGATCACGGAGCCGGACGGGAAGATGGTCGCGGGGGCCGGCGACGGTGTCGCCTCGGGGATCTTCGGACTGCCCGCGGTCAGCGGCGCCGCCGGTGGAGCATCCGTCATCGTTTCTTCGCTCATGCTCTGTGCATCCTTTCGAGTCGCCGCGTCACCATCCGGGCCAGGACCGAAAACAGGAAGACCAGCGTCACCAGCACGAGCGCGCCCGCCCAGGCCTGGCGGTGCCAGTCGTCATAGGGAGAGATCGCGTAGGTATAGACCTGGACGGTCAGCGACGAGATCGGCTGGTCCAGGCGCGCCGTGAAGAAGCGGTTGTTGAACGAGGTGAACAGCAGGGGCGCCGTTTCTCCCGCGATCCTCGCCAGCGAGACGAGGATGCCGGTCATGATGCCGGGCAGCGCGGCCGGGACCATGACGCCGAACGCGGCGCGGGCTCGCGTCGCGCCCAGGGCGAGCGCCCCCTCCCGAAGGTTCGATGGGACGAGATTCAGGAGCTCCTCGGTCGTCCGCGTAATGATCGGAACCATCATGAAGCCGAGAGCCAGCCCTCCGGCCAGCGCGCTGAAGCGATGGACCGGAAGAACCGCGAGTCCGTAGGCGAAGATCCCGATCACGATCGAGGGAACGCCGTTCAGGACGTCGGCCGTGAACCGCACCGCCGACGCCAGGCGGCTTTTTCCGTATTCCGACAGGTAGATCCCGGCGGTCAGTCCCACCGGGACGGCGAAGATCGATGCCAGGCCGATCAGGATCAGCGTGCCGACCAAGGCGTTGGCCATGCCGCCGCCCGTCTCGCCCACCGGCTTGGGCATCTTGGTGAAGAAGTCCCAGTTGAGCGATGAGACACCCTGCTTCAGGACGTAGACAAAGACCAGGATGAGGGGGATCAGGGCGAGGACGACCGCCATCCCGCAGAGAGTGACCACGGCTTTCGAGAGCGCGCGGCGGCGCGAATTGCGGCTCATGCGGCCGCCGCCGCCGGGGCGGCCTTCTTCGTGGGCTCCTGCACCTTGACCTCCCGGCTGACGCTCCAGATCAGGAAGCGCGAGAGGACGTTGATGATCAGGGTGAGGACGAAAAGGACCAGGCCGATCTCGATCAAGGCGCTCAGGTAGAGGTTGTCGGCGGCCTCCGTGAACTCGTTGGCGATGACCGCCGCCATCGAGTACTGCGGAGCGAAGAGCGAAAGGGAAACCTGGGGGTTGTTCCCGATGACCATGGTCACGGCCAGCGTTTCTCCGACCGCGCGCCCGAGCCCGAGGATGATCGCGCCGAAGATGCCCGTCCGACCGTAGCGCAGCGCGGCCTGGATCGCCTCCCATCGCGTCGCGCCCAGGGCGTAAGCCGCCTCGCGCTGGGTCGAGGGGACGGCCTTGAGGACTTCCCGGGCGACCGAGGACGTGAACGGGATCACCATCACGGCCAGGATGAGCCCGGCCGACAGCATGCCGACGCCCAGCGGAGGCCCCGAAAAGAGCGGCACCTTCTTGAGCCAGTCGGGTGTCAGGGTCTCGAGCTTCCGCACCACCGGGACGAGGACGAAAATCCCCCAGAGGCCGTACACGATCGATGGGACCGCGGCGAGCAGCTCGGTCAAGAACGCGAGCGGGGTGCGCAGGCGGCGCGGAGACAGCTCCGAGAGGAAGATCGCGATTCCGAGAGCGATCGGAGTGGAGATGGCCAGGGCAAGCAGGGAGGAATAGACCGTTCCCCAGATGAAGGGGAGCGCGCCGAAATCCCCCGCGACGGGATCCCAGACCCGTGTCCGCCAGAAGGAAAGGCCGAACTTGACGATCGAGAGCCGCGAGTTCTTGATGAGCTCGTAGCCGATGCCGGCCACCAGCAGGAAAATCAGGAACGCGAAAAACCCCGTCCCCAGCCGGAACAGCCGATCATCGGCGCTTCTGCGGGAAGACGGGGCCTTCGGCATGGCGGCTCCTTTCCAGCGAAACTAGGTCTTGATCCTCTTGATCGCCTCCATCTCCAGAGCGACCACGTTGGGAGGCAGGGGAGCATAGCCGAGATCCTTGGCGTATTTCTGACCCTCGGTCAGGGCCCACTTCGTGAATTCCACCATGGTTTTCGCCATCGCCTTGTCCCTCGGGTTCTCGTAGAAGAGCAGCCACGTGAACGAAGCAATGGGATAGACACCCTTTCCGGGCGCGTTCGTGATCGACACGCGGAAATCCTTGGGCATCTGCGAGGCGGCCACGGCCGCGGCGGCCGTCACCGAATCGATCGAACAGCGGACGAACTCTCCCTCCGCGTTCTGCACCGAGCCGAAGTCGAGCTTGTTCTGGAGGGCATAGATCAGCTCGACGTACCCGATCGCGCCCGGCGTCTGCTTGACCAGTCCGGAGACTCCTTCGTTTCCCTTCCCGCCGACTCCCACCGGCCAGTTGACCGACGTCGCGACTCCGACCTTCTTCCGGAAGTCCGGGGAGACCTTCGAGAGGTAGTCCACGAAGATGTAGGTCGTGCCCGACCCGTCGGACCGGTGGGCGACCACGATGTCGGTCCCCGGCAGCTTGACTCCGGGGTTGGGACCGGCGATCGCCGGATCGTTCCACTTATTGATCTTCCCCAGGACGATGTCCGCCAGCGTTTTGCCGGTGAACTTCAGCTCCACGTCCACGCCCGGGACGTTGTAGATCGGGACGACTCCGCCGAGGACCGTGGGCAGGTGCAGGACCGCCCCGGCGGCTCCCTGCATCTGGTCGGACGTCATCGGGCCGTCGGTGGCACCGAAGAAGACCGTCTGGTTCTGGAGCTGCCGGATGCCGCCGCCCGAGCCGATCCCCTGGTAGTTGATCTCGACCTCGGGATGGAGCTTGTTGTATTCCGAGAACCACTTCGAATAGATCGGATTTGGAAAAGTCGCTCCCGCTCCGTTGATCTGCTGCTTCTGAGCCAGGACCGGCGCCGCCGCCAGGACGGCGCCCAGTCCGATTGCTGCGAGTTTCGAAAACCTCATGATTTCACCCCTTCCCCAACATGAAGTTCTTCCGTTAAATCCGCGTGAACTTCGAGTTAATTAGAAATTGAAGAGCGTATGGAAAGCCCAGATTTTGACCTTCGCCGGAAGCGGGGTCTGGTTCTTGAACTTGGTCTCGTCATAGTCGACCATGAACGACACCGTCTTCCCGCCTTCAAGCGCCGGCCAGTAGGCGAGCCCCCCGATGAACCGCTGCTTCTTGGGCTTGGGGGAGACGTCGTGGTTCTGGTCGAGCTCGTCGTACCGGATCAGGGCCTCGAGCCCGAACGGAGTTCTCGGCGTGACGAAGACCGAGAAGCCGTCGCGGTGGAGCTCGTTCGCCGTCACGGTCGTCCTGTCGTGCGCGTCGAGCCACTCGAACCCGGCGTTGACCCACGGATGCTCGAAGGTGAATGCGCCGACGAAGCGCTCGCGTTTGGCGTCGGGGTAGTAGTGATCGGTGTCGTAGAAACCGGTGAGCCGGATCCCGCGCCAGATCGCGAGCCCCGGCAGCGGCCGGAGCGTGCCGCGGACCTGGAACGCCTTCTGGTTGTTCAAGCCGCGCTGGTCGTTGGTCGAGGAGTAGCCGTCGCCGTTGTAGTAGCCGAGGTGGATGTCTCCGTAGTTGTCGGGAAAGGCGACGCGGGAGCTGACGGCGTAGTCGGAGGAGGTCAGGAATCCTTCGCGGTCGACGAAGATCGTGCCCTGGAAGCGATACCGGTAGACGCCCTCGTAGAAATCGATGTAGGGAGTCTGCTGGGCGCCGATGCGGAGCCACGTTCCGCGCGGCATGAAGTCGTCGAAGTTGACCTGGCCGTAGGCGTACTTCAAGCGGAAGGTCTGGCTGCCGGCAAGCGAGCTTCCGGTGCCGGTCTCGCGGGCGATGTCCGGCGTGATGCGGAAAGAGAACCAGTGCGAGAGGCTGCCGGTGACGTTGATGTAGGCGCGGGTGACGTCGAAGGAGCTCTGGTGAATGACGTTCTGCTGCGGAGAATTGTCCTTGACCGTGGGCTCGTCCTGGTAGCTGTAGTTGGCGAAGATCGTGACGCCGACGTTGATTTTCGGCGTGTCGTCGGGCGGCGTGTACCCCGCGGCCACGGTGACCTGGGCTCGGAGCTCGGCGGCGACCATCATTCCTGCTGCGGCGGCACACGCTGTCGTGAATCGAATCAAGCCATGCTTCATGTCTGTGTCGTCCTCCCTTCTTTTGGCTCGCGACTTGTAAAGCGGGGCGGTCAACGAAATAGGAAGTCGGTGTAAATTCGATCTGAAGAGGACGACCGGAAGAAAACCCCATCCGCTTTCACGGCCTTTTCACATTCCGCGAACAGCCCGCCGATACGTTTCGCGCCCGTTGCGACTCTCCCGGGCATCAAGCCCGAGCGAGTGCTCGCCACGAGGGAGAAGTGTCCGATGCGAAAACCCACGGCGTGGCTCCTGGTCGCGGTTGCCGTCAGCGTCCTCGCGGGAGCGAGCGCGGCTGTCACCGCGAGTCCGGTGGATCCCATCGTGCTCATCGGAACCGGCACGGTTCCCGCAAACGCCAGCGACGGACTGAAGCTGACGCCTCCGATCCTCGGGGACGGAACTCCGCACGACCGCGCGGGAGGTTTCGGCTCGGCGCTCGCCTGGACCGGCTTCGGACAGACCTACATCGCCACGCCGGACCGCGGCCCCGCCAACGGCACGGTCGGCTACCTCGATCGCTTCTACTTCCTCAAGGTTTCCGTCGCCCCCGGAGCTGCCGATCCCGTGACCGTCTCGATCCAGTCCGCGGGGCTCCTCCGGAACCAGACCGGCGGCACCTTCACCGGTCTTTCCTCGGCCTTCGACACGAACAACTCCCCCGCGAGCCTGCGGCTCGATCCCGAAGGAGTGCGCCCGGGCCGCAACGGGACGTTCTTCGTCTCGGACGAGTACGGGCCGTTCCTCTACGAGTTCGACGCCGCCGGCCGGCGCGTGAGGGCGCTGGCCGTCCCGTCGAAGTTCCTGATTGCCAATCCCAACGCCAACGGCGATCTCGAGCTGCCGCCGGGAAACACCAGCGGCCGGCAGCCCAACCGCGGCATGGAAGGCCTGGCCATCACGCCCGACGGCACGAAGCTCTACGGCGCAATGTAGAACGCGCTGATCCAGGACCACGCGTTGAACGCGTCCAACCAGCGCAGAGGGGTCTTCAACCGGATCCTGCAGATCGACGTCGCCACGGGAGCCACGAAGGAATTCGTCTACCAGCTCGAGAGCCGCAGCTACGGCGTCAACGAGATCCTCGCGATCAACGACAGCGAGTTCCTCGTCATCGAGCGCGACGGAACGGCCCCCGGCGACGCGCCGCCGCGCTTCAAGCAGATCTGGAAGGCGACAATCTCGGCCACGACGACGGACGTCAGCGGCAACCCTTCACTCCCGCAGGTCCCGCCGCTTCCGGCGGGCACCAACCCGGTCACCAAGTCTCTTTTCCTCGACCTGCTGAGCCCTTCATTCCACTTGAACGACGACGGGCAGTTCCCCGAGAAGATCGAGGGGCTCGCGTTGGGTCCGGACCTGCCCGACGGGAGGCACCTGCTCCTCGTGTCCCAGACAACGACTTCCTGGAGACGCAGCCAACGCGGATCTTCGCCTTCGCCATTGATTCGAGCGCGTTGCCGGGGTTCGTGGCGCAGACGGTCGACAGCCGGCTCGCGGTCCTGGGCGCCGCGAGGATCTGGCTGGGGCTGCGCAACAGCGACGACCAGGGAGCCCGCTTCGACGTGCGAGTCGACCTCGTCAAGAACGGCTCACCGTGGGCGAGCGGCCTCGCGCGTTGCGTATCGGGGATCACGCGCAATCCCGACAAGGCGCTCGAGCTGACGATTCCCTTCGACTCCGCTCCGGGCGTCGCGGTCGGGCCCGGGGACGAGTTGGCCTTCACCGTCTCGACGCGGATCGGAACGACAAACGAGGGCGGCTTCTGCGGCGGCCACTCCAACGCGACCGGCCTGCGCCTCTACTTCGACTCGGCGAGCCGGACGTCGGGCCCCGGCGAGTTCTTCCTGCACTCGGCGGGAGGCGGCGTCTTCGACGTCAACGCTCCGCCAGCCGGCTCTCCCGCGCAGGCCGACTCGCCCTCCCTTCATTGGACGGGGGGCAATCCCTGGCAGGTCGTCGGGACCTGGACGCACACGGGGCCGTGACCGCCCCGGGACCCTGAAGTATGGCGGTCCCGCCTAGCGGCGGGACCGCAGCAGGTCCCGGACCTCGGCCAGCCGGGCGTGCAGGTCCTCGGCCGAGCGGCCCTGAAGGTCGCCGGGAAGGATCTCGCGGCTGGTGCACTCGAGAGCGGCCGTCAGGATCTGGTATTCGCGCTCCAGGCGGGGAGTCGCCGGCAGGAAATCTTCAAAGGCGGACTTCAAGGCCTCCGCCGACACCTCGTTGGATCCCTCGGGAGAACGCAGCAGGGCCCTGGAGAGAATCGCTTCGAGGTCGGCGCCCGAGAGATCCTTCGAGGCGGGGTCCAGAAGGTCCGTCAGCTTTCCGACCGGCGACCGCGCGTTGCTCTTCTTCACGAGGATTCGAAAGAGCTCGTCGTATTCCCCGGCGCTCGCCGGGTAGAAGAGCGCCAGGTGCTCCTCGGCCCTCCCCTGCCGCTTCAGGTCGATCGGGATCAGGTCGGGACGAGACGTGATCAGGAACCAGACGATGCGGCCGCGGTAGCGAGTCTCGCCCATGAACGACGAGAGCGCGGCGAAGACGCGGTTCGAGGTCCCGGAGTCTCCCTGCTGCTCGCGGTTGCCGAGAAACGCGTCGGCCTCATCGATCACGACGACCACGGGATTGAGCGACGCGAGCACCTTGAGGATCTTTTCGACATTGGCTTCCGTCACGCCCTGCCATTGCGACCGGAAGTTCAGGAGCCGGACCACCGGAAATCCGATCTCCCCCGAGAACGCGTTGACCAGGAAAGTCTTGGCGCTCCCGACCGGGCCGCAGATCAGGTACCCCTGCGGAACGCGGTTGACCTCGCCACGCGCGATCGCCCTGGCCGCCGCGCGCAGCCGGCTCTTGACACCCTCATGGCCCGCCACGTCCGCGAGGGTGAAAGGAGATCTCACGAACTCCAGCAGGCCGTAGCACTCCGCTTCGATGATCCGGCTCTTCTCGGCCATCAGATCCGCGGCCCGGATCCGGACGTCCCCGGAATCGGCCGCATCGGCGATCTGCTGGAGCTGGAGCCGAGTCATTCCGGCGGTCGCGGAGACGAATCCGGGCAGCGGCAGCTCGCAGCGGCGCGAATACCAGTCCGGGGGGCGCAATGCCGAGAGAAATTCGGCCCGATCCTCCGCCGAGGCTCGCGGGATCTCGATCGCGCGCGTGTAGGGGGAGCGGACGAGCTTGCCATCCAGGTCCGAGAGGTTCTCGGTTTCGAGAACGATCGTGACGTCGGCCGCCCGCAGGACGGGATCCTGGGACCAGCGACGCAGCCAGATGATCGATGCGCGGTCCTCGGGGGACAGCGAGAGAGCGTCGCCGCCCGGCGCCAGGGTCTCGGCGAACGGGAAGAGAACGAGCATCGAACGCGGGGGCGACTCCAGGAGCGCGCGCCGGAGGTACCGGTCGAAGAGCGGGAGAGCGCGGAGAGGATCGCGGGGCAGCGCCTCGAGCCCGGCGTCTTCTCCGGTCAGCGTCCTGTAGAAGTGGCTGCGCGCCTCCGGGCTGCCGAAACCGAAGCCCTCGGCGCGGTTGAAGGTGAGGACGCTTGCCCTGGTGCCGAACACGTCGTCGGCCAGAAACGTCTCCAGGCGGCCGAAGGTCCCTTTCGACCCGCGAACCAGGTCCTGCGGCGCGCCGTGCAGGACGTACAAGGTCGCGGTCTTCGCCGTGACGTCGCGCGCCAGGGATGCCGCCCATTCCGGCAGGCGCGAGAAGTACTCCTGGCTGCTCAAGACCCGGCCCTCGCCCTGCGGGCCCCGCCGGCGGCAAGCCCAGCCTCCCTTGCGATCTGCTCGAACTCCCGGACCGTGGATCCCGTCGTCTCGGCTTCCCGGACCACCTCGTCGAGGCGCGCCGCCGCGGCGTCGGGAGCGAGCAGGGCGGCGGACTCCTGCGCCAGGATCCGGAGAGCGGTCTCGATCGAGTCGAGCTCGGCCGAGAGCGATTCCTTCAGGTCGCGCGATCTGGCGACGGTCTCGGCCAGGCGGCGCTTGAACTCCAGGTTCTGCTCGTATCGCTCCCGGACGGACGGGGCCGTCGCCGGGTCCCTCGTCTTCGCCTCGAGGCGCTCGATCTCGGCCCGCAGGTCTCCCTCGGCGCCGACCGTCCGGTCGAGATCCGAGTACGCCTGGAGGGCGCGCAGGTGCTGGAGGGCGTTCTGGAGGATCGCCGCCGTCTTCGTCTTCTGCTCCTCCAGAAACGGCTGGGAGGCCTCCGACAGCCGCGCGTAGTTGGCCTCGATCGCGCGGGTCAGCTCCTCGAGGTGCTGGAACCGCCTCTTGCCCTCGGCGTCGAGGCGGGCGGGGTCGGCGGGTTCGCCCGGAGAGAGGGATGCCAGCCGGCGGGCCAGCAGCATCCGCTCGAAACGGGGGTTCCCGACGAGGAAGGGAAGGACGAGGCATTCCAGACCCGCGAGCACGAGCAGAGGCCAGGCGGCCCCGGCGACGGCTGTGAAACCGAGCGCCCCCGCGAGGACGATCGCCTGATACTGATTGAGCAGGGCGGCCTTGAGGGTCGAGGGCTTCGCCGGCTCCTCGCTAACCACTGCCGATCCAGAGATCGCGCACGACGATCAACCCCGAGTCTTCTCCCGCGGCCCGATGCTCGAGGGCTGCGCCACGGATTCGGGGGTCGGAGCTTTCAGCCCCATCTCGACCTCGAGTTCCGACAGGAGGCTCTTGGCCTGCGCCTGGCGCGCGGCCCGCTCGGCCTTGGCCTGCTCGATCTGGGTCCCTCCCGTCGCGATCTCGACCGCCGCTTTCGCCTCGGCTGATTTCTGACGAACCTTGCCGAGAAACTCCTCGTTGGTCGCGCCGACGCCGTAAGTCTCGAGCTGGGCCAGCGCGTCGGACGCCTTCTTCAACGTGTCCGCCCGGCGCGACTCCTGGACGGCGCGCTGCGCCTCCTCCATTTTCTCCTTCAGGCGCCGCTTCATCTCCTCGACCTGGACGACCGCGTTGTCGTAGGCCTTCTGGGCCGTGTCCTGCTTCTCCTTCGCCGACGCCAGGTCCGACCGGACGGCGGCCAGCCGCATCGCCTTCTCCTCCGCGACCTGGCGGGCGGCCGGCGAGCCGTCCTGGAGGAGGGATTTGATGTCGGCCAGCAGCCGCTTTTCCTCCGAGGAGTTCCGTGCGACGTCCTCCTCGAGCTGGATGACGACGGCCCGCGTCTGAACCAGGATCTGGTTCAGGCGAGGCATCGTCTCCCGCATCTCCTGGATGGACTGCTGGAGCATGACCTCGGGGTTCTCGCCGAAGGCGATGAAATACCCGACCCAGGATTTGATCAGTCTCAAGAATCTGGCGAACATGGGGACTCCCTTCTCGTCAACGTCCGGGCGACTCGACGACGCGTCTCCAGGTCTCCAACAGCAATCGGATGACTTCCCCGGATGGTGCTTCGGCGACCGGAGGGACCTCGGTCCGGATGCCGGCCGTCTTCAGGCGGTTCCACGGGTTGGCCGGATCGCTCGAAAGCAGCTTGACGTCCGGGTTGGCCGGCCGGAACCCGAACTCCATGGCGCGGGACTGGATCGGCTGCGAGAGGAGGAAATCGCGGAGCTTCCTCGCCGCGGCCTGCTGCTCCGGGCTGATCCAGTCGCCGGAGAAGAAGACCAGCGGGTGATTGGACCAGAGCGTCGGATTCGGGTAGTAGACGGAGAGATTTCCCCATCGCCCTTCCGCGGCCGCCATGAAGCCGATCGCCACGCTCTCGTAGTTGAAGAGGATGTCGTACTTGGACGGTCCGTACAGCACCATCTCCTTCATGTAGGTTCCCGACGAGCTGCCGAACTTCCCCACCGCCGTCTCGATCTCCTTCATCCATTTCTGGAAACGCTCGTCGAGGATGTCGGCCGCGCGCAGGTTGGCGCGCTTGCCGGTAAAGCCGTAGGCCATCAGGATCAGGGTCTGGAGGCCCGAGTTCGAGGTGTTCGGCGCGGTGTGGCCGAGTTTGACGTATCCCCACTCGGCGGGCCCCCCGACCGCCATCCACCCTTTCGGGCTGGTGGCAAGAGTGTGAAGTGTCTTGAAGTCCGCGGGACCCTCTCCCCGGCCGGAGAGCAGTTTCGCGCGCTCTTCCCACGCGATGACGACGAGGGGTGTGATGACGAGCGGCTGCGGCGCCAGGTCTCCCTTCTTCTCGACCAGGCTGCGCCCCTTCGACATCGTCCACTCCGTCTCGAGGAGGTTGATCGCCGCCTCGTCCGCCGGCGACCAGATCGTCGGCTTCGCCGCTCCCTCGGCGAGGGCACGCACTGATTCGATCGACCCCGTGGCCTGGAGGTTGACCGCGATGTCCGGATGTTGCTTGTGAAACTCGTCCACGGCCACCTTGAGCCACTGCTCTTTCTCGGTCGTGTAGAGAAAGTCGATCTGGACGCGGGCGTTCGGATTGGGGCGCGACTCTCCCGAAGCCGCCGGCGGCGGGACCGCGCTCTTGCCCGGGAGCTTGATCCAGCCGTATTTGAAGGCCGCATAGGCGAGGAGGGCGAGCCCGATCAGGACGATCAGGACTTTGCCGGGTCCCTTGATTTCAGCGGCCAAAGCGACGCGATTCTACTTCGCCGGTTTCAGAAGAAGCTCGCGAGCTCGGCATAGACCCGCGCGATGTCGCGCGGGGTGCCGGAGAAAAACGCCCCGCCGCCCGCCTCGGCGATCTTCCTCAGGACGTCGGGCTTCGCCTCCGAACCGTAGGCGATCGTGAAGATCCTGGGGACGGCGGCCTCGCTCGCCTCTCCCTCTCCTTCCCTCGCCCGCCGGAACCGCGCGAGCAGGGCGTCGAGCGAAGTCTTGCTGGAAGTGTCTTCTCCGTCGGTGAGGACGACGACCGCCCGGACCGCCCCCTTCGGGTCCGAGGCCGAAGGGAGGGAGGCCTCGAGGATCGCATCGTAGAGCTTCGTTCCTCCCTCGGCGAACGTGGCGTCGAGCGCCTGCTGGAGACGGGCGCGCCCGGACTCCACCGGAACGCTTTCCGGCGAGACCCAGCGCAACCCCGAGGAGAAGAGGAGCACGCGGACCCGGTCTCCTCCCGGCAGGTTGTCCAGGAAGACCCGGGCGCCCGCCTTGGCCTGCGCGAGCGGGTCGCCTTTCATCGAGCCGGAGGTGTCCAGGACGAAGGTCACCGAAACCGGGCGCTTGACCTGCTCGAAGGAATCGAGGATCGCGCGCGTGACCGCCACCGGGGGATTCGGCAGAACGTTCTTGGGCTGGGCCGGGTCGAGTCCGTGTGAGGGGTCGAGCGGCGGTCCCAGGGTCAGCGAGGTCTCGACCGGCCGGAACCCGTGCTGGAGCGCCACTTTCTGGATCTGCGGGGAAAGGAGAAACGAGCGGAAGGAGGCCGCCGCCTCGCGCTGGTCGCCCGAGACGGACGGCAGGTCCAGGATCACGTAGGGGTGGTCGGCCCAGAACGTGCCTTCCCTCGGGTAGATGGCCACGACCGGGAAGGGCTTGGAGGCGTATTCCGGATTCAGAGCGCTCTCGGCGACGAGGTTCTCGTAGAGCACGGCCGCCGACAGATAGGCCGGTCCGCGCGAAAACATCTTCTCGGCGAAGAACCCGGTCGAGCGGCCATAGTGAACGACGCTCGCCTCGACCCTGCGGACGAAGGCCGCGGCGGCCTTCACGTCCTCGGCCGACAGGTCGCGGGTCTTGCCCGCCCCCGCGTAGGTCGCCGCCACCAGGGCGATCGCGCCGGAGTTGGAGAAGCGCGGATGCGTGTGGCCGAACTTGAAGTCGCCCCATTGCGGATTGCCGTACCGCTCCCAGCCTCCCCCTCCCGTGGCGAACTCGGCGATGTCCCGCCACCCGAGCGGCTTGCCGGGCCAGCCGAGGGCGCGCGCCATCGGTTCCCAGATGGCGATGACCACCGGGGACAGAACGAGCGACGTCGAGTCGGCCGCGATTCTCTTGCCCGCCCCCAGCCCGCCATGAGCCTCCGACCAGCGGTCGTTCAGGACGTCCACCATCAGAGACGAAGCGGGCGACCAGACTGTCAGGTCCGAGCGGCCGGCGAGGATCGCCTCCATTGACTCAGCCGAGCCCTCGGCGACGGCTTCGATCCGGACCGGCTTCCCGCCGCGGGTCCTGGGGCCGGTCTTCTGGAACCTCGCGATCGCGTCGGTCAGGAACGCCTTTTTCTCCGAGCCGTATGAGATCGTCACGAGGACCGAGTCGGGGGCCGTCGCGGTGGGAGCGGACCCCCGCGACTCACGGTCGCGCGAACGGACCCGGCAGCCGGTCCCGAGAAACAGGCACACCAGGAGCGAAGCGGCGGCCAGGAATCGAGCGGGACGGGAGGCTTGACGCACCCGCTGATTATGCCGGGGGTGTCAACGTCAGCCTCTTCATGACGGCGACAAGGAACGGAGTCTCCGTGTCCTTTTCGAGTCCCGGCTGCGTAAACTCCATCTTCAAGAGAGACCGATGATGAGCCGTTGGAAGGCTCTTCGATGAGCAGGCTCGAGCACTCCTTTTCGGCGCTGGCGTTCGAGCAGAACTTCTCCCTGAAGGAGCTGGCAACGGACCTGCCGGGAGGGAGACTCGAGCCGCATTTCCTGGAGAGAGCGCTGCCCGGGAACGCGGCGGCTCTCTACTTCCCCTTCGGAGCCGTCGTCTTCGTGGACGCGGGGCCCGAGATCCGCGAGGAGGAGATCCACCGGCTCCTCGCGGCCCGCCCTGGCCTGACGAGGCAGACCGTCCGCGAGAACTTCGCGGTGCGCGAGGAGGCCGGCGGAGCGACGCGGATCGTGGAGGGCTGCCTCATCGTGGACGAGCTTTCCGGCGGCCGGTCGGCCCTGATCGCGCAGACGGTCGCGCAGAGCGCCGCCATGGAGTACTACGAGCAGATCGTCGAGCGGCTCTTCGAGCGCGCCCGGCAAATCGTGGACCGCCTGGAGTCCCGCGGCTCGGTCCCGCTCGGAACCCGCTCGCTCAACAAGTTCATCGGGCAGGCCATCGGCACCCGCAACGAGGTCCTGTCGGTCCTCCACCTCCTGGACAAGCCCGACCTGACCTGGGAAGACGCGGCGATGGACCGCATCTACAGCGACCTGCGCCTGGAGTTCGACCTGGAGGACCGCTACTCGGCCCTCGAGTCGAAGCTGCGCGCGATCCAGGAGACCCTGGAGCTCGTCCTCGACGTGGCGCGGGAGCGGCGGCTCTTCCTCCTCGAAGCGGCGGTCGTCCTGCTCATCCTCTTCGAGGTCGTCTGGGGCATCTGGCGGCGATAGCCGGGACCGCGTCTCAAGAGCGCCAGGCGTTCCAGTACCCGGCGATCCGGCTCGAGAAGGCCCTCGGCTTTTCGCCGTAGATCCGCGACCCGATCGGCCGGGCGTCCGCCTGGAGCTTCGACCGGCGGCGATCGGCCAGCTCGAGGACGCGAGGCACCGCCCGGACCCCGCGCGTGAGCCGGGGCGAGGTCGAAAGCGCGCGCCGGAGGTCGGCGAGGTCGTGGTCGTCGCCCAGGCGGTCGGTCAGATCGTGAAGAGCCTTCTCCACGTCTTTCATCACCTCCGGCCACAGCGGCTCGAGCAGCTCCACGTGGTACCGGAAGTCCTTGGCGCGTTTTCGCCACTCGTGGAAAGCCTCGTCGGTTCCCGACGCATACGCCTCCGCCTCGGCGTCCCTTCCCTGGCGGTAAACGCGGCGCATTCCGGGCTCGAGGCAGGCGAATCCCGCTTCGAACACGGGCCAGGCGCGCACCCGCAGGCGCAGCTCTCCCAGCTCGCGCGCCACGGCTGCGAGGCTTCCGTCGCTCCGGACCCGGCGGAGGGCCGCGCGCTGGCGCGAGAGGAGCCGCCGCCGGAGCGGAGCGATCTCCTCGGACGGGAACTCCTCGGGGTAGCTCTTCTGGAGAGTGTCCAGCGCCGAGACGCGAACGGCCGCATCGCGGGCGGCGGAGAGCCTGCGCCCGAGGTCGCGGGCGGCGCCGTTGTCCCGATCGAACACGTCCTCGCCGAGTCCGCCGCGGACCAGCCGGAAGAGCGCTCGGAGCTTCTTCAACTGCTTGCGAAGCTCGTGCACCGTTTCTCCGATCTCCCCCTTCCCTCTGGCGATCCGCAGGATCGAGTCGTCGATCAGCTCCCGCGCCACCCGTCGGATCCCGGAGCTGGCGCTCTCGTTCTTGCGAAGCTTGAAGCCCATCGCGCCGATTGTCTCCGGAACGCGGCGCCGAAAACAGGGCCGTGGAGCCGGAAAAAAAGAGGGCCCGGGGAAACCCCGAGCCCTCCGAGAACGGAGCGGACGAAAGCTACTCGAAGAGAGCGGCCGCGGCGTCCGGACCCGTCAGCAGGATTTCCCGCGTGTTGTTGTCGCCATGCTGCTGTGTGTAGAAGACGCGCCACCCCTCGTGGAAGGGTTCGGGCTTCTTCGCGCCGAGGATCCCGCCGGTCGTCGGGTCCCCGTCGGAGACGTGGATGCCGGTGACCTCGTTGTCGCCGTCATTCTGGAAACCGTGGCCGGCGTCCGAGTACGCCGAGTCGATCGTGGCGGAGGCGTCCCGGCCGAGGGCGAGGATCCGGATCGGCTGCGCCCCTCCGCTGTAATCCTGGCGTACGTCGAAGAGGTAGGCCGAGTCGAACGCGTTGCGCTGGGTGTGCAGCGTGTCGCCCGCGTCCTCCACGAAGACGACGTGGTCGCGGTCCCAGAAGGCGCAGTTGTCCAGGCTCCCGTGCGCCGCGTCGGACCGGTAGAACAGCGAGAGCTTCCCGGTCGAGGCCGAAGGGTCCGACTGGGTCAGCTGGAAGATCGCGCCGAAGCCTCCCCGCGCCGTCCCAGCCTCGGTCAGGATGTTGGTGTCCCCCGTCGTGTCGAAGAAGAACTGCTTGAAATTCTGTCCCGGGCGGAACTGGCCGTTCTCCGGGCGCTTGAACGGGGTCGCGAACTTCGCCTTGGCGAGAACGTTCGCGTTGAAAGGAGTGAAGCCGTCGGTGTCGTTGTCGTGGATCGTGATCCAGCGCGTGTCGAACCGGTTGCCGTAGGTGTGCAGATCGAGCTGGTCGAGAGACAGGATGTCGGCGTCGGCCTGGCCGGCGTGAAAGATGATCGGCTGCCCGTTGCGCAGCGACTTGACCTGCAGCGCCTGCATCTTCCCGCCTTTCGTCAGGTCGGACTTGTCCTTCGGCAGGAAACGGTAGAGAAAGCTGTTGGGCTGCTTTGCGTGAGTATTGACGGCTCCCGCGGCGCCGCCGACGTCCTCGACGATCCAGAGATTTCCGTCCGAGTCGTTCTGGATCCCCTCGAAGCCGCCGCGGCCGAAGACGCCGGCCATGTCGTCTACGACGGGCGGGAAGTCAAGCGTGGACGCCCAGACGCCGCCGTTGTTGAGGTTCTCCGACGTGAAGAGGAGCCGCTGCGCAAACGGGTTCCAGGTCGAGCCGTCGAAGACCGGAAGGTTGTTGCCGTTGCGATCCTTGGACGCGAAGAGCGTTACCCGGTGCGCCTGGTCCGCGTCGAGGTTGATCCGCGTGACGTAGCCCGCCACTCCCCCCTCGTGCCCCTGGAAGAGGAAGTGAGTGCCGTAGTCATAACCCGGGTCGGCGCCCCGCTGGTTCTCCAGAACGAGGTAGGTGTTCTTGTCCGGCTCGGTCTTGGACGCCTCGACGTTGTGCGTCGTCGTCTGAATGTCGCCGGGAGCGGGAACCATCGGCCCGTTGCCGTCGTAGCCGTAGAACGGCAGCTGCGCTGTGGGATTCTCCAATGGCGTCGAGCCCTGGGCGACCGGGGTCTCGATCAGGCCCGAGAACAGCGCGTTGGGCGCCGCGATGCCGACCGCCTTGTGCACCGCCGCAGGCTCTCCGGGCACGCTCGCCGACAGCGCGGCTTCCTCGCGCCCGAGCGCGCGGCTTCCCGCCAAAGTGATCAGCAGGACTCCAGCCGCGCCGAGACCGATCGCATTCCTCCAACCGAAACGATTCATAGGACCTCCTCACATTCCGCCCGAATTGGCGTTTCCGCAGGATCGCGGAGGGGAGCGACACTAGAGAGAACGCCTGTCCGCGGTTTGGAGAAGAAGTAAGGACTCGGCCCCGCTCGCGTTAAGCGGAGCTGACGGCGAGAAGGATTTTTGGAGAAGCTCGGCGGGCTAGCGCGAGGGTGCGAGGGAAGCCGCCGCCTCGATCACGGCGTCCGGGATCCCCGACTTCGTCCAGTCGATGATCTCCTCGGCGGTCATCTTTCGCGTCAGGCGCTGGCCCTTGACGTATGCGAGCATCACCTCGGCGGACACGCCCGAGGTCTTCATCTCGAGGACCTTCCCCTTCAGGTCCGCGGGCGAGAGCGCCGCCGCCGGCGTCTCCTTCGGCTTGGGCGTCCAGAGCGGGATCGAGATCCCGCCATGCTCCTCCGGGAGCTTCGACTCGGCGAGGATTGACTGCCCCTGCGCGTCGCAGGCGTACTCCTCGAAGGAGACCTTGAACCAGCTCTTGCTCGTGGCGAGGCACCCCGGCGACTTGTCGCCCGAGGGGCAGTCGATGTTGGGGCGCGTGACCGTTCGCTGCGAAAGGACGAGGAGGACGTTGCCTCCCTTCTCCGCCGTCTCGCGGCGCTGCTTCTTGTAGGGATCCTCGACCGCACGCTCGCTCTCCATCTGGTCGACGGGTCCGGAGGCGCCGAGCAGGCGGCACCCGTCGGGCAGCCGCCGCGCGGCCGGCGCGAGCCTCGCGTCCGCCTCGTACACGGCGACCGCCGGGCCCGCGCTCGGGGAGCTCGCGCATCCGGCGGCCAGCAGCACAAGGGCAGCGAGCGCGGATCGCGGCATCAGCATCGTCTCCGAAAAGTAATTGTAGGCGAGG
>DATFWF010000059.1:0-4946 GCA_035259605.1 Thermoanaerobaculia bacterium
ACGTTGTTGTTGAAGCCGGTCACGATCGCGACCATCGCGATCACGGTCGCGACCCCGACGACGATGCCGAGGATCGTCAGGCCCGACCGCAGCTTGTGCTCCCGCATCGCGTTGAACCCGAAGCGCACGTTCTCGGCGAACCCGCGGCGCATCTGCGAGAAGGCGCTACTCATAGCGGAGCGCCTCGATCGGCGTGACACGGGCGGCGGCGGTGGACGGGGCGAGGCCGGCGAGGACGCCCGTCGCGACCGCGACGCCGATGCCGATGACGGCGAAGCCCGGCTCGACGTGCGCCGGGAAGACCTGGTTGACGAGGAAGGCGGCGATGGCGCCGAGCAGCACGCCCGCCACCCCGCCGGCGCAGGCGAGGAGCGAGGCTTCCAGGAGGAACTGCCGCCGGATGTCCCGCCGCCGGGCGCCGAGCGCGCGCCGCACTCCGATCTCGCGCGTTCTCTCGACGACCGACACGAACATGATGTTGGCGATCACGATCGCGCCGACCACGAGCGAGATGCCGGAGATCAGGATCATCAGCGCGAACGCGCCGGCCGTCAGCGATTTCCAGAGCGCCTGGAACGCTTCGGAGCCGAGGGTCCCGAAGGGATCTTCGGAGCGGTACGGGGTTTTTCGCAGCGACCGGAGGATCGTGCGGACCTCGTCCTGCGTGGCCTCGAGCCCGGCGAGCCCGGCCCGCGGCCGGACGTAGATGGAAACGTCGGCGCTGGAGGTCAGGGTCTTCTGGACGAACGTGATCGGCACGGAGAGGACGTTGTCCTGGTTCTGGCCGAGGACGTCTCCCTTGCGGGCGAAGAGGCCGATGACGGCTAGCGGGTAGCCCCGAACGTAGATCGTCCGGCCGATCGGGTTGACGGTCGGGAAGAGCTGGTCCTTGACCTCCGCGCCGATGACGGCCACCGCCGCGGCGTGCTCCTCCTCGACCGGGTTGAAGAAGCGGCCCGACTCGATGTCCATCCGCATCATGGACTCCATGTTCGAGGTGTAGCCGTCGATGCGGACGTCCGGGTCCTTCTGCTTGCCGGCGTGGACCGCCGCCACCTGGTTGGCCTGGGCCCCCACGGCCGCGCAGGTGCGGCACTCGCGCTCGATCATCCGGGCCTCGCGCAGCGTGACGGGCTTCCTCTTGCGCTGCAGGATGAACTCGTCGCGGCTCCGCACGATGCCGTACTTGGTGAAGACGAGGACGTCCGGGTTGAGGTTCAGGACCTTGTCCCGGACATACCCGTTCAGGCCGCTGATGACCGAGACGACGGACACGACGGTCGCGACGCCGATGATCACGCCGAGGAGGGTTAAGAACGAGCGGAGCTTGTTGCGGCGAAGCGCCTGGAACGCGACGGCGAAGACCTCGGAGAGAGGCACGTCAGCTCGCGGCGCCGGTCTCCGCGCCCTTCTTCTCCTTCTCGATCTTGACCTTGTCCCCTTCTTTCAGGGTCCGAATCGTCTTGAAGGGGCCGGTGATGATCTCCTGCCCGTCGGAGAGCCCCCCCGTGACCTCGACCTTCAGCTCGCCCGCCAGGCCGAGCTGGACCGGCAGGAACCTCGCCTTCCCGTCCTTCAGGACGTAGACGCCCGATTCGGTCTTGATGCGTCCCGTCGGCGTCTTCTCCCCCTTGGGCGAGTCCCTCACGATGATCGCGGCGAGCGGGACGGCGAGCGCCTTCGGCTTGGACCCGGTGATGACGTCCGCGGAGACCGAGAAGCCCGGCCGGATGCGCTCGGGGGGATGGAGCAGCTTGACCCTCACCTTGAAGTTGATCGCGTCGGAGGTCGTGATGAGCCCCTGGAGCTCCGGGTCGGTCTTGGAGATCGGCGAGTTCTCGACCTGCGTCACGATCCCCTCGAAAGCGCGGTTCGGATACGCCTCGATCGAGAGGATCGCCTTCTGCCCGACCTGGACGGTGGGCACGTCGGTCTCGTCCACCATCAGCACGGCCTCGACGGTGGACATGTCGGAGATCGTCATCAGCTGCGTGCCCGGGTTGTTCATGGTTCCGATGACGGTGACCTCTCCCTCCTTGACGGGAAGGTTCGTGACGACTCCGTCCAGCGGGGCACGCACCGTCGTCTTGGAGAGCGTGTCGCGGGAGGCGTTGAGATTCGCGCGGTTCTGCTCGACCCGTTTCTGCGCGACCTGGAAATCGGCCTCCGCGGTCTCCAGCGCCGCCTTCGCCCGCTGCTGGTCCGCCTCGGGCAGGATCTTCGCGTCGTAGTTTCTCTTCGCGCGCTCCGACTCGCGCCGCGCCTGGGCCAGCGTCGCCTGCGCGGAGTCGAGGGCGGCAAGGCTGCCGGCCAGCGCGGCCGCGGATCCCGCCTCCTCGGCGACGGCGCGGTTGCGATCGATCTGGAGGAGGAAGTCCCCCTTCTTGACGGCGTCGCCGTCGCGGACGGCTAGGTTGACGATTTGTCCCATGACGAGGGCCGACAGCTCGACTTTCTTCTCCGCCTGGATCTTCCCGTTGGCGGTGACCTTGGAGACCATCTCCTCGACGGCCGCCTTCGCGGTCGTGACGCGCGGGATCTTCCGGTCGCGCGCCGAGACCTGCCCGGCGATCACGAGGACCACGAGCACCGCCGCGACGGCGATCACGATCTTCCAGGTTCGAGACATCGGTTTCCTGGCGGCTCTGGCCGCAAGCTTACCCGTAACCGGAGCGCGAACGGAGGCGGAACTACTCATAGCGAAGTGCCTCGATAGGGTCCAGACGCGACGCTTTGACGGCAGGATAGAGCCCGAAGAAGATCCCGACGGAGATCGACACGGCGAGGCCGACGACGACCGACCAGAGCGGCGTCTCGGCCGGGAGGGCTTCGAAGACCTTCTTGACGGCGGTCGGGACCGCGATTCCGACCAGGATGCCGATTGCTCCGCCCAGCAGCGAGAGCGTCGCGGCCTCGGTTAAGAACTGCAGGACGATGTCGCGCCGGAAGGCGCCCACCGCCTTGCGCACGCCGATCTCCCGGGTGCGCTCCGTGACGGACACCAGCATGATGTTCATCACGCCGACGCCGCCGATGAGCAGCGACACGAGGGCCACGAAGACCATCGCCAGCGTGATCCCGCTCGTGATCCCCTGGAAACTCTCGATCATCTTGTCCGGCGTGACGATGCCGAAGTCGTCGGGCTGGTCGAAGCGGACGTGCCGGCGAAGCCGCAGGACCGCCCGGGCCTTCTCGATCATCACCGGGACCTGGTCCGGGTTGAACGGGATCGTCGCGATCCGAAGGGCGTCGCCGTTGGAGCCGCCGACCCGGATCCACGGGAAGCGCCGGTCGAAGGTCGTCAGCGGGATCGCGACGAAGTTGTCCTGCGACTCCCCGAACATCCGCCCCTTCTTCTCGAAGACCCCGATGACGTGATAGGAGTCGTGGCCGAGCGTGACCCGCTTGTCCAGCGGGTCTTCGCGTGGGAAGAGCCTCTCCCGGATCTCGTCTCCGATGACCATGACGTCGGAGGCGCGGTCCACGTCGCCCTCGGAGAAGAAGCGGCCCTGCGCGATCGCGCGGTTCGTCGCGATGGGGTACTCGGTGATCACCCCGAAGATCCGCGGAGAGCGGACCTCGTTGTCGCGGAACTTCAGGTGGTACTCCGTGTTGTCCCAGAGGTAGCGCTGCGGCGAGATCGCGCGCATCTCGGGGACGGCAGCCCTCAGCGCCGCCGCGTCCTCGAGCGTCAGGTCCTTTCGCCGCAGCTCCCCTTCCGGCCGCGGGCCGCCCGGCCCGAAGCGGGGCTCGTACTTCTGGAAAAGCACCAGCGTCGCCCCGAAGCTCTGGAAGTTGCGGATCATGTTGTTGTTGAAGCCGGTCACGATCGAGACCATCGCGATGACGGTCGCGACCCCGACCACGATCCCCAGGACGGTCAAACCGGCGCGGAGCTTGTGCGCGCGCACCGCGAGCAGCGCGAACCGAAGGTTCTCCCCGAATCCCCGGCGGAGGTGTCCGATCACCTGAGGCATTTCTGGAGGCCTGGATTCGTCGAGACTCGCGGCCTCTACTCGTAGCGGAGCGCCTCGATGGGGTCGAGGCGCGAGGCCTTCACCGCCGGGTAGATGCCGAAGAAGATCCCGACCGAGATCGAGACGCCGAGGCCGACGACGATCGCCCAGGCCGGCGTTTCCGCGGGCAGGGCGGTAAAGGCCTTCTTGACCCCGGCGGGGATCGCGACTCCGAGGACGACGCCGACGATCCCGCCCAGGAGCGCCAGCGTCGAGGCTTCGGTCAGGAACTGCAGGACGATGTCGCGGCGGAAGGCGCCAACCGCCTTGCGCAGGCCGATCTCGCGCGTACGCTCCGTCACCGACACGAGCATGATGTTCATGACGCCCACGCCGCCGATCAGGAGCGCGATCGAGGCGATGAAGATCATCGCGCCGGCGATGCCGCCGGTGATCGCCTGGAAGCTCTCGATCATCTTGTCCGGCGTGAAGATCGCGAAATCGTCCGGCTTGTTGAACGGGACGTGCCGCCGCGCGCGCAGGATCTCCCTCCCCTTCTCGGTGATCGTCGGCACCTGCTCGGGGGTGTAGGGGACGGTCGCGATGTGGATCGTGTCACCGTGGCCCGTCTTGATAAACGGGAACTGGTGGTCGAAGGTTGTGAACGGGATCAGGAAGAAGTTGTTGTTGGATCCGCCCATGAACCCCGACTTCTTCTCGAGCACCCCGATGACGATGTACGGCCGGCCGTTCAGCTCGACCGACTTGTTCAGCGGGTCCTCCAGGCCGAAGAGGACCCGGCGCACGTCGTCGCCGATGACCGCGACCGCGGCGGAATGCTCGAAGTCGGAATCCGTGACGAAGCGCCCATAGTCCACGTAGTGGTTGTTGGCGATCGGGTAGTCCGCCGCCACCCCCGCGACCGTCGGCGTCGTCGTCTCGTTGTCGCGGTACTTGACGCTGACGTTGGCGCTCCAGAGATACCTCTCC
>DATFWF010000060.1:0-8513 GCA_035259605.1 Thermoanaerobaculia bacterium
CGTTCTACACGCTGGGGCCGCTCGTGACCGACATCGCGCCCGGCTACGACCACATCACCTCGGCGATCGGCGCCGCGATGATCGCCTGGCACGGCACCGCGATGCTCTGCTACGTCACCCCCAAGGAGCACCTGGGGCTTCCCAACAAGAAGGACGTCAAGGACGGCGTCATCGCGTACAAGATCGCGGCGCACGCCGCCGACATGGCCAAGGGGCATCCCGGGGCCCGAGCCTGGGACGACGCGTTGTCGAAGGCCCGCTTCGAGTTCCGCTGGGAGGACCAGTTCCACCTCTCGCTCGACCCGGAGACCGCGCGGGACTTCCACGACGAGACCCTCCCGGCCGAGGGGGCCAAGCTCGCCCACTTCTGCTCGATGTGCGGCCCGCACTTCTGCTCGATGAAGATCACCCAGGACGTCCGGGATTACGCGGCGTCGAGAGGGCTCGCCGAGGAGAAGGCGCTCGAGTCGGGGATGGCGGAAAAGTCGCGGGAGTTCGTCGAGGAAGGGGCGGAAATCTACCGAAAGGTCTGATTCTTCAGGCTGAAACCCGACACGCCTCCGACGCGTAAGGGTTTTGCAGGAGGTGGAGATGTCTGTCGTCACGAAACACGAACCGGGAAGCTTCTGCTGGCCGGAGCTGGCGACCAGCGATTCGGCGGGGGCCAAGGCGTTCTACAGGGGGCTCTTCGGGTGGGACGCCAACGACTCGCCCGCCGGGCCCGACATGATCTACACGATGCTCCAGAAGTCGGGCAAGAGCGTCGGCGCCCTCTACCAGATGGGGCCGCAGATGCAGGGTATGCCGCCGCACTGGAACATCTACGTCGCCGTCGCGTCGGCCGACGCGGCCGCGAAGAAGGCGAAGGACCTGGGCGGAAAGATCCTGATGGAGCCCTTCGACGTGATGGACGTCGGGCGGATGGCCGTCATCCAGGACAAGCAGGGCGCGATCTTTTCCGTCTGGGAGGCGAAAAAGCACATCGGCGCGGAGGTCGTCAACGAGCCGAACACGCTCTGCTGGGGGGAGCTCGACACGAACGACACGGCTTCGGCCGAGAAGTTCTACACGGCCCTCTTCGGCTGGGGGGCGAAGCGGTCGGAGACGTACACGGAGTGGCAGCTCAACGGCAACTCGATCGGCGGCCTGATGGTGATCCCGAAGGAGTGGGGATCGGTCCCGCCCAACTGGCTCGTCTACTTCATGGTCTCCGACGTGGACGCAACGGCGAAGAAGGCTTCTTCCTCGGGCGGGAAGGCCATGGTCCCGCCCACGGACATCCCGAAGACCGGCCGCTTCGCGGTCATCCAGGATCCCCAGCACGCCGTCTTCGCGATCTTCAAGCCGGCGATGTAACGGGAAGGGCGCGACGAGGTGCGGGCGGGCGCAAGGCCCGCCCCTACAACCCGGGAACGTCCAGGATCCTGCGCCGCTGCTGCGGCTCAGGATGTGCCGCGCCCCGCGCGTCACACCTTGATGAAGATCCGCTTCCTGTAGAGAACGCCGAAAACGGCGGTCCAGACGGCGAGATAGGCAAGCGCGAAGAGGAGGGACCCGACCCGCGGGTCGGCGAAGTGGTCGAACACGGTCCTGTAAATCGCGGCGTACAAGGACCGCTTCTTCCCTTCTCCGGCGTCCACCTTCACCCACAGCAAGAGCAGCGTCGCCAGCGTGGACAACACGAAGAGCGCGATCGCGTTGACACCGAGCCACTCGAAGGGCTTCGCCCAGCCCTTCCACTCCTTCACGTCCACGATCCAGAGGCAGGCTCCGAGGCACACCGCCCCGAGCCCCGACATCAGGAGCGTGTAGGACGACGTCCACAGGTTCTTGTTGATCGGAAAGACCGCGCCCCAGACGAGGCCGGCGAAGAACGCAACCGCTCCGCCCGCGAGTAGTCCGCCGATCTTCTTCTTCCAGCCCTCGGCCGAGCGCAGCCACTCGCCGGCGACGATTCCCAGGAGCGTGGTCGCGATCGCGGACAGCGTCGAGAGCGGCCCCTCCGGGTCCCAGTCCGGGTCGTGCTTCCAGGTGTGCCGCCCGAGGACCGCGGTGTCCACGTGCCTCGCGAGGTTTCCCTCCAGGTCCAACCGGCCCGTCCCGTATCCGGGCACGGGGACGAACGTCATCAGCGCCCAGTAGCCCACGAGCAGGACGGCGGCCGCCGGCAGGAGGCCCTTCTTCCCGAGCAGCACGTAGATCAGCGCGGCGAAGAAGAAACAGACGCCGATCCGCTGGAGCACTCCCGGGATCCGCAGGTACGTCCGGTGAAAGAGGAAGTACGACAGGATGTTCAGGCCGAGGCCGAGCCCGAAGATGATCGCTCCGCGCCGAAACGTGTGAAGAAGGAGATTGGCCCGGCTTCCGCCTTCCGCCGCCGCCCGTCTCCCGAACGAGAACGCCATCGCGACGCCGACGATGAAGAGGAAGAACGGAAAGATCGTGTCCGTGTACGTCCAGCCGTGCCAGTCCGCGTGGAGAAGCTGCGGGTAAACGTGGCTCCAGGTTCCCGGCGTGTTCACGACGAGCATTCCGGCGATCGTCGCGCCGCGAAAGACGTCGAGGGAGACGAGGCGATCGGGTGATCGGGTGATCGGGTGATCGGGTGATTTGAGAGCTTCGGTCAATCGCAGATCACCCGATCGCAGACCACCCGATTCTTCGTCATTGCCCGAACGCTCCGGCCAGCCCGTCCGGCTCCTTGCCGGCGGTCAGGCGGCCGACGACCGTCAGCGAGGTCAGGTCGATCGCCGAGACGACGTCGGCGTTGGTCGAGGCGACCCACGCGCGCTTTCCGTCGGGCGCGATGAGCAGGCCGACGGGGACCGGGCTCTTCCCGAACTGGTTGGAGAAGAGCCGAGCGTCGCTTCCGGGGACCGCCTCGCGGTCGATCGAGACCCGTTGCGCCTCCTTTCGCGATGCGGTGTCGAAGATCGCGACGTCGCCCGACTGCGCGCAGGACACCAGCGCGCGCTTTCCGTCGGGAGTGATCTTGACCCGAATGGGAAACTTCGGCGCCTTGAGCGTCGCGGCGACCTCGAGCGACTTCGTGTCCACGACCGACACCGTGTCCGCGGCCCGGTTGGTCACCCACACCTCCCGTCCGTCGGGAGTGATCGCGATCCCCTCGGCGCCTTCTCCGGTCCGGATCTCCTTGACCGCCTTGCCGGCGGAAAGATCCACCACGCTGACCGACCCGGACCCGATGTTGGCGACGTACGCCATCTTCCCGTCGGGCGCCGCGGCGACCATGTGGGAGACCTCCTTGCCGGTCGAGATCCGCGCGGACACTTTCCGCGCCTTCGGGTCCACGACGAGGAGCTCTTTCAGCCCTTCCGCCGTCACGAGAAGCCGCCCGTCGGAGAGCGCCCGCAGCCCGTGCGGCCGGGCTCCTTCGGGAAGCTCGATGTTCCCGAGGGCCGACCCCTTGTCGATGTCGATCAGGGTCAGCGAGCGCCCCCCGTCCTCGCGCGTCCCGTAGTTGGAGACCGCCGCGATCTTCCCGCCGGCCAGGACCTCGACTTCGTGAGGCCCCTTCCCGACCGGCACCGTCGCCTTCGCCGCTCCCGACTTCGCGTCGAGGATCGAAGCCGTGTTGTCCGACTTGTTCAGGATGATCAGCCAGTCCGCCGCGCTCGCCGCCGCCGCCGTCAACAACGCCGTCACGATCCAGGCCACGCCTCTCAGCTTCATCTCCGTCTCCGAACTTCGGTCAGGCGGGAACGATGACCATCTCTCCCGGCCGCACCGAGAGGCTCCTCGCGCCGTCCTTCTGCACCGCGTAGTCGTCTTCGATGCGCACGCCGAACTTCTCCGGCATGTAGATGCCCGGCTCGATGGTCTGGACGTTTCCCGCCGAGAGCGGCTTCTTGTTTCCGCGGACGAGGTAGGGCTGCTCGTGGCCGTCCATGCCGAGCCCGTGGCCGAGGCGGTGCGCGAAGAACTGGCCGTATCCGGCGTCCTCGATGACCTTGCGCGCGGCGCGGTCCACGTCCTCGGCGGGCACTCCCGCCTTCAGCGCCTCGATTCCCGCCATCTGCGCCTTATCCACGATCCCGTAGACCTTCCGGAACTCGTCCGAGGGCGGACCGAAGCTCACGGTCCGGGTGATGTCGGAGCTGTATCCGCGGACCTTGCAGCCGCAGTCGATCAGCACCGCGTCTCCCTTGGCGAGCTTCCTCTCGGCCGGCGCCCCGTGCGGAAAGGCCGACGACGGACCGAACTGCACGAGCCCGCCGCCGCGGACTCCCTGGCGCACGAATTCCTCCTCGAGGATCTTCGCGACGTCGTTCTCCGACATCCCCGCGCGCATCCGCTTGTGGGTCGCCTCGATCGCGGCGTTGGTGCGCTTGCCTGCCTCGCGGATGAAGGCCTGCTCCTCCTCGGTCTTGATCATGCGGAGCGCGTCGAAGACGCCGGTCGCGTCCTCGATCTTGGTCGTTGTCGCCTCCGAGAGCGCGGTCGCCGTTCCGAAGCTCGTCGATCCCTCCACGCCGAGCGTCTTCTTCCCGGAGAGGACCTTTGCCACGAGCGGGATCGGGTCCTCGTCCTCCTGCCACGTCCGCACGTCGTCGGCGACCGCGTGTCTCTTGTGGTTGGCTTCCTCGAAAGTCGGCGTGACGAGGACCGCCGGCCCGTCGGTGAAGAGAAGAAGCGCCGTCAGGCGCTCGCTCCGGCCGATCGCCAGGTTGGCCGAGTACGCGAGGTTGGTCGAGGGCGTCACGAAGAGCGCGTCGAACCCGCGCGCCTTGGCCTCGGCGCGCAGCCTCGTCTGACGGTCCCGGAAGACGTCGGGTTTCAACGGCGGAGGAAGCGGAGGCGCCTCCTGCGCAGCGGTCAGCCCGGCCGGGGAAGGCAGGAGCGCGGCCGCCGCGCCGGCCCCGGCCGAAATCACGAGACGCCTGCGCGTCAGACGCATCTTGATGCCTCCAGGATCCGGCGTAGGATACCGGTTCTCGGGGAACCTTTGAGCAGGGGACCTTGGGTCCCCCGACCCCAGGAGGGATCCATGCCGTATCCGCCGGCGACGGTTCAACCGATGAGAGAGGAGCTGACCCGGCTCGGCTTCCGCGAGTTGACGACGGCCGAAGACGTGGACCGCGCCGTCGCGCAGGCTCAGGAACCGATGCTCCTGGTCGTCAACTCGATCTGCGGCTGCGCCGCCGGCGTGGCCCGGCCGGGCGTGGCCCGTTCCCTCCAGAGCCCGGACGCCCCGAAGAACCTTGCGACGGTCTTCGCGGGCCAGGACGTCGAGGCGACCGCCCGCGCGAGAAGCTATTTCGAGGGATACCCGCCCTCTTCCCCCCAGATCGCGATCCTCGGCAAGGGCCGGCTTCTCTTCATGCTCCAGCGCCACGAGATCGAGGGCCGCACCCCGGAGCAGATCGCCGCCGCGCTCGCCGTCGCCTACCGGAAGCTCGCCGCGCCGGCGGCGTGAAGAAGAAGATCACGGTCCTCGGTTGCGGCCTCGTCGGGGCCGCGATCGCCCGCGACCTCTCCCGGGAGGCCGAGTTCGAGCTGACCGTCGCCGACGCGAGCCCCGCCGCGCTCGGCCGCCTCGGGGACCATCCTTCGGTCGCTTCCATCCGCCGCGTCGAAGCCGACCTCTCCGACCGGCGCCGGCTCGCGTCGCTCGTCGAAGGCGCCGACGCCGTCGTGGGCGCGCTGCCGGGCCGCCTCGGGTTCGCGATGCTCGAGAGGGTCGTCCACATCGGCCGGCCGATCGCCGACATCTCCTTCTCTCCCGAGAACCCCCTCGCCTTGGACGATCTCGCGCAGGACAGCGGCTCGACCGCGGTCGTGGATTGCGGGGTCTCGCCCGGGATCTCGAACTTCGCCGTGGGCCGCGCCGCGGCGGGGCTCTCTCGCGTCGAGGAGGTCACGATCCGGGTGGGCGGCCTGCCGGTGCGCCGCGAGCGTCCCTTCGAGTACGCGATCGTCTTCTCGGCCTCCGACGTCCTGGAGGAGTACACGCGTCCGGCGCGGGTCGTCGAGGACGGCCGGGTCGTCGTGAAGCCGGCGCTCTCGGAGGCCGAGACGATCGAGGTGGCGGGAGTGGGGAAGCTCGAAGCGTTCCTGACCGACGGGCTGCGGACACTGCTCTCGACGGTTTCCGCGCGCTCGATGAAGGAGAAGACGCTCCGCTATCCCGGCCATGCCGCGGCGATGCGCGCGCTTCGCGACGGCGGTTTCTTCGACACGGAGCCGGTCGAAGTCTCCGGCGTCTCGGTCGCGCCGCGCGCTTTGTCCGAGAAGCTGCTCGGCCGCGCGTGGAAGCTCGGCGAGGACGAGGAAGAGGTCACGTACCTCTCCGTCGAGGTGTCCGGCGCCGGCGCCCCGGGATCCACGCGCCGCTACTTCTTCGAGCTTCTCGACCGCACCGCCAGGGGCGTCACCTCGATGGCGCGGACGACGGGATTCCCCTGCGCCGCGATCGCGGCGATGCTCGCCCGCGGGGAATACCGCGATCCCGGAATCCGCCCGCTGGAGATGCTCGCGCGCGACCCCGCCGTTTCCGCCCGCTTCCTGGATGGCCTCCGATCCCGCGGCCTGGAGTGGACAGAACGCTGGACGGACCCGTCTGGCAAATCGCGCAAGTAGCCCTTAGATCCAGGGCTTTCGTCCTCCGGGGTGAGGCAAACGCCTCTTTCTGGCATACCAATTGAAGAGTAGATGGAGGACGTGCAAGACGGCGCGCGGTGGGTGTGCCGGCCTTTCCGTAAGGGGGAACCATGAAACTCCGAGTCCTTTTTTCCGCCATCCTGGTCGCCGCTCTCGCCGCCTCCGCGTCGGCGCAGACGGGCAAGAGCATGCAGTATTCCAACGCGCCGACGGATACGGACTACAGGCTGAGGATCATCGAGCCGAAGAACGGCTCCACGCTCACCGGCAAGGACGTGAACATCGTTCTCGCGCTTCCGCAGGTGCCGCAGGGCAACAGATCCCAGAGCTCCGGGTCGGACCTGAAGCAGAAGGACATGAACACTCCGATCTTCCAGATCTGGGTTGACGGGAAGAGCAAGGGCAACCTGCCGGGCGGCCAGAACGTGTTCTACGCGCGCGACCTCTCCTACGGACCGCACAAGATCGTCGTGATGGCCAAGAACGCCTCGGGTGAGGTCGTGGACCGCCAGGAGATCGGGATCACGACGGTCGAATCCACGGCCACCGCGATGACGGCCACGACGCAGACCGAGACCACGATCGCGCAGGCCGCGCCCGCCCCGGCTCCGCCGCCGCCCGCGCCGCGCGCCGAGTACTCAGCGCCGCCGCCGGCTCCGGCCCCGGCTCCGGAAGCCCCGGTCGAGAAAGCCCTGCCGCACACCGCCTCGCGCGCGCCGCTGGCCGTAGCCGCCGGATTTCTGCTGCTGGCCGCGGGAATCGCGCTTCGCTTCCGCGCGTAGAGATCGGCTGACTATCGGATTCGAAGACCGGCCTCGGAAGGGGCCGGTCTTTTCTTTCTCTCAGTAAACGCCGCCGGTTAAGTGGACGATGGCGGTCCAGAGGCCGCGGCTGAAGCGGAAGGTGGCGATGGGAACGAGGATCGCCGCCGAGCACCACACGAGGAGCATCGTCTTCAGCGGCCAGAGCGGGCCGAACCCGGCGCCGATCATCAGGATGAAGGCGGTCACGAAGGTGTTGATGTCGAGCGAGCCGACCCACTGGCCGTGCTCGCGGGCAAAGAGGACGCCGCAGCAGGAGCAGCTCGGGTTCATCGCGAAGTAGGTCCGGAAGAGCTTGCCCTTGCCGCAGACCGGGCAGCGAAGCCGCAGTCCTCGCCAGACGACGGTCTTCCAGTAGCCCTCGGGGAAGCTCTTCGGGTGCTTCGGCGTGCCGTGCCAGGGGAGGACCGGGGACGGGCCCGCTTCCATGCAACAAGTATGTCAGCGGTGCCGAGCCAGATTCAAAGAGGGAGGCGCTGGCCCTCCTCCGCTACTCCGAACCCGGAGGCCCGAAGACGCCGGACCTCTCCGACGTCCCACAGGAGGCGGTTGGTGTGGTTGAAGTGGACGAAGAAGACTGTGCCGGCCTTCGCCGCCGCCGACAGGCGCGAGACGGTTTCGGGGACCAGCGGATGCGGGATGTCGGCGACCGAGCGTCCGGGGATCTCCCCGGCCGAGAAGAACGTCCCGTCGAGAAACGCGGCATCCACCGATGAGACGGCCTCCTCGACGCGCCTGTCCCAGCTCTCCCACTTGTCAATGTCCGGGAGCCACAGGAGCTTCCTCGACGGGCCGGCGACGGTGTAAGCCACCGTGTCGGAATCCTCGTCGCGGTGCGGCACCTTCCATGCGGTCGCGCGCAGCGAGTCGGTCAGCGCGAACTCGACGCCCGGCTCGATCTCGCGGATGGCGATGTTCTCCCGTTCGACGAGCCGGCTCCACGGGGCATTGCCCCGGAGGAAGCGCGCCATCGACGAAGTGCAGAAGACGGGCAGCGCCCGCGTTCCGGCGACCTCGCGGCCGAGCTGCGCGAGGCCGAGGTAGTGTCCGATGTGCGCGTGCGTCAGGAGA
>DATFWF010000061.1:0-9241 GCA_035259605.1 Thermoanaerobaculia bacterium
GGCAGCTCGGGTACTTCTCGGTGCAGTGCGCGACCAACGGGATCCGCTTCGCCCAGGAGGAGGACTTCGCGCGCGAGGCGGCGGAGGCCGGGCTGCGGTTCGCGTACCTGCAGTTCGACGGCGTGGGCAACGAGAACAACCAGCACCGCAAGGTCGGCAACCTTTACGACGTGAAGCTGAAGGCGATCGAGAACCTGCGCAAGCACGGTGTGGACATCACGCTCGTCGTGACGATCGTCAACGGCGTCAACAACCACCAGGTCGGCGACATCCTGCGGTTCGGAATCCAGAACGTGGACAAGATCAACGCGGTCGCCTTCCAGCCGGTCTCGTTCACCGGCCGCGACGAGGACATCGACGAGGAGACGCGGCGCCGGCAGCGCTACACGCTCTCGGAGCTGGCGCGGGACGCGAAGGACCAGGCGGGCCTGGGCGAGCCGATGCGGGACTGGTACCCGCTGTCCGCGTCGGGGCCGCTTTCGGACCTGAAGGATCTCCTTGGCGGGCTGGAATCGGAATGGGGCGCCTTCAAGTGCGGCTGCCATCCCAACTGCGGGATCGGCACGATGCTGCTGGTGGACTCGGAGTCGAAGGAGACCGTGACGGTCCCGTCGATCCTGAACGTGGACCGGCTCCTCGACGACGTCAAGGCGATCACGGATTCCGCGCGGCGCAAGACCTGGACCGCCCTGCAGACGGCGCTCGCGATCCTGCGCAACCTGCGCCCGGCGGGAATCCCGGCGTCGCTCTCGGCGTGGAAGGTCATCCGGATCATGGACGGCCACACCGGAGGGAAGCTCGGCTTCTCCTCGAACAAGAGGCGCTTCGACTGGCGCGTCTTCTTCGTGGGCGGGATGTGGTTCCAGGACCTCTTCAACTACGACTTCCGCCGCACGGAGATGTGCATCATCCCGTACGCGACGCAGATGGGGGAGATCTCCTTCTGCGCGTACAACACCGGCGTCGGGTGGCGGAAGATCATCGAGGAGATGTTTCAGACCGCGACGGTCGCCGAGTGGTACAAGACCCGCGGCCGGCACGAGGTCTTCGCCCGCGGAAGAAATGTCCCGCTTCCCGGCTCGTCCCCGTCCTTCCCCGGCACTCTCCCGGTTTACGGCGGCGCCGCCGGAAAGTAACTCGGCGGAAACTAATGCCGGGTCCGCCGGCCATATCGGCCGAAGGGCCTGCCGTCTCCTTCGCGCCGATGCTCCGCTTCGCGCCGGTGCTCGGGCGGACGATGGCCGGGAGCGTGGGGCTTTCGCGGCGCCGGCGCCCCGGACTTTGCCGCATTCGCTGCTCGCCGCTCCGCCTTCTCCTTCGCCCGGGCGCGCTCCTGCGCCTTGCGCGCGCGGATCGCGGCGATCCGCTCGGCGATCGGCACCTCGAGCTTCTCGACCGGCGCGGCCCGGTAGTCGAAGTCCGGGACGGTCACCCGCGGCAGGCGCTTGCCGATCGCCCGCTCGATGGCGCGCAGGTCCGGTTCCTCCTCGGGCGAGACAAACGTGAACGCGTCTCCGGTCATCTCCGCCCGCGCCGTCCTCCCGACCCGGTGGATGTAGTCCTCCGGCACGTTCGGCACGTCGAAGTTGACGACGTGCGACAGCGCCTCGACGTCGATGCCGCGCGCCGCGATGTCGGTCGCGACCAGCACCCGGAATTTTTCCGACTTGAACCCCGCCAGCGCCGCGGTGCGCTGCGCCTGGGTCCGGTTGCCGTGGATCCGCTCGCATGGGACGCCGCGCTTCGACAGGCTCTCCGCGAGCCGGTTCGCGCGGTGCTTGGTCCGCGTGAAGACCAGGACGTTCTTGATGTCGCCGCGGCGCAGCAGCTCCAGTAAGAGCGGAGCCTTCAGGTTCTGCGCGACGGGGTAGACCGCCTGGGTGATGCCGACGGCGGGGGCGGCGGCGCGCTCGAGGTTCACGGTGAAAGGGTGCTTCAACATCTCCCGGGTCAGCTCGACGATCGGGGGCGGCATCGTCGCGGAGAAGAACAGAGTCTGCCGCCGGTGGGGCAGGTGCCTGAGGATCCGGCGGATGTCCGGGAGGAACCCCATGTCGAGCATCCGGTCGGCCTCGTCGAGGACCAGGATCTCGAGACCCTCGAGCTTCGCGTAGGGAAACCGGAAGTGATCGAGGAGGCGTCCCGGCGTCGCGACGAGGATGTCCACGCCGGTGCGGAAGGCGTGCTCCTGCGGAACCATCCCGACACCGCCGAAGACGGCGGCCGCGCGCAGGCGCGTGTGCGCCGCGAGGTCGTTGGCGTGCTGGTCGATCTGCGCGGCGAGCTCCCTCGTCGGCGTGATGACCAGCGCCTTCGTCACCCCCGGCTTCTTTCCCATGAGCCGGTGGAGGATCGGCAGCAGGAAGGCGGCGGTCTTGCCGCTTCCGGTCATCGCGCAGGCTAGGACGTCCCGGCCTTCCATCGCCGGAGGGATCGTGTCCTTCTGGACCGGCGTGGGACGAGTGAAACCCATGTCCTTGACGCCACGCATCAGGTCGGGATGAAGCCCGAACCCCGAGAAAGGCATGCGCGCGGATCGTGTCAGATCCGCCGTGAGCCGGCAACCGCTAAGATCCGGGCCTGAGAAAGCTTCGCCTGTTGCACCTCTACCTGGGGAGCCTCTTCGGCCCGCTGCTGATCGCCTTCGCCGTCAGCGGCGCCTGGCAGCTCTTCCGATTCAACGACGCGAAGAAGGTCGGCAGCTACAAGCCGGCCAGGGCGATCACCCTTTTCACCGACATCCACAAGGACCAGGTCCTCCCGGGAGTCTCCCGCCGGAACCGGAATCCGCCGCGATGCGCTGGTTCTCGCTGGGCGCGACCACCGGCCTGGTGTTGACGACAGTCCTGGGGATCGTGATGGCCTACCGCCTCTCGCGCCGCCCCGCCCTCGTCAACGCCCCGCTTCTGGCGGGAGTCGCCCTCCCCGCGGCGCTGCTCCTCCTCGCAAAGTAACGGGGAGAGTCAACGCCTTGGGGTCAGGTCTACATCATACACTTTGGAGTTCACCGTAAGCCTGCGAGTGCCCGGGGCTTCGCGGCATAGTGTATAACATAGACCTGACCCCAAGCGTCAGCTTCCCCACCATTTCGAGAGGCGGCGGGTCGGGATTTCCGGGGTGGCGGAGCCGCTGGCGGAGTAGTGGGACGTGTCGTTGAAGAGGGAGAGGCGGGCGCGGGTCGGGTCCTTGAAGTCGAGAATGTTGAGCGACGCCGGGCTCTGGTCGAGGCGGTCGCGGTAGGAGCGCTGGTCGAAGCCCAGGAGGCTGCTGATCAGGAGGCGGATCGTCGCCTTGTGCGAGACCAGGAGGGCGTGGCGGTCGCGGTTCTCCTCGACGATCGCCAGCAGCGCGGGGAGCGCGCGGGCCGTGACGGCGAGACCGCTCTCGCCGCCGGGAGGCGCGGCGGAGAAGGGGTCGGCTTCCCAGCGGGCGTATTCCTCCGGGAAGAGCTTCTCGACTTCGGCGCGCTTTCGGCCTTCCCAGTGGCCGTGCGAGATTTCGCGCAAGCCGTCCCTCGGGAGGACTTCCTTGGCGTGCGGCTGCGCGATCAGGCGCGCGGTCTCGAGCGTCCGGCTCATCGGCGACGCGTAGAAGGCGGCGATCGCCTCGCCGGAGAGCCGCGCGGCGAGGCTGCGGGCCTGGTCGCGGCCCTCGTCCGACAGCTCGACGTCGGTCTCGCCCGCGAAGGCGTCCTCGGCGGTCAGCACCGTCGCACCGTGGCGGACGAGATAGATCCTGGTAGTCATGGGTTCCAGCCTTTCACGGTCCAGCCCTTCCGGGAAAGGAAATCGTAGAGCCGTTCGCGCTGATCGCCCTGGAGCTCGACGGAGCCATCCCCCGGCTTTCCGCCCGTTCCGCAGGACTTCTTCAATTCCCTGGCCAGCGACGCGAGGAACTCCGTGTTCTTCGGAAGTCCGTCGATGACCGTGACCTTCTTGCCAGAGCCCGCGTTCTCGACTCGGAGCTTCGCGACGATCCTGGAGGGGACAGGCTCCTGCGGCTTCGCGATCTCTTCGGCGCAGTGGCAGTCGGAAGCCGGCCACCCGCAACGCGGGCAGATCCGCCCTTTCTCGCTCGAATAGACGACCCGGTCCTTCACGCTCCCGACCCTGGCCGCTGGACCACAGACCCTAGACCTTACTTCTTCAACTTCCGATCCAGGAAATCCTCCGCCGCGTGGTACGCCTTCAACCAGTGGGCGTGGACCAGGAAATCGTGGATCTCGTCGGGGAAGATGAGCTCCTCGAACTCGACACCCTTCTGGCGGAGCGCCTGAACGAGATCCACGCTCTGTCCGAAGGGGACGTTTCGGTCGTCGTCGCCGTGGATCAGGAGAACGGGCGAGCGCCACGTCCTGACCGATGCCAGCGGCGAGGACTCGAAGGCGAGCCGCGCCACATCCTGGCGCCTGGCAGGGTCGTAGGCGGGCTCGAAGTTGGTGATCACGTCGTTCCAGTCGTGGACTCCGTGGAAGTCCACGCCCGCCGCGAAGAGGTCCGACGCGCGCGCGAGCCCCATCGCGGTCAGATAGCCGCCGTAGGAGCCGCCCCAGAGGCCGATCCGCGCCTGGTCCACGTCGGCGCGGCCCTTGAGGTACAGCCCGGCGCCGAGGACGTCGTTGAATTCGGAAGCGCCCACCGCGCCGTAGTCGAGCGCCTCTCGAAACTCCATTCCGTACCCGATGCCGCTTCGGTAGTTGACCGACAGGACGACATAGCCGCGGCTCGCGAGGTACTGGTTGAAGGCGTAGGAATTCCGATAGTAGTAGTTGTAGTGCCAGCCCAGGAGCATCTGCCGTCGGGAGCCGCCGTGAAAAAAGATCATCGCGGGACGCTTCTCGGGGCGGGAGCCGGCCGGCAGGAAGAGCTGGCCGTGGATCTTCATTCCGTCGGCCGAAGGAAAGACGACCTGCTCGGGAACGACCAGCGAGCGCTCGGGGAAGTCCGCGGGAATCGCGTCCGCCGCGAGGTCCCGGGCGCTGCCGCCCGCCGACGGCTGGATCGCCGGCCGCTCCGGGCGCTGGGCGTCGGATCGGAAGTACGCGACGGAAGATCCGTCGGCCGTCGCGACAGGCGACCATTCGATCCCCTTGCCGGACGTCAGCGCGGACGGCCTACCGCCCGCGGGCGAAACGCTCCACAGGTGGCGGCGGTCGATGTCGTCCTGGTTTGAGTTGAAGAGGATCCTCTTGCGGTCCTTCGACATCGAGACGTACTCGACTTCGAAATCGCCGGGCGTCAGGAGCGCCGCCGCGCCTCCTTCCGCCGAGACCGAGTAGAGGTGCGTCCAGCCGTCCTTCTCCCATGGGAAGACGATCCGGTCGCCGTCGGCCCAGAAGAGCTGGTTTTCGGCGACGGCGTTGCGGAAGACGCTTCCGCGTCCCTTGTCCGCGCGGAAGACCTCGCGGGCCTTGCCGGTCGCCGCGTCCACGACGCGGATCGACCACGGCTCTCCCTCGCGGTGGGGGCGGAACGACTGGAGCTCCTTGTTCGCCGGAAAACGCAGGTAAGCCAGGCGTTTTCCGTCCGGCGACCAGGCGGGATTGGAATCCCGGTCCACGCTCGGGTCGAGCCAGGAAAGCGACTTCGAGGTGAAGTCGTAGGCGCCGAGGAAGCTGTGGTCGCCCCGGCGGCTGACGAACGCCAGGCGAGCGCCGTCCGGCGAGAAGGAGAGGTTCCCCGCGTCGCCGCGCGCCTTGAAGAGCTGTGTCGCCTTCGCCTCGCCCTCGAGGTTGATCAGGAAGACCTGGTCCTTGTCACCGACGCGGGCGACGCAGGCGACCCATTCGCCCTTGGGCGCGACCACGGCCCCGCGCCCCGCGGCCAGGCGCCGCGGCTCTCCGCCGCCGGTCGGGATGACGAAGATCGCCTGGTCGGTTCCGTCCGCCCGCGACAGGGGGTTCGGGACTTCCCCGCGGCGGTTGGCGCCGCTTCCGCGGACGTAGACGATGCGCTTGCCGTCCGGTGTGAACGCGAGGTCGGTGATCTCCATCCCGTCGTCTTCCGAATAGGCGGTCAGTTTCCGGCCCTTGTGATCCGGCGGCTCCGCGATCCAGATGTTGCGGAGCCCGCGGTCGTTGAACACCCAGGCGACCGCCCCGCCGGAAGGCGCCGGGGTCAGCTCCGTCGGAAAAGGAGCCGAGAGGACCTGCTCGATCGTGAACCCGGCGGCGAGGACGGAGACCCCGAGGATCCAGAACGAGGCCAGGGCGGCCACACAGCGTTTGACCAGCATCGCACCCCCAAAAAGATGCGAGGACTTTAACCCGGCGGGATCAGGTCCAGGATCGCCTTTCCGTACGCCTCGAGCTTGGCGGACCCGACTCCCGGCACGCGGGAGAGGGCCTCGATCGTTCGAGGGCGGATGGCGGCGATCGCCGCGAGGGTCCGGTCGTGGAACACGACGTACGCCGGAACGGACCGCTCCGTGGCCTCGCGCCGCCGCCAGTCTTTCAACGTCTCGAACAGGACTTGGTCGGTCCCGTCGCCCTCCCCGAGCGACGAAAGGAGGTCGAGCTTGGGCAGCCGGGACTTCTTCTCGCGTGGAATCGCGCGCGGAGGCTCGGGCAGCGTCAGCTCGGCGGACGGCCGCCGGCCGGTCATCACGTCGCGGCCGGGCCTCGTCAGCGAGAGCGTGCGGTAGACGTCGTTGGAGGCGGCGAGGAATCCGGCGCCGACCGCCGCATCGAGGAAACGCCCGATCTTCTTCGGGTCCTCCGTGGCGAGAAGGCCCGTCGTCGAGAGGAACTTCAGAGTCTCGGGGAGATCGTCCGTCTCGCCGCGGAGCATCGCCACGATCCTGCGCTTGCCGAAGCGCTCGCCCGCCCGGGCGACGCCGGAGAGGATCTTGCGGAGCAAGAGCAGCTCGTCGCCGTCGAGCGCCCTGCGGCGGGCGCAGTTGCCGCAGTTGCCGCAGCGCTCCGGCGCGTCCGGCTCTCCGAAATAGCCGAGGAGGACCGAGCGCAGGCACCCGGTCGAATCGGCGTAGGCGATCATGCGCTTCAACTTTCGCCGGTCGAGATCGCGTTTCCTCTCGCGCTGCTCCGGATCGAGCGGGGCCCTCGGGCGGGACGGGTCGGCCTCGTCCTCGTCCCGCTCGATGAAGAACTCCTGCGTCCGAACGTCCACGTAGTTCCAGAGAAGCGTCACGGTCGCCGGACGGCCGTCGCGCCCTCCGCGGCCGATCTCCTGGTAGTAGGCCTCGAGCGATCCCGGGATCTCGAAATGGACGACCGCCTCCACGTCCGGGCGGTCGATGCCCATGCCGAAGGCGTTGGTCGCGCAGACGACCGGGAGCCTCCCCGCGGCGAAGCCGTTCTGGACGCGCGTGCGCTCGTGCTCTTCGAGGCCCGCGTGATACGCGCATGCCTCGATCCCGGCGGCGCGCAGGGCCTCGGCGGCCCGCTCCGTGGACTTGCGGGTGGCGGCGTAGACGAGCGCCCGGCGTCCCGCGACGAGCTCGGGCAGGAGAGCCCGCTTCTCCAGCTCGCCGGAGACGTGGCGGATGTCGAAGAAGAGGTTGGGCCGGTCGAATCCCGCGACGAAAACCTCGGGCTGCGAGAGGCCGAGGAGCGTGACGATGTCCTCCCGAACCTCGGGCGTGGCGGTGGCCGTGAACGCGATCACGGGCGGCCGGCCCTCCGCGCCGTCGGCGCGCCGGCACCGGCGAGCAGCCTCGTCGAGCCGCCGGTAATCGGGGCGGAAGTCGTGCCCCCACTCCGAGACGCAGTGCGCCTCGTCCACGGCGAAGCGGGACAGCGGCAGCTCCAGGAGCTCGCGAAGGAAGGCCTCGGAGGCGAAGCGCTCCGGCGCGACGTAGAGGAGCTTCAACGCGCCCCGGCGGGCGTCCGCGATCGCGGCGCGGCGCTGCGCGGGCGGGGCCAGGGAGTGAAGGGCCGCGGCGCGGATCCCTCTGCGGTTGAGCTCATCGACCTGGTCCTTCATCAGCGCGATGAGCGGCGAGACGACGAGCGTCATGCCGGGGAGAAGCAGCGCCGGGAGCTGGTAGCCCAGCGACTTGCCCGACCCGGTGGGCATGACGGCGAGAAGATCGCGCCCGGCCAGCACGGCGCGGACGATCTCCTCCTGGCCGGGGCGGAAGGACTGGTGGCCGAAGTGGCGGGACAGGTCCTCGAGCAGGTTCGTGGTCATGGCCGAAGGATGGAGAAACGCATGCTCCGGAAGGAGGACACAGGACCCGAGGACAGGCGGGCATTCTACACGGTTTCGCGGGCGGGAATTCTCCAGGGTAGAGCCCTGTTCTGCCCCTGCCCGGATTCCATACCTCTTCTAAGATGAGCGAAGCCATGACCGTCGCGTCTCCGACCGACACGCCTGCAACCGCGCGGACGCGGGCGGACCGCCGTGCCCTGGCGATCGTCGCGCACGTGGACCACGGCAAGACGACGCTGGTGGACGCGCTCTTGAAGCAGTGCGGCACCTTTCGGGCCGGCCAGCACGTCGAGGAGCTGGTCATGGACTCGGGCGAGCTGGAGAAAGAGCGTGGGATCACGATCCTCGCCAAGAACACGGCGGTGCGCTACCGCGACGTCGTCATCAACATCGTGGACACTCCCGGCCACCGCGACTTCGGCTCCGAGGTCGAGCGGATCCTGACGATGGTCGAAGGCGTTCTCCTCCTCGTGGACGCCGCCGAGGGGCCGCTTCCCCAGACCCGGTTCGTCCTGAAGAAGGCGCTCGAAGGAGACAAGCGCCCGATCGTGCTCATCAACAAGATCGACCGCTCGGACGCCCGGACCCTGGAAGTCGAGCAGGAGATCCTCGACCTCTTCCTCTCGCTCGCGACGCGCGAGGAGCACCTGGAGTTCCCGATCCTCTACGGCGCCGGCCGCCTCGGCTTCGCCTCGCCCGATCCCAACGCCAAGTCCGGGGATCTCAAGCCTCTCCTCGATACGATCCTCGACCACATCCCCGCGCCGGTCATCGGCGACTCGCCGTTCAAGATGATCGTCGCCAACATCGACTACTCCGATTACCTCGGCCGCCTCGCGATCGGCCGCGTTCACGCCGGCAGCCTGTCGCGGTCCTCCGAGCTCGCGGTCGTTCATCCCGACGGCGAGATCGTCGAAAAGGGGAAGGCTGGCAAGATCTACATGTTCGAGGGGATCGAGCGCGTCGAGGTCACCGACGCCTCGGCCGGCGACATCTGCATGATCTCCGGCTTCCCGCACATCGAGATCGGCCAGACGATCCTCGACCTGGCGGACCCGGCGCCGCTGCCG